>JAGOOC010000009.1:37033-73904 GCA_017992695.1 Bacteroides sp. | reverse complement strand
TACTTATTGAAAAGTGTGTTACGTTAAAAAAGTATCATGCATCAATACTGTCAATTCTTTAACTTCGCTAACAACATAAACAACTTGATGAACCTGTATGTTCAATTCCTTTCCATTAAGTAAGGCAACTTTTAGGAATGTTTTTTCGACTGTGACCTGTAAAGTCCGTTCGCGAAAGTTGATGTTAAATCGGTAGAGATTCCATTGTTTGGGTATCACGGGATGAAAACAGAGCGTATCGTTCTCCATACGCATGCCTGCAAAGCCTTGTACAATAGCCAACCAACTACCTGCCATGCTGGTTATGTGTAATCCTTGGTCTATTTCATTGTTGTAGTCGTCAAGATCCAATCGGGTAGCATGTAAGAAGTGACTGTAAGCTTTTTCCATATCACCAATGCGCGATGCTAAGATAGCATGTATATAAGGTGATAGAGACGATTCGTGCAGGGTGCGTGGTTCGTAAAACTGAAAATTTCGACGAACCGTCTCACTGTCGAAATGAGCATCATAGAGATAAAGGCCCAATAATACATCGCTTTGTTTGATGTAACACGAACGAAGAATTCGGTCCCATGACCAATGTTGATTGATTGGTCGCTCTTCGGTCGGTATGTCGGCTACCACATTTAGCTCTTTGTCCATATAGCCATCGTGTTGAACGATGATTCCACGCTCTTTTTCTTGAGGGAGGTATATATTTTCAATGATCTCTTGCCAGCGAACGGTCTCTTTTTGTTCGAAAAGGGTTGTGCGGCAGAGGTCCGAATATTGATCAGGATAGTTTTTTGCAGCCAGTTCAAGATACTGCAAGGTTGCTTTCAACGTTTGTATGCACGAATAGTTCGTATACCAATTGTTGTCTACATTGTTTTCGTATTCGTTGGGGCCCGTAACCCCTAGAATGACATATTGCTGCTTGGGTTGAGAGAAGGAGACCCGTTGGCTCCAGAACCGACAGATGGCTATCATCATTTCTAACCCGTATTCGACAATAAAATCCATACTGCCTGTCATTACAGTGTATTGAACGATGGCATAGGCAATGATGTTGTTGCGGTGAATCTCCTCAAACGTAATTTCCCACTCGTTGTGGCACTCATCGCCATTAAGGGTAACCATCGGGTACAAGGCTGCACCATCCTTAAATCCCAACTTGCGCGCATTTTCTATGGCTTTTTGTAGGTGGTTGTAGCGATACAAAAGAAGATTTCGTGCTGCTTCTTTCGAGCTTGATAAAAGAAAAAAAGGAACACAACACAATTCGGTATTCCACTGAGTGTTACCTCCGTATTTTTCTCCGGTAAATCCCTTGGGACCTATGTTCAGGTGAGGATCATCTCCGCGATAGCTTTGAGTTAGCTGAAAAATATTGTATCGAATGCCTTGCTGTGCTTCCGGATCACCGTCAATCACCACATCACTCTCTTTCCATATTCCTTCCCAAACTTTTTTGTGCGCTTTGCTTAGTAGTTCCCATCCCTTGCTTTTAGCTTCTTGGGCTTGGGCTATAGATTGTTCTACCAATTGTTTTCTGTCGCAATACAGAGTCGATACCAGTGCGGTGTATTTAATCAATGTCAACCGTTCACCCGGTTTCACATCGGCACCTGCACTGAATCCGGTTAATTTTTCTTTTTCAATTTTGATGGGGCTTAGGGTTAACTCTTTACTGTCTTTGAACAACTGATAAGTCATCGCAGTGCATAGTTGCGTATCCTCTCGTTTGGTCTGTGTCCATAGGTAAGCATATTCGTTAGCGGTTTCAACTTTCAGAATAGTCCACATCTTTTCGTCAAAGTTAGAACTTTCGTGTTTGACGTCGCCATCAATATAAGGTACAAAAGATATTTTGCCTTCGTAGTTGAGCGAAGTTACGCTGTATTTAATCAAACAAAGATTCTGATTGGCCATACTATTGATGTGCTCTACATGAACCCTTAGCGAATGTCCTTTGGGTGAGGTCACCTCAAAGTCCCGATAGGATATACCCTCTTTCATGTTGAGCCTGCGTTCGAAGCTTTTCACGTCCCACTGTGCCAGATCTAGCTCTTCATCAATGAGTCTCAGGTAGATTCCGCTCCAATTGGGAGCATTGGGAATGCGTGAGAAAAAATGTGGATAACCGTTTTTCCACCAACCCACGCGGGTGCGGTCGAGAAAGGTAATGCCTGCTACATAAGATCCCTGTAAGCTATCGCCGCTGTATCCCTCTTCGAAATTCCCGCGTTGTCCAAATCGTCCGTTGCCCAGACTGAATATACTTTCTGATGCACGCTGTTTGCTAGAACGAAAGCGATCTTCGATGATGTTCCACTCATCGGTTTTAAGGAATCTCTTCATGGTGTTTCAAGGTTAATATAACGAGGGGCAAGATACAAAAAAAGAATACATTCCATGAACTGAATGCATTCTTTTTTCATGTTGATAATCAGGTACTAAAAAGAGTACGTACTTTTATATAACAAGAGTGCGTATTTAACTATCTGTTAAATAGTATATTAACACACTGTTAAGTACGTACTCTTGCAATCCATAATAGCGACAAGGAATTTCTTATCTATTAGGACTTTGTATGCGCTACTGTCTCTTTAATAAAATAGACACAAATGGCACCTATGAAAAGAAGGATGCCCGCCAATGCTAACATATGAACTTGTTCGCCACCTACCAGACGCAAAACAGTGCCACCGGCAACGGCTGCCAGAATTTGTGGAATACAGATGGTGCCATTGAATAAACCCAGATAGGCACCCATGTTCTTGCCCGAAACAGAGTTGGTGAGGATGGTGAAGGGCATGGCCAACACGGCAGACCAAGCGCAACCGATGAGGAAGTAAGAGATAAACAGTAAATAGGCATCATTGAGAAACGGTATCGAGATAAAACCAATTCCACCCAGTATCAAACTCAAGGAGTAAGCTAGTTTACGCGCACTGAATAGGGGCAGAATAATAGCCCATAGTACCGAGCCAATGGCTTGCACGGCAAACAAGATACCTACCCAGTTGCCGGCTTCTTGATATCCGGCAGACTGCACATCCGTGGTATTCCATACCGTGTTGGCTATGGCACCGGTGGTGTATGTCCACATATACATGAAAGCTGCCCAACAAAAAAGCTGCACCAAACCTACGGTCCAAAATACCTTTGGTGCATGTTTAAGCAGAGAGAAGAAATCGGATTTTTCTTTCTTTTCATCGGCCGTGATCCCATGAAATTCCTCAAACTCTTTGGGAGGCATCTCTTTTACTTTAATGCTGGTGTAAACAGCACAAGCAATCAGTACAGCTGCTCCAATATAGAACGAGTAGATAACAGAATCGGGTACTGTGCCTTTATCGGCTGTGTTGCTGATGCCTATCCAAGTGAAAACAAATGGAAACAGATAGCCAACTAAGCTTCCGGCGTTGCAAAGAAAGCTCTGAATAGAGTAGGCCAGACCCTTTTGTTTTTCGTTGACCATATCGCCAACCAACATTTTAAAAGGTTGCATGGCCATATTGACCGAGGTGTCAAGAACCATTAATGATAATACTCCGAAAATCATTGCTGTGCTCACCATCATGCCAAAGCTTCCTGCATTGGGCAACAGACACATCACGATTACCGCTACAATGGAACCGACAAACAGGTAAGGAATTCGTCTGCCAAAGCGTGTCCAGGTTCGGTCGCTTGCCGATCCAATGATGGGTTGCACGATGATTCCTGCCAGCGGTGGTAGAATCCAGAAATAGCTCAAATTATGTGGATCGGCTCCCAGTGTGGCAAATATGCGACTAATGCTAGAGTTTTGTAGCGCATAAGCTATCTGCACACCGAAAAAGCCGAAACTAATGTTCCAGAGCGTCCAAAAACTTAAATTGGGTTTTACTTTCATGATATTCTGAATTAGATTTATTTCGTCGTTCCGCGTACCACCAAATTGGTTCGTACAATTTTGTTTGAGCTTTTAGTCTCTTTATTACCCTCTATTTTGTCGATCAACAGGGTTATGGCACTTTTGCCTACCTCTTCGCCATGTTGCTCAACAGTGGTTAGTTTGGGGTCAGTACTTTGGGCGATGGCACCATCTGTAAATCCACAGATGGAGATTTCGTCGGGCACTTTCAACCCAGTGAGTTTGCACGAGTATAAAATGCCTGAAGCCGTTTCATCGTTAATGGCAAAGAACCCATCCGGGCGATTGGGACCTTCCAGCAAGTCGGGTGTAATGGCAATCGCCTGTTCACGAGTGTCGCAAAGCTTTATCATGCTGTTGTCTACCGGAATTTTGTATCTCTTCATTGCATCCATGTACCCATTGCGACGATTTTTAGTGATTTCGAGATGGGGGGCAGCACTGTAAAAGAAGATACGCTTACATCCCGTTTGTATCATATACTCCACGGCAGCAAAGGAACCGGCATAATCATCGACCACCACTCGTTCGGTGTTGATCCCCGTACAGATGCGATCGTAAAAAACGATGGGAATATTATGGTCGAGTAGCTCTTGATAATGGTCATATTGCGACGTGTCTTTGGCCAATGAAGCGATCACCCCACAAACTCTTGCGGCTAAGAAAGTGTGTACTATTTTTACCTCCTGTTCATACTTTTCATTGCTTTGTGCCACAATGATGTTGTATCCTGCTTTGGTAGCCATCTCCTCAATGCCGCTGAGTACACACGAAAAGAAGTGATGAACAAACTGTGGAATGATAACCCCGATCGTGTTTGACCGACTTGTGCGTAGATTAAGAGCTAGTGCGTTGGGCTTATAATTATGTTCACGAGCATATTTATGGATGGTCGTTCTTGTTTCCAAACTGATATCGGGATTGTCTTTCAATGCCCTTGACACAGTAGAAGGAGAAACTCCCAGCTCGCGAGCAATATCCTTGATGGTGATTGGTGGTTTATTCATAATACAGTATTAGTTTCAGCCAAAGGTAAATGAATTAGGGAAACAGAACAAGCAGATTTTGCTGAAGTTTTATTCTCCTCTGCAAAAATAGCAGAATCGCTCTGTGTTTATGATTCGAATGTTCCGTTTCTCGCTCATTGGGTATGCAAACGATTGCATTGAGCAACAATTGCGTTTAGATTATTGTTATTAATGTACGCGTGCGTATCTATAATTGGTTGTATTCTTGCACGCAAACGATTGCATAGCCGTGTGGGTAAGTTTTTCTACTTTCTTATGCTTATTACTATCAATAGTTCTATTTTTGTTTCATCGTATAGATAAGAGGCTTGGCGTAAGGTTCTTATTCGTTCGATAATCTAAGAAAATTATATTATTTTATATTGTTAACTTTAAATTTATAATGCATGAAGCAAGTTAATCTAAGAATCTATCGAATGATTCTGCCCTTATTGTTTGGGCTGTTCTTGTCGTTAAGCGCTTTTGCACAACAGATCTCTGTAAGGGGACATGTGAAAGATGCAGCAGGTGAACCTGTTATAGGTGCAAATGTCTTGGTTAAAGGTACGGCCAATGGTACCATAACCGATTTAGACGGTAACTTCATTCTGAATGCTCCTCAAAACTCTACTGTTGTCGTTACTTTTGTTGGCTACAAGCAAGTAGAAGCAAAAGCAGAAAAAACAATGATCCTTACCTTGCAAGATGATGCACAGGTTCTTGAGGCCGTGGTTGTGATTGGTTACGGTACAGTGAAGAAAAATGACTTGACCGGTTCGGTGACAGCTATTAAGCCCGATAAGTTGAATCGGGGTTTGACAACTACTGCAACCGATATGATTACTGGTAAGATAGCCGGTGTCAATGTTACTTCGGATGGTGGTGCTCCTGGTGGAGGTGCTACTATTCGTGTTCGTGGCGGCTCCTCTTTGTCTGCAAGTAATAATCCACTGATTGTTATCGATGGACTTCCTATTGACAATGACGGAATTAAAGGCGTTTCTAACCCCTTAAGTTCCATCAACCCCAACGATATTGAAACATTTACTGTATTGAAAGATGCTTCGGCTACCGCTATTTACGGTTCTCGCGCTTCGAATGGTGTCATCATTATCACTACGAAAAAAGGTGATGCTAACTCTCGTCCTCGCGTTACGTATGATGGTAATGTATCCATGAGTGCCAAAGTCAATGAGATAAAGGTAATGAGTGCCGATCAGTATCGCGATTTCGTTACTGGAACTTTTGGCGCCGATTCGGGTGCTGCCAAGCTACTAGGCGATGCAAATACCGACTGGCAAAAGGAGTTATTCAGAACAGCTTTCGGAACCGATCATAATGTGACTGTTTCGGGAGGTCTGAAAAATATGCCTTATCGTGTATCATTGGGTTATACCAACCAGAACGGTATTCTTAAAACGTCTAATTTCGAAAGATATACCGGTTCATTTAGTTTAAACCCCAGCTTTTTCGACAAGCATTTGAATCTTAACTTAAATGCTAAAGGGATGATTGCCAACAGTCGTTTTGCAGATACAGGTGCAGTGGGTGCTGCGTTGGGATTTGATCCGACTCAGGTCGTAATGGATGGAAATCCAAAATACGGCGGTTATTTTGCATGGGAAAATCCAACTTCGGGCGAATTTATTTCCATTGCTACAAAAAATCCGGTATCTATGCTCGAGCAGAAGAAAGAGACAGCCAACTCTAAGAACTTGGTTGCAAACGCTCAGTTCGATTATAAATTTCATTTTCTTCCCGATTTGAAAGCAAACTTGAATTTGGGTATGGATTTGGCTTCTGGAAAACAGGATCTTTATTACCCCAAAGAATCACCTATTGGTTATATTGAAAATGGAAAAACAGGTTCGGAAACAGTTGATAAGTACAATCTTTTGTTAGATTTCTATCTTCAATACTCGAAAGATTTTAATGAGAAACATCACTTCGATGCCATGGCCGGTTATTCATGGCAACATTTTCATCGTTCGGTAGAGAATGGTTATAACAATCTTGATAACTCAAATCCAACTTCTTATATCTTTAAAACAGAAAGCTATCTAGTGTCTTTTTTCGGACGTTTGAACTATTCATTTATGAATAAATACTTGATCACAGCTACCTTGCGTGATGATGGTACATCGCGTTTTGCGAAAAACAACCGTTGGGGACTTTTCCCATCAGTCGCTGTTGGATGGAGAGTGAAAGAAGAAGCCTTCTTGAAGGATGTAGATGCTCTTTCTGATCTGAAATTGCGTTTGGGATATGGTATTACCGGTCAACAAGATCTTCAACAAGGTGACTATCCTTACATGCCTACCTATTTTGCCGGACAAGATGGTGCTTACTATCAATTTGGCGACAACAAGCAAGTGGCTATCTCTCGTCCAAATGGTTTTAACCCGGATTTGAAATGGGAAGAGACAACTACTTGGAATACCGGATTGGATTTCGGATTTGTCAACAACCGCATTACGGCTGCTGTTGATTACTACTACCGCGAAACCAAAGACTTAATCAATGTGATTGATGTGCCTGCCGGTACAAACTTCAAAAATCGCATTGTAAGCAATATTGGTTCGTTGAAAAATCAAGGAGTTGAACTTTCGATCAATGCCAAACCCATCTCAAGTAGAGATTGGATGTGGGATTTGGGATTCAATATTGCTTGGAACAACACTGAAATTACGCAGCTTACAGCTCAAGATAACGCAGCAACAATTGTTCCTACCGGTTATGTGGATGGCGGTACAGGTACCATGGTTCAAGCTCAGGGTGTGGGAAATCCGATCAATTCATTCTATGTGTACCAGCAGGTATATGATGAAGCCGGAAAACCCATTGAAGGTCTTTATGTAGATCGCAATGGCGATGGTCAAGTAAACGAGAGTGATAAGTATTTCTACAAAAAACCATCGGCTGATGTAACCTTGGGGTTCACTTCTAAATTGATTTATAAGAGTTGGGATTTTAGTTTTTCTTTGCGAGGCAGTCTGAATAACTATGTATATAATAATGTAGCTTCTTTCAATGCACCTCTTAGCGAAGGCTGGATCAACAATAAGGGCTATTTATCAAACAGACCATTTTCATCCTTTGAAACGAACTTCCAAAACTTGAATGTGTTGTCTGATTATTATGTGCAAAATGCATCTTTCTTGCGTTGCGATAACATTACGTTAGGTTATTCGTTCAAGAACTTGTTCAAGTCTTTGAACGGACGTGTTTACGGTACGGTTCAAAATCCATTTGTGATTACTAAATACGATGGATTAGATCCCGAGGTAAACGGCGGTATCGATAGAAATGTATATCCTCGTCCACTTGTTGGCATTTTCGGATTAAGTCTAAACTTTTAAACAACAACCACTATGAATACAAAGATATTTAAATATATAATTCCGACTTTGTCTCTGGCTTTCATGATGAACTTTACATCATGTATTGGAGACCTTGATGTGTCACCAATCGATCCTAACTTGGATGTTGTTTTCAATCAGGATGCTAATTTTGCTAAGATTTATGCCGGATTAGCTATAACTGGTAATCAAGGCCCTGCCGGGCAGCCTGATATTGCTGATACGGACGAAGGGGCTTCTGGTTTGATGCGTATGATGTTCAATATTAATGAGCTCACTACCGATGAGGCTATTTGTGCATGGACGGGAGATACAGATGTGTTTCCGCTGAACTCTACCAAGTTTACTCCGTCTAATGGTTTAGTACTCAATATGTTCAACCGTTTGTATATTCAAATAGCCCAATGTAACAACTTCTTGCTGCAAACCTCCGGATTATCGGATGAAAAGACTGCATTGCAGCGTGCCGAAGTTCGTTTTATTCGTGCATTGGACTATTATTACTTGATCGATCTCTATGGTAACGTGCCCTTCGTAGATGAGATAACTGGTATCGGTGCCTATGTTCCAGAGCGCATCACTCGTCCCGACTTGTTTGCCTACGTTGAAAAAGAGTTGAAAGAGATAGAGCCGATACTGAAAGCACCGCGAAGCAATGAGTACGGACGTGCAGATCAAGCTGCTGTATGGATGGTGCTTTCTCGTTTGTATCTGAATGCAGAAGTTTATACAGGTACAGCTCGATGGGCCGATGCTGCTACGTATGCTAAAAAAGTGATGACAGCAGGCTATACATTAGAACCTGTATATGGCGATATGTTCAGAGCCGACAACAACAAGTCTCAAGAGATGATTATGCCGATCTGTTTTGATGGTGTTTATGCTCGTTCATGGAGCGGAATGTTCTTCGTATGTAGTTTTATCTCAGGTGATATGGATTTAGAAGCCAATTTTGGAACAAAAGAGGGCTGGGGTGGTAACCGAGCCAGAATGGCATTGGTTAAGAAATTTGCTAACGATGGAAACTTGGCTAATGTGAAAGATCAGCGGGCTATGTTCTGGACTAAAGATCGTACGTTAGCCATTGAAAAGCCAAGCGAGTTTACTCAGGGATATACGGTGGCTAAGTTTAAAAACTTGACCAAAGATGGTCAAATAGGTAGTGATCCTAATAAGCAATTTCCTGACATGGACTTCCCGTTGTTCCGTTTGGCCGAGGCCAATCTGACCTTTGCTGAAGCTACATTGAGAGCCGGTGGTAGCAAGACAGAGGCACTGAAAGCCATCAACGATTTACGTAAGCGTGCTAAGGCAACTGAGATTGGTGAATCTGATTTGACCTTGAATTTCATTCTAGATGAGAAATCGCGTGAATTCTATTTCGAAGCACAGCGTCGTGTTGACTTGATCCGTTTCAACAAATACACTTCCGATTACATCTGGGACTGGAAAGGTGGAGTTGCCGAAGGAACTTCGCTTCCCGCTCACTTGAAACTGTTGCCTATTCCAATTAGCCAGCTAACAGCTAACACCAAGCTGATTCAAAATACCGGATATTGATTAGATAAATGTATAATCATAAAAACAAAACTAAGATGAAAAAAATAAATATAATCGTATGGATGATGTTGGGCGTACTGGGCATCTCCTCTTGCGAGTCGGATAGAGACAGCAATCCGGTACTATTGGAACCCACTACCTTTATTTTAAATACCCCGGCTTATGCTTCAACTGTATACGATTTGAAGAACTCAAAAACCATAGAACTTGCTTGTTCACAACCCGATTATGGTTTTACAGCAGCTACCGACTATACGGTTCAAGTGTCTTTGACCGGAGAGTTTAAAGAAGCAACGGATAAAGCTACGGCTACATATCTAGCTCTTCCTACAGTGCACACTACGGCAAGAATGAACGTAGATGCACAGGAACTGGCTGTAGCCATTGTCAACTTGTCTGGAATAACAGAAGAGAATAAGTTTTATACCGATCCTATTAAAGTCTATATACGCTTAAATGCTTCTGTAAATGATGGCATGAGACCTATTTATTCGAATGTAATTGAATTGCCTAAAGTGTTAAGCTATTTTGCACTAGATGCAATGGTAATGCCCGATAAGATGTATATGACAGGAAGTATTTGCGGATGGGATTGGGCGAAGGCTTATCCAATGGTTTCGGTTTATCCTGTGGCTTCCGGTGAGTTTTGGATTATGAAATATTTCGCTGCGAATGATGAAATTAAATTCAACGTGTCTAAAGCTTGGGATGGTGCTGAGTTTGGATTTGCCAATACGGTGATCAATGATAACGCAAATGCCGGTATTGCAGATAGTGGTGGCAACATAAAGATAACGAATGCAGGATGGTACATTGTTGCAGTTAAAACAACAATCGTAGGTCGTAGCTATGCATATGCTGTGGATTTCTTTGAACCAACCGTTTATGTTTGCGGACCGACTGTAGGCGACAAATGGGGGGCTGAAGGACAGAAATTCACTGTTCCTCAAACAGCCGATGGCGAATTTGTATCTCCTGCGCTTACAGCAAGCGGCGAATTGAGACTTTGTGTTGTTTTGCCCAAACACGAATGGTGGCATACAGAGTTCATCTTCTTGAGCGGTAAGATAGAGTATCGTGCCAATGGCAATGATCAGGATCCTGTTCAGGCAGAGGCCGGTAAGAAGGTTTATCTGGACTTCTCAAAGGGAATTGGTCGTGTAGAATAAGTATAGGATAAATCTAATAAAAAAAGAATGACAATGAAAAAAATATCATTATATTTCATCTCTCTTTTTGCAATCGCAGCATTTACTGCCTGTAATGAGAATTTTGAAGATTGGGCTGCACCACAGACCAATGAACCCGAAAATGCTAAAAGCTTGCTGTTTGAAGTTGCTAATACGAGTGCCTCTTTTGATCTAGGTACTATCACTGCCGACTCGATTGAGTTAGCCAAACAGACGAAGCTGTCTAATGATCCGCAAACGACTGTTTCATACGATATTCAGATAGACAAAGCGGCTGATTTTGCAGCAAAACTTCAAGTTGCTGCCAGCTTAGCGAACAGCAACTTTAAAGTAGCAAAAGCCGACTTGCAAAAGGCTGTTGAAGCTCTTTATGGAAAGCGCCCAGAGGCTAGACAGCTAGTTATACGTGTGAATGCGTATGTGACTACTCCTGATGGACAAACATCAAAAGTACAAGGCAATAATCTGAACGTGACAGTGACTCCCAAAGCACCATTGATTGAATCGGCTTATTACTTGATTGGCGGTATGAATGGTTTGGCGGATTCAGATGCATCCAAATTAATTAAATTGGTTCACAGCGGTAAAGATGTATACGATGATCCAATCTTCACAGCATTGTTGAAAGTGCCGGCAGCTTGCTACTGGAAAGTGATTCCTCAATCTCGTGTCGATGCATTGAATGCAGGAACCTCTTCTAATGTTTGGGGAGATGGTGTACTGGGTTGTGTTACCGACGGTGATACCTCTGAGGATGGAAAACTCATCACAACTAATCCTCAAGACATGCAAATCGAAGATGCCGGTTGGGTAAAAATCACCTTGAACATGATGGAGTATACCTATAAAGTAGAAGCATTAGGCGAAATCTCTCCCTATCTGTGGGTACCGGGCAATCACCAAGGATGGGCACCGGACAAAGCCCCTCAACTTTTCTCTGCCAATATGGATATGGTTTATACCGGACACCTCTACTTGAACGGTGGCTTTAAACTCACCGGGCAGCCTTCATGGCCAAGCGGAGGTGTAGGAGTTGATTATGGATACAGCTACTTTAATAGTACAACAGAAAACATCACTGATGATGGTGGAAATTTGGCTGTGGCCGAGGCGTTCTATTATTTGAAATCTAACATGGCGACCAAGGCTATAGAGGCAACCAAAGCCGAATGGAGTATTATTGGTGCTGCTGTAGGTGGATGGAACCCTGAAAACGATGTCGTAATGTCGTATGATAAAGCAACCAATTGCTGGAGTGTTACAACCAACCTTTCGGCTGGAGAATTTAAATTCCGTGCCAATAAAGATTGGGGTATCAATATGGGAGGTGCTGAAAACAAGTTAACGTTTAACAACGGAACTAATCTGCAAGTAACCGAAGCCGGCAATTACACTGTAGAACTTTACCTGACCAACGATGAAGGAAGCCATTGCAAGTTGACCAAAAACTAAGGTGCGTATAGCGTGAAATAGATTGACGTTTTTAATAAAAAGTCGCTTCTATGATCATATAGAAGTGACTTTTTATACTTAAAAAGAAAGATATGCAAAGAGTTAAGAATATATTTCTGATGTGGGTTGTTGTGTCACTGTTGTTCACTTCTTGTTCAAAAGATGAACCCATAGTGCCTATACCCGAACCCAAACCACCGGTTACCGTGCTGAAAGACGGACTCAACTACTCGTCCGAAACACCCGATGCCGATAAGGAGCTGACCATCACATTTAAAGCAGGAAAATCATCCGCTTTATATAGCTATACCGGCGATGTGTATATTTATACCGGAGTCATTGTTGATGGCAGTTGGATGTATGTGCCGGCTACGTGGGAACAGAACCTTCCCCAATGTAAAATGACCAAAGTCGAAGCCAACGTATGGAGCATCAAACTTTCTCCATCCATTCGTCAATGGTATGGTTCGGGAGAAGCGGCTGTTCTGAAACTGGGTATCGTTATACGTAGTGCTGATGGTGCTAAAAAAGGAATCAACGAAGATTCATTTGTAACGGTAACCGACAGTAAGTATCAAGCGTTTGCCCCGGCTGCCATTAAACAAGCGGCCTTGCCGAGTGGAGTCGAAGCCGGCATCAATATCATTGACAATACTACTGTTACGCTCGTGCTTTATGACAAAGATAAGAACGGAGTTTACAAAGATTTTGCTCATGTCGTGGGCGATTTTAACGGTTGGAAACTGAGCAACGATGCGAAGAGTCAGATGTTTCGAGATAACACCTCAGGGTGTTGGTGGATTACGCTAACCGGTCTGGATGCTACCAAAGAGTATGCCTTTCAATACTATCTAGGTACGAAAAGTGGAGAGATTACCCGTTTGGCGGATGCCTACTGTCGTAAAATACTTGATCCGGATAACGACAAGTATATTCCTGCTGCTACTTACTCCGATGCGAAAGAGTATCCAAAGGGAGCTGTAGGTATTGCTTCGGTTTTTAAGATACAACAAGATGTCTATACCTGGAAAGTGAAAGACTATCAAGTAAAAGACAAAGATAATCTCGTTATTTATGAGTTGTTGTTACGCGATTTCAGTGCTACAGGCGATATCAATGGGGCTAAACAAAAGTTGGATTACCTGAAGTCACTTGGAGTAAACGCCATCGAATTGATGCCTATCCAAGAGTTTGACGGCAATGATAGTTGGGGATATAACCCCTGCTTTTTCTTTGCGATGGATAAAGCTTATGGTACGGACAAGATGTACAAGGAGTTTATTGATGCCTGCCACGAAAAAGGAATCGCGGTTATTCTCGATGTCGTTTACAATCATGCTACCGGAAGCCATCCTTTTGCTAAGCTTTATTGGGACAGCAAATCCAACAAAACAGCGGCCAACAACCCATGGTTCAATGTGGATGCGCCACACCCTTACAGCGTTTTCCACGATTTTAACCATGAATCGTCGATGGTTCGTGCGTTTGTAAAGCGTAACTTGAAATTCCTGCTCGAAGAGTATAACCTTGACGGATT
Source organism: Bacteroides sp. (assembly GCA_017992695.1). GTDB lineage: Bacteria > Bacteroidota > Bacteroidia > Bacteroidales > Bacteroidaceae > Bacteroides. The sequence goes on along the minus strand of JAGOOC010000009.1, from coordinate 59,898 downwards.
CCGTTTTGACTTCACGAAAGGATTTACACAAAAGAGCAGTACGGAGTCTACAGCTTCCGCATACGATGCCACGCGTATTGCTATCCTGAAAGATTACAATGCAGCAATTAAGGCTGTAAGCGATAAAGCTATCGTAATCATGGAGCATTTCTGTGACGATCGAGAAGATAAGGAGTTGGCTGCCGATGGTATCAAAGTGTGGCGAAATAAGAATGAAGCGTATTGTCAGTCGGGAATGAGTCGGCCTGAGAAAAGTGATTTCTCGGGTCTTTACACCGGAACCAACTCAATGACATTTGGTGCTTATGTGGGCTATATGGAAAGTCATGACGAGGAACGTGTAACTTACAAGATATTAACCTACGGTAATGGTGATTTGAAGACAAATCAAATAAACCGTTTGAAGAGTCTGTCGACTAATGCAGCGTTTTTCTTTACCGTTCCCGGCCCTAAAATGATTTGGCAATTTGGTGAAATGGCTTACGATGTATCTATTGATGAAAATGGACGCACCGGTAAAAAACCGCTTCACTGGGAATACGAAACGCAAAATAAAGCATTGGTTGATACGTATAAGAAGCTCATTGCATTGCGCAATGACTATCCGTCATTGTTTACTGTCAATGCACAGTTAACATGGAAAGTAGGAGTGAGCGACTGGGATAATGGCCGTACACTTACACTAAAATCAATCGATGGAAAGGAGGTTAGGGTAGTGGGCAATTTTACAACAAATCCTTTAAATTATACGAATCCTACGGGTGTGTGGTACAATTACTTAGGAGATGGATCACCGGTAAAGGCAGGAGAGAGTATTACTATTCCCGCCCACGAGTTCCGTTTATATACGAGCTTTACTAAAGACAATTAAGTTGAATTATTTTTAGGTTAGATTGGTTAGGTTGGTTTGTTGCCCCATTGTCCGATAATAGTATGTCGAGACAATGGGGCTTTTTTGTAGTTGATGAGCAACTTCTGTTTATTTCGTCCCCTTGATGATCCGGCTGATGTCAATCTCTTCTTCTGCGCCAATTAAGCTATCGGGTAGGTTAATGGCTATCGAGTCACTATCTTTGGGCTGATAGATGGTGCGACAATTGTATGACTTATTGATTTTTTCTTTGGGTGATGGAAACTTGCCGCGATACTGACCGAGACTCTTGTCTTTGAGTACATCCTCCATGAAATAGGCAAAGATAGGTAGTGCGGTGCGACTTCCTTGTCCCAGTTCACCGGTACGGAAGTGGATGCTGCGGTGTTCTCCACCTACCCATGCACCTCCAACCAGATGAGGAGTGACGCCTACAAACCAAGCATCGGAGTGGTTGGAAGAGGTGCCAGTTTTACCACCAAACTCGGTGTTGTAACGAAAGAGATCATAGCCCCAAAGTGCCTGTGAGGTGCCCAAAGGTTCTGTTAGTCCGGCTTTCAGCATTTCGGTCATCAGAAAAGCGGTTTCATAAGATAGGGCTTGTGTTTGTTTGGGTTGGTACTCGTACAAGATTTTTCCGTTTCGGTCTTCGATGCGGGTAACTAATACGGGATCATGAGCCATGCCTTCGTTTACCACAGTGGTGTAGGCGTTGACCAACTCCAACAACGAGACATCCGATGCGCCCAAGCTAAGGGCTGGTGTCTCTTCAAGTGGTGTTCGAATGCCCATCGCTTTGGCTGTTAAGGCCACATTGTTTATACCTACCTCCTTGGCTACCTGCACAGCAATCGTATTGATAGAACGCGCAAAGGCTGCTTTGAGCGAAAGCGTATCTCCGGTGAACTCGCCGTTGGCATTGCGAGGAATCCATTTGGCAGGTTTCCCATCTTCCATTACGTCCCAAGATAAGTATTGATCCATGCGTTCGTCGCAAGGCGCCATGCCCTGATTGATGCCGGCTGCATAAACAAAGAGTTTGAACGTAGAGCCCGGTTGACGTTTGGATAATACTTTGTCGTACTGCCACGAACCAAAGCTGATATCGCCTACCCATGCTTTGACAAAACCGGTTTGAGGCTCCATAGCCACGAAGCCACAGTGCATGAAACGCTCCATATAACGAATGGAGTCCATGGTGCTGATGGTGGTGTCTCGTGTGCCGGTGTTGTAATCGAACACCTTGAGTCGGTGAGGCTTATTCAAGTAATAGCTGATGGAGTCGGGCTGATTGGGAAATTTCTGTTCCAAGAGCTTGTAGGCAATCGTGTTCTTGGCCAGTTTTTCAACGAAAAGAGGAATCTCTTTTTGGTTGCGATCGCGCCACGGATGCTGGTTGCCCCAGTGGTTGTCGAAATTGCGTTGCACCACACGCATCTGCTTGTCTACCGCTGCCTCTGCGTACTTCTGCATCCGGGTGTCTATGGTAGTGTGTATCTTTAGTCCGTCGGCATATAAGTCAACATCGTTCTCTTTGCACCATTCATTCAACTCCGAGGCCACTGCTTCGCGAAAGTAGAGTGCCTGTCCGTCGTAATTCGTCTCCACGTTATAGTTTAGCTGAATAGGGATCTGTTTCAGCGAGTCGAACTCCGCACGGCTGATCACCCGATTCTTCATCAAATTCTCCAACACCACGTTGCGACGCTTGAGGCTGTTCTTCGGGTTTGCTCTCGGGTTATACGTAGTGGTGGCTTTCAGTAAGCCTACCAGTGTGGCAGCTTGCTCATACGTAATTTCTTGTGGTGTGGTATGAAAAAAGGTAGCACTAGCCGTTTTAATACCGAAGGCATTGCTTCCAAAATCGACGGTATTGAGATACATCGTCAAAATCTCCTCTTTGGAGTAGAAACACTCGATCTTGACAGCGGTGATCCACTCTTTCGATTTCATGATAAGCAGCTTCACACCCGGAATATAGCCCAGTGCACCGGTAGAGTATTGTGAGCGAACCTTGAACATGTTTTTAACCAATTGTTGGGTGATGGTGCTTGCACCGCGTGCTTGTCCTTTGGCCATATCTTTAACAGCTGCGAATACGCCTTGCAAATCAACACCAAAGTGTTGATAAAAACGTTCATCTTCTGTGCTGATAAGTGTTTGAATGAGCTTAGGAGAAATCTCTTCGAACGTAACAGGGCTTCGGTTTTCGAGAAAGTATTTGCCGATCATTTTACCATCGGAACTGTATATCTCTGAAGCGATGGGTTGATTAGGATTATGTATGCTTGATAGACTGGGCGACTTGCCAAATAGCCACAGGAAATTTATGTCTACCATGCCCAGATAAAGCAGGAAGAACAACAAGAAGGTGGCCACAGAGAGGCCTCCCTTTTTGTACCAACGGGCTTCATGGTAAAGATTCGCATACCACTTCCCGAAGGATTTGCATTTGTCACTGAGATAATGGTAGACGCTTTTAGCGCGTGATACCCATTGTTGGGAATCAAATTTTGTCATAATAGCTTTATCATATAAAACGGCTGCAAAAGTACGAAGTAGTTTCCTTATCACCATGCGCAAATACCAAAAAAGAGGTAATTCTCGAAAGAATTACCTCTTTTTTATCTGTCAGTTTATGACTGATTATTTCTTTTTTGCACGGTCACCGTAACGGTTCATGAACTTATCAACACGGCCTGCAGTATCTACCAATGTAGACTTGCCTGTGTAGAAAGGGTGAGACGTGTTTGAGATTTCTATTTTCATTAACGGATACGTTTCACCTTCGAACTCGATGGTTTCTTTCGCATTAGCAGTCGATTTAGTCAAGAACATATCGCCGTTTGACATATCTTTGAATACTACCGGGCGGTATCCTGCTGGATGAAGATCTTTTTTCATTTCAATATTTGTTTTTTTAATTATGATATCGTTTAACTATTTGGTAAGAATAGTGTAATGGACGTTTTCAGAGCGCAAATATAATGCTTTTCTGCGAATAAGAAAAAAGTTTCGGTAAAAAACAGTGTATATCACTTTTTTTTGTGAATTTTGCAGGATAAAAATGCATTATTGGATATGAAGAAATTAATTATTGTACTGAATCTCATGTTGCTTGTTGCTTTGGGCTTGCAAGCACAGCAGGCTAAACCCGGGTTGTATAGCGTAGCGTTTTATAACCTCGAAAATCTATTCGATACCATTCATGACAGTGGTAAGGACGATTACGAGTATCTGCCCAATGCCGAAAAGCAATGGAACTCGGAAAAGTATCTCGCTAAACTGGCTAACTTGTCAAAGGTGCTGGGGCAACTCTCTCGGGATAAAGTGGCAGATGGGCCTGCGGTCATTGGTGTAGTCGAGGCTGAAAACCGTCGGGTGCTCGATGATTTGGTTAACCAACCTTCGTTGAAAGGTTATGAAGTGGTGCACTACGAAGGACCCGATAAGCGCGGTATAGACTGTGCCTTGCTATACAATCCGAAACAGTTTGAAGTCATCTCAAGTAAACTGATCGAATCTACCCCTTTTCAGGGAGATACGGTTCATTTGACTCGCGGCTTTCTCATTGTAAATGGCAAGTTGGCCGGTGATAACGTTTGCTTCATTGTGAACCATTGGCCTTCGCGCGGAGCGGATTCGCCGGTGCGTGTGCACGCTGCTCGACAGGTAAAGGCGTTGGCCGACTCGCTTTTGCTAACCGATAAAAAGCTGAAGCTTATCCTGATGGGTGATTTAAACGATGATCCCATGGATGATAGCCTCGCTGCATTGGGTGCTAAAAAGCACCGACAAGAGGTCAAAGCAGGAGAGTTTTACAATCCGTTTTGGGAGATACTCGAAGATAAAGGCGTGGGCACCTTGCTCTACCGCGGCAAATGGAATCTGTTTGATCAAATTGTCGTTTCTCCTTCGTTACTCAATGCAAAGAGAGGATTGAAATATGTTGATAGTGAGGTGTTTGTTCGGGATTATCTGCTTCAACAAGAGGGGCAATACAAAGGTTCGCCCTTGCGCACACACGGTGGTAAACTCTGGCTGAACGGATACAGCGACCATTTGCCTACGCTTATTTATTTGAAGAAATAACGCCGTGCTTTGCTACATGGAGATTGCAATCAAGTCTTAAATGATCTGGATTGAAGAGAAATGAGATCGATTTGTATTCACGTTGGGGATATTTATGATTTGCTTCTTCTCTATTAAAAGTATTATGCTTACTTTTGCATAGAATTTTTATTTACTAACAATAAACTTTTAAACAAAATGATTAACTACAAAGATTTAGGTCTTGTAAACACCAGAGATATGTTTGCAAAGGCTATTAAAGGCGGATACGCTATCCCTGCTTTTAATTTTAATAACATGGAACAGTTGCAAGCTATCATCAAGGCAGCTGTAGAAACTAAGTCTCCGGTTATCGTTCAGGTATCTAAAGGTGCTCGTCAATATGCAAACCAAACATTGCTTCGTTACATGGCCGAAGGTGCTGTGCAATATGCAAAAGAATTGGGTTGCGCTAAACCGGAAATTGTTCTTCACCTAGACCACGGTGACACTTTCGAGACTTGCAAGTCTTGTATCGATATGGGTTTCTCTTCAGTAATGATCGACGGTTCTCATCTGCCTTACGATGAAAACGTAGCGCTTACTAAGAAGGTAGTTGAATACGCACATCAGTTCGATGTAACCGTTGAAGGCGAGCTTGGTATTCTGGCAGGTGTTGAAGACGAAGTTTCTGCAGAACACCACACCTACACTGAACCGGATGAAGTAGTAGATTTCGTAACGAAGACAGGATGCGATAGCTTGGCTATCTCTATTGGTACTTCGCACGGTGCTTTCAAATTTACTCCAGAGCAATGTACTGTTGATCCGAAGACCGGTCGTTTGATTCCTCCTCCTTTGGCGTTCGACGTGTTGGATGGTGTAATGAAAGAACTTCCCGGATTCCCAATCGTTCTACACGGTTCATCTTCAGTACCTGAGGAAGAAGTAAATACGATCAACAAATACGGTGGTGCATTGAAAGCTGCTGTGGGTATCCCCGAAGAAGAGTTGCGTAAAGCGGCTGCCTCTTCTGTTTGCAAAATCAACATTGACTCTGACAGCCGTTTGGCCATGACTGCTGCTATCCGCAAGGTGTTTGCAGAGAGCCCTGCTGAGTTTGATCCACGTAAATACTTGGGACCTGCTCGCGATAGCATGGAGAAACTGTACAAAGAGAAGATCATTAATGTATTAGGCTCAAATAACAAGTTGGCTGAATAAAACGTATACATTACGATATATATAAAAAAGGCTGCTCCGATTGGGGCAGCCTTTTTTTATCTTGATTACTCTTTCTCTGCATCAGCATGTAGAAGAATGACGTGAAATTAGAGCTCCAACACCAGTGATTCGCGAGGTGCCATCGTTAACTCTTCTTCTAGTTGCACCATCTTTCCAGTCAATATGTCCTTTCCTTGCTTGCTCTCTTTTATGGTTTCCTTGTAAAAATTAAGTGGCAATGTAGTCTTTTTATCCGTTCCGTTTAGCATCACGAACACCGTTTTACCGTTGTATTGACGTGCATAAGCATAAACACCGTTTTGCACCATGAACTGCACCATATCTCCTTTTGCGATAACATCGTTTCCTTTGCGCCAGTTGAGCAAGGTTTTATAGAAGTTATAGCATTCGTTTTGCTGGGTGGTGCGTCCCGATGCGGTAAGCGCATTTTCTTTGTCATCGGCCCATCCACCGGGAAAGTCTTTACGTACATAGCCATCGCTTTGAGCTTTGGTACCATTCATCATCACTTCGGTTCCGTAATAAAGTTGCGGAATGCGGCGTGTGGTCAATAGCATTACCGAGGCTTGTTTGAGCATAGGCAGATTTTTACCTTCACCCAAGAAGCGGTCGGTGTCGTGATTCTCAATGAATGTCAGTATTGAGGCAGGGTTGGGGTAGAGGAAGTCGTAAACGAAGTTGTTATAAATTCGGTCGAGTCCTTTGAACCAAGTTTCGGTCTGCTCATTTTTTGCTGTATTCATCTTATCGTAAAAGCTAAAGTCCATCACCGTTTTCAGGTGGCTGTTTTGAGGAGCCGATAGTTTAGAATCTTTTTGCCACCAAGCCGTGTACGCAGGCTCGGTTACCCAAGTTTCGCCTACGGTGTTGTAGTTTGGATACTCTTCGTTCAGCTCTTTCATCCATTGACTCATGGCGTCATAGTCGGCATAAGGATAGGTATCCATGCGGATACCGTCGATATTGGCATATTCAATCCACCAAAAGCTGTTTTGCACCAGGTATTTGTATATGTGCGGATTCTTTTGATTCAAATCGGGCATAGCCGTCACGAACCAACCATCGTTCATTTGATCAAAATCATACTTTGAAGCATAAGGGTCTACGTGTGGGGTCAGTTTAAATGAGGTTTGAACGAACTTGTTTTGGTGGTCGGGGTTGTTGAAGAAATCCCTTGAAGGCATGTCTTTTATCCAAGGATGTTCTACACCACAATGGTTGAAAATCATATCCATTACCACTTTGATGCCTCGTTGGTGAGATTTCTCAATCAACCCGCGATACTCTTCGTTGGTACCAAAGCGCGGATCTACTTTATAGTAGTCGGTCGTTGCATAACCATGGTAAGAACCTCCGGTCATGTTGTTTTCGAGTACAGGGGTAAACCACAAGGCTGTTACGCCAAGATCGGTAAAGTAGTCGAGATTCTGTTCTATACCGGCCAAGTCTCCGCCATGTCGGGCGTTTGGGTCATTGCGATCTACCTTTGATTCGGCCATATTCGGCACGATATCGTTATCGGGATTGCCATTGGCAAAACGATCGGGCATTAGTAGGTACAGAGCATCCGATGCATCAAAGCCGGTATGGTCACTCCCTTTTTTCTTTCGGGCTTTGAGTTCATATGCTTTCACCAGCTTCTTTTTTCCTTGTGTAAAGGTGATGGGGCATTTGCCCGGTTTCACCTCTTTACTTAGGTTGAGGTATACAATCAGGTAGTTATTGCTTTCGAGCTTAACAGTGCTGCTAAGTGTAACGCCGGGATAATTTACTGAGACAGAAGCATCACCGATGCCTTCGCCATACACCATGAGTTGAAGTTCGGGGTTCTTCATGCCCACATACCAACAGGGTGGATCGACTTTGCTTACGTGAATAGCTGCGTAGCTATGAAGTGAACATAAAAAAACAGTCAGAATAAATACGAGTTTCTTCATAATAATCATTGTTATAATAGTTAACGAGGCTAAGATACTCCTATTTATTCAATTCTCATTCTTTCGTTTGCATAACCCTTTCATCTATTTATGCAAACGTTTTCATTGTATGCAAATGTTTGCACTGTTTCGATAGATAATGCCGGTTTTCAACCAATTAGATTGGCTGCAACAGCAAACAAACGATGCTGTTTGCTTGTTGTTAATTGTATATAACCTTTAAAACAATACCGGAATGAAGTTTTTTATTGATACAGCAAATTTGGATCAGATACGCGAAGCCCATGATCTTGGCGTATTGGATGGCGTAACCACTAACCCGTCGTTAATGGCTAAAGAGGGCATCAAAGGGATTAAAAAGCAACAGGAACATTACGTAACCATCGCTAACATTGTAAAAGGCGACGTTAGCGCAGAAGTTATTGCCACTGATTATGAGGGAATGATTCGTGAGGGAACCGAACTGGCTGCGCTTCATCCACACATTGTAGTCAAAGTGCCATGCATTGGCGATGGTATCAAAGCCATTCATTACTTTTCAGAAAAAGGCATTCGCACCAACTGTACCCTCGTTTTCTCTGTTGGGCAAGCGTTGTTGGCTGCTAAAGCAGGAGCCACCTACGTATCGCCCTTTGTAGGGAGACTCGATGATATCTGTGAAGACGGTGTAGCATTGGTGGCTGCTATCGTACGGATGTATCGTTTGTATAACTATAAAACCCAAGTACTTGCAGCATCCATCCGCCACGTGAGACACATCATAGCGTGTGTAGAAGCAGGTGCCGATGTAGCTACTTGTCCGTTGAACGCAATCAAAGGGTTGCTGAACCATCCGCTAACCGATTCGGGACTGAAGCAATTTCTCGAAGATTATAAGAAAATAAACGGGTAAGCGCAGAAAAATATCCGGAAGAGACAGCTATTATTACAACAGAGAACAGAGGCTTCATATGTCCCATGTACACACGAAGCCCTGTTTTCATCAAGGAAGATTATTCAATCTCCTTGATGTAGAAATCGGTATATATAGGCAGGTGATCACTATATCCACCTTGATATTTCATGCCATTATAGGTGCGAAATGGTTGTTTGCCGCCCGTTTTTTCGTCCTCTGTTAATATAAAAGGTGCTTGAAAGACATTAGCTTTGTCTTCGGATGTATAAAAACTACTGGAAGCTTCAATTAAACTGCCCGATACGATCAGGTGGTCCAGCAACCCCCATTGACCTTGATACTTGTATGAACCAAAGTGGCGTTGACGTGCTTTACGAGCTAAAAGATGGTAAAGTGTGCAAGGTTCAGGAGCCATCGGGGGAGCAACCGCACCTAAGACTTTGGCTATGGACCTATTTTCCGGGTAATCGTTTAAATCTCCCATGATGATCAGCTTGGGCTGCTTTCGAACGCTCATCAAACTGTCGGCCTTGGTGCGTACCTTTTCGGCTACAAAGAGCCGATACGGTTCAGACTCCTTGACTCCACCCGAGCGAGAGGGGAAATGACACACAAAGACGTCAATCGTATCGTTGTTCAATAACAAACCGCAAACGTGCAAGACGTCTCTGGTCGGACGGTTTTTCCCATTAAAAGAGCCGATACGAATGGATTGCTGGGAGAGGAGCTTGAAGCGATGAGGCTGATAGAGTAGGGCTACATCAATTCCTCGCTCGTCTGGCGAGTCGGTCATGACGTATCGATAACCTTGCTCTGCCAGTGGCGAATAACAAGTGAGATCGCGCAGCACCGTGTCGTTTTCTACCTCACAGAGCCCTACTAGTACGGGAGGTGTCCATTCGCCTACCGCTGTAATCACCCGAGCCAGGTTACCTAACTTCTTTTTGTACCGGCCGTAGTTCCAATGGCGGAGACCATCGGGGAGAAACTCTCGATCGTTTTTTAGCGTGTCATGCCGGGTATCAAACAGATTCTCTACATTCCACCACATCACCCGAAAGCGAGGTTGCTCTTGGGCCGGCAGTATTGTAGTGCTTAAGCAGAGAAGAAGAGTGACTATTAAGACTGAGTTTCGGTTGCTCATGTTCCAGATTTAAAGTTAGGCACAAGTTAAACTGTTTGTTAACGGTATAACCTGTGCCTATTATAAACGACAATTTACGTGTTTATTATCTCTTCTCCGGGATATTTGCAAGAACATCCAAGAGGTGAATCCAGAACTTATCTACTGAAGGAATGTGCAGACGCTCATCGGGCGAGTGAACACCTGTCATGGTTGGCCCGAAGGAGATCATGTCCAATGAAGGATACTTATCGAGGAATAATCCACACTCCAATCCGGCATGGATAGCCTTGACTTGTGCTTCGACACCAAACAAACGCTTGTAGGATGCTGCTGCCACTTCGAGAATGGGCGAGTGTGGATTGGGTTTCCAGCCCGGATAGCCATCGCCCGAGCTGATACTCGCTTTGGCTAAGGTGAAGACAGCACGTACCGTGTTTGCCATGTCGTCGCGAGACGAGAGGATAGAACTACGCTGACTGGTTTCAATGCGGATGATGTTTTCGGGTTTCATCTTGACAGATGCCAAGTTGGTCGAAGTTTCAACCAGTCCAGGGATATCTTGACTCATAGAAAACACACCGTGTGGGCAAGCGTACAACGCTAGGATAAGCCGAGCAGTAGTGTCTTGATCAATGGCTTTTGCACGAGGAGTTTCTGACTCTAGCACCAGTTTCAAATCGGGCTCAACCACGCTCAGTTCGTTTTCTACCTCAGCAATAAATATGTTCAAGGCTGTACGAACATCATGTTTCGCTTTTTCGGGAACTGCAAACACAGCGTATGCTTCGCGGGGGATAGCATTGCGTAGATTGCCTCCATTAATTTCGCACAAATAAAAACGCTTCTGATAACAGTTTTGCATTTGATTGAGGAAGCGATTTAATACCTTGTTGGCATTGCCACGTCCTAAGTGAATATCTCCACCCGAGTGACCGCCTTTTAATCCTTTAACAGTCACTTTACAGAAGAAGTGATCGGTAGGAATCTCCACCTCTTTATAGGTAAATTCGGCTACTGAATCAATGCCTCCTGCACAGCCGATATAGAGCTCACCTTCATCTTCCGAATCAAGATTCAGCAAGATATCGGCATTCATAAATCCCTCTTGTAAAGCAAAGGCTCCACTTAACCCTGTTTCTTCATCTACAGTGAAAAGACATTCGAGTGGGCCGTGCTCAATGCTGTTGTCGGCAAGTACAGCCAGCTCGGTGGCTACACCGATTCCGTTGTCGGCTCCCAATGTGGTTCCTTTGGCTTTCAACCATTCGCCATCTATTTCAGTTTCAATGGGGTCGGTCAGGAAATCGTGCGCTACATCTGCATTCTTTTCACACACCATGTCAATGTGCGATTGCAACACAACGGTCTGTAAGTTCTCCTTGCCTTTAGTAGCCTTTTTTTTGATCAGCACGTTGCCTGCTTCATCTACTTTTGTTTCCAGATTATGCTTTGCTCCAAACGCTTTTAAATAAGCGATCATCTTCTCTTCCTTCTTTGAGGGGCGCGGCACTTGGCATATTTCTGCAAAATACTTGAATATTCCAGCCGGTTTCAATTCTTGTTTTTCCATTCTGTTTTCTTTTTATTTTAGTGAAAGGGCAAATATAAGACGATATATTACTAAATATACTTAAATTAGAACATTGTTTTACTAGCGTTTCTCTTTTTTTAGCCTAAAAAAGAGGCTTAGTCCATACAAAAGTCTATATTTGCACCCACAAAATTAATGTAAATGCTTTATACAATACTGATAACTCTGTTAATAGTTGCTATTTGTCTTGCATTATTAGGAATTAGAATGCTTTTAATCAAAGGTGGGAGGTTTCCCAACGGTCATGTTAGTGGCAATAAAACCTTGCGCGACAAAGGTATAAGTTGTGTGCAATCTCAAGACCGAGAGGCGCGGCAGAAATCCGGATTCTCTATCGATGAACTGGAAAAGAAGACCTTAAAATAATAATATGAATTAATTAATTAAAAACTATATTTTATAAGTTATGAAGAGAACAAACTACCTCATCAACGGCTTTGCAGCTTTAGCATTGATCGTTTTATTTTCACAATGTGCCGGTAAAACCGATCCTGCTACCGCTGCTGCTGAGGATGGAGTGAAAGGGGCTACAACGTCTGAACTAAAGATTGCTTATGTAGAAGTGGACACACTGCTTTCTAAATATAATTTTTGCATTGACCTGAATGAGGCAATGGTGAAGAAAGAAGAGAATGTTCGTATGACATTGAATCAGAAAGCCAACGAACTGGGTAAACAGAAGGAAGAGTTCCAAAAGAAATATGAAGCCAACGCTTTCATATCGCAAGATAGAGCCCAGCAAGAGTATAACCGTTTGGCTAAGATGGAGCAAGATCTTCAAGGGTTGCAACAGAAATTATCTTCTGAATTGGCTGCCGAGAATCAGAAGAATAGCCTGCAACTGCGCGACTCTATTAACAAGTTCCTGAAAGAGTACAACGTAAGCAAAGGATATAGCTTAATCATCAGCAACACCGGTTTTGATAACCTGTTGTATGCCGAGCCTTCGCTAAACATCACGAAAGAGATTGTAGACGGTCTGAATGCTCGATACACTTCGGCTTCGGTAAAAAAATAAATCAAAAGAAAGATACAGTGGTGGGTTATTCCATCCTAAATAAAATAAATAGGGCTTCGTTGTCAAGAGAGACTAACGAAGCCCTATTTGCATGAGGGGATACCAAGAGTGGTTTAATCTATTGATCCTTCGCCTCTTCCTGTGGTATGCGGAAAGCGGTGTATAGCTCCAGCACTGACGCGATGGCCAAACACGCAATCCATTCATTGCCATGTGTGGTAAACATAAATACGGCCGACAGCAGCAAAGCAATACCCCCAAACTTTTGCTGAATGCGTAAACGTTTCAAAATCTTATTGGGAGTTGCGAACGGCAGATTGATCTGTACCAATGCGATGAAAGCTGCACCCAGCAGGTAGATGTAACGGGAGTAGGGCCATCCGGTGATGTAGGTAACAGCACCTGTAAGCACCATAACAGCACCTGCAATGAAAAATGCGAATAGGAATGATTTCATTTTTTATCTTTAAATACGTAAATATCTTCGTTTGGTTTCTTCATCAAGTACTTCTCGCGGGCTATCTGCTCGATAGCATCCGGGTGGCTGGTTAGTTCGTTGAGACGCTTGGTGTTCTCTTCGTAGTCGGCGCGGTACCTTTCAATCTCGTTTTGCAACGTGCTGATCTCTCTGGCGTAGCTGATGCGACGAATCATGCTGTTCTCGTCAAGAAAGCCAATGATGACTGCAAATGCCAGAACGGTTATCCAGTATTTATTCCGACCTATAAAATCCCATATTGTGACTAATCTGACCATGATTTTTCGTTTATTTCTGCATGCAAAGATAAAACATATAACTTAAAACTTGCCCTTTCCTACTTAAAACTTATCTACCATCACTCGTCACTTATCACTTTTTTGCGTACATTTGCAGAAACTCAAAAATAGACAGCACCCGGAATATGGAGAACTATATTGTATCGGCTCGTAAATACCGCCCATCGACATTTGAATCGGTTGTGGGACAGCGGGCACTAACGACGACACTGAAAAACGCCATTGCCACGCAGAAGCTGGCTCATGCCTATCTCTTCTGTGGGCCACGTGGAGTGGGAAAAACCACCTGTGCCCGTATCTTCGCCAAGACGATTAATTGTATGACCCCTACCGCTCAAGGCGAGGCTTGCAATACTTGCGAATCGTGCGTGGCATTCAATGAACAACGCTCGTACAACATCCACGAGCTAGATGCTGCTTCGAACAACTCGGTCGATGATATCCGCCAGTTGGTTGAGCAAGTGCGCATTCCGCCTCAGATAGGTAAGTACAAAGTATATATCATTGATGAGGTTCATATGCTTTCAGCATCTGCCTTCAATGCCTTTTTAAAAACGCTCGAAGAGCCTCCGCGGCATGCCATTTTCATATTGGCTACTACCGAAAAACACAAGATACTTCCCACCATTCTTTCGCGTTGTCAGATATACGATTTCAATCGCATCAGTGTTGACGATACGGTGCAGCACTTGACTTATGTCGCTTTAAAAGAAGATATTACTGCCGAACCCGAAGCGTTGAACGTTATCGCCCTCAAATCCGATGGTGGTATGCGCGATGCACTCTCTATTTTTGATCAAGTGGTGAGCTTTACAGGCGGTCACATCACCTACAAAAGTGTGATTGAAAACCTCAACGTACTCGATTATGAATACTATTTTCGATTGACAGATTGTTTCTTGACCAATCAAGTCACTGAGACTTTATTGTTGTTTAACGACGTGTTGAATAAAGGGTTCGATGGTAGCCACTTTACTACCGGTCTATCCTCCCATTTTCGCGACCTTCTGGTCAGTAAAGACGCCTCTACACTTACCTTACTCGAAGTGGGCGCAAGTATTCGTCAGCGCTATCAAGAGCAAGCACAAAAGTGTCCACTTCCTTTCTTGTACCGTGCCATGAAGCTTTGCAACGATTGCGATATGAATTATCGAGCCAGCAAGAACAAGCGATTGTTGGTTGAACTGACCTTGATTCAGGTTGCTCAGCTTACCACCGAGGGGGATGACGTAAGTCATGGGCGTAGCCCTAATAAAGCTATAAAACCCATCTTCATGCAAACTGCCACTGCTCAGCAAGCGCAGAGTGCTACCGCTGTCCCTCAAACACCGGTTACCTCGCAACAAGCTACCGCGACTACTTCGCCTATGGCTACTTCCGCTACGTCTGAAGTGGCTGCTAGCACTCCCTCTGCCTCTCTGCCCAGCAATGCTTTAAACGCACCGATTAGCAAAGAGGAGAAGAAAGTTCCGTTGATGCATAAAAATAGCATTGGGCTCTCTATTAAGCATCCGCGGAAAGATATGCAGCAACAAGCCGCTTCGACTCAAGATATGCCTCAAGTTGTGACGCAACCCCAAGAGGATTTGAAGTTTGACGAAAAAGAGTTGAGTTATTATTGGCAAGAATATGCCGGTCGTTTGCCGTTAGAGCATAAAGCGATAGCTATGCGTATGCAAAACATACGACCTAAGCTGCTTGATGAGACCAACTTCGAGGTGGTGGTCGACAATGAAATAACAGCAAAAGACTTTATTGCATTTATTCCCGAAATGCAGACCTATCTTCGTGATCAACTAAAGAACAGAAAAATAAAAATGACTGTCCGTGTGAGTAAAGCCACCGAAAACGTGCGTGCGTTTAGCCGTGTTGAGAAATTCCAAATGATGGCTCAAAAGAACAGTACATTGTTGCAATTAAAAGAAGCGTTCGGGTTGGAATTCTATTGATGATAGTTCGTTAAGAGCAAGTGAGTTAAACGAATTTCGAAATGATGGTTTCTGAGCGATAGAACCTGATAGAAAAACAGAAAGCTTGTGACTTTGAACGTATCAGTTAATTATGCTGATACGCAAGGATAATAAAATACTTTTTTGTAGTTTTGCTCCCAGCGTAATATAAGAATAAAAAGAATATGAGGAAAAACTTTTTTAGTATCTATTGCTTGGCGCTATTGATGCTGAGCAGTGTGGCCTGTGCCCGACAAGCGAAAGTGAATACAAAAGCAGAAACGGTGACAGCTGACGATATGGTAAATAGGACAGCCGTTGAAGCCGATAGTACCGGATACATCGTGAAAGTGGGGCAGATGGCGCCCGACTTTACCATCACGCTGACCGATGGTAAGCAGGTTAAACTCTCCACCTTGCAAGGCAAGGTAGTGATGTTACAGTTTACCGCAAGTTGGTGTGGCGTGTGTCGCAAAGAGATGCCGTTTATCGAGAAAGACATCTGGTTAAAGCACAAGAATAATCCGAACTTCATGCTCATAGGTATTGATCGTGACGAGCCGTTGGATAAGGTACTTGCTTTTATGAAATCTACCGGCGTAACCTACCCGATGGGACTGGATCCGGGTGCAGATATTTTTGCAAAGTACGCCCTTCGTCAGTCGGGCATTACTCGCAATGTGTTGATTGCCCGTGATGGAAAAATACTGAAGCTGACCCGTTTATACAACGAAGAAGAGTTCGAATCGCTGGTACAAGCAATAGATAAGGAGCTCGAGAACTAATTTACTCAACCGTTAGCTTTGCTAGGTAGTCGTAGTGCTTGCCCTCTTTGATCAGTTCGGCTTTGAAACCACACTCGGCAGCGTAAAGGCTGAGTGTTTGGAAGTCAATGTATAACCAATCAAAAGAATCACCCTTAATCGCTTTGTATTGCATCTGGAAGTCGATTTCACCGTAGTAATCAGCTGCCAGATTAATTAAAAAGCTACCGTCCTCGTCCTCGAAGAGGTAGCGAAGGTCGCTCGAATCCATTAAGATGCATCCACCGGGGCTGAGGAGTTGTTTCATCTTCTGGAAGAAAACAGGCATATGCTCTAAGCGACCGATAATGCCCGAACCATTCATGAGCATCAAGATCGTATCAAATGTATCGACAAATTGCTCGTCGAAGAGGTTGACAAGACGGGCGTTGTTCACACCTCGTTTCTGCATCACCTCTACCGCAAGCGGAGATATATCAATGGCGCAAACCTCTTTGCCTTGTTCTTGAAGAGCCAACGCATGGCATCCGCTGCCTGCCCCTACATCGAGAATGCGGCCCGTAGCCAGCTTGAGTGCTGTGCGCTCGAGCAAAGGCATAAGCTTGGAGGTGCGAAACAGGTCTTTGACGGGAATTTCGTCTTCGTCGAATTGTGAAGAGAATACGCGGAGCTTCTCGGCCTTATGCAGGTTGAAGTAATCGGCTATGGCGGCACCCATCGGGTCCTTTTCGGGAGCAAGCAAAGTTGTTTCCATCGGATGATTGTTTATTGTTATAGGTGGCAAAGATAGGTAATTCGCAGAAAACCATTATCTTTGTACACAGAAAAATGAACTAACAGAGAAGATTATGAGTATAGAAGATGCAATATTGGGCGGAATTGTCTTTAAAGGGAAGAAAGAGCCTGTCGCTAAAGATGAAAAGAAGGTCAAAACAAAAGCAAAAAAGGCCACATACATTAAAGGCACGCACGGTTCCGATTCGGCTAAGATGAAAGCGGAAATTCGGAGAAAGAGAGCAAGCCGACATAAATAGCCAACGGCTAACGTTAAATAACCAATGGTGAATAAGCCTGCAGATAAAATGCAGGCTTATTCACCATTGGTCGTTTATAGCATGTGCACTTAGGCCTTCTTTTCACCCAATACTTCGATCCAGTAATTATCGGGATCGTTGATGAAATAGAGTCCCATGCTTGTGTTCTCGTAACAAACACAGCCCATCTCTTTGTGGTATTGACGAGTGGCGTCATAATCGCCTGCTACCCGAAAGCAAAGGTGGCTTTCGTTTTCGCCCAGCTCGTAGCTGTCGGGGTGATCTCTCAGCCAAGTAAGCTCCAAGAAAAAACCCGTAGTGCTGTCGGTGAGGTAAACTAGAATGAAAGAGCCATCACTAGCCTCTTTGCGGCGATCTTCTTTCAAGCCTAGGGCTTTTTGGTAGAATGCAATACTCCGTTCCAAGTTGGTCACGTTGATATTGAAATGGTCAAATCTTGCTTTTATTTCCATAATGATTATTTTTTGTTTTATTTATTTCATCCAAGCCTTCACAATCTCTCCTGCATACGTGCGTGGTTGACCCTCCATGGGTGTTGGTGCAGGTAGTCTCTTGCATTCGAGTATGACCGAAGGTTCGGTTTGGTTAGTGGGGTAAAAACGCACGGTGTAGCTCTCTGCTTTTTCGAGTGAATCATATGCCTGATCGGGCGATAGAATGCTGAATACAACAGGTTTTCCAGATACCTTACCTAATGACCCGCCTGCATTGGCAGTCATCATTGTCATGTTGAAAGCATCTTTTCCGATAGCGATAACTAGTTTTCCGCTACCCATTTGAATGGCATTGGCAGGCACCTGGTCGGGGGCTATGGATCTATATCCGGACAGGTCTGAAGTAGAGGAGGACGGCAAAGGAGTGGCTGTCGATGTAATGGGAGTAGCGGGTTCGATGACCGTCATCGGCGTTGTGTTAATCACTACCGGCCCCGATGTAACGGCTGCCTTTTTCGACGCTTTCTCTGCCTTTGGCTGACTGCCCGATGTGCTCAATGCTAGCGTAGCTTGGTCAAACAACTCATCGGCAAAGTCTACAGTCTTCTTACGCCATTTGGCAAGGCCACGCACCAACTTGGTTTGCGTTTTGTTTAACGCATACTTGTCTGTGATCCACTCCTCGGCAGAGTATTTCTCTTTTTCGCGATAGGTGTATCGTATTTTCTCTATCTCCATTAAACACTTCGCAGGCTGGCAGCTGATGGTAACTTGATAATTCAGCAACGTGCGATCGAGCGATAAGGCACTCGATTTGAATACCAGCCACTCTTCGCCCACGCCGGCAATCATCCCTTTTTCTATATCGGTGTATACAACGCGGCTGTCGATGTTGTTGTTTGCTTTCAATCGTTCGGCGAGCCACTTCTGCATGTGTTCGAAGAGCTGTTGTTGAGACATGCCGGGGATGCTGAATTCTTTTGAAAAAACGACTTTACCATTGACCTCGGGCACTGCACCCACAAGGTATCTGCTGTCGTCATTGTCATCGTTGTCTTGTGCCATCATACCTATGGGTATGCAAGCAAGGAGTAATACTAGGAAAGAGTGTGTTAATCTGTTCATCATTTTATCTGTTTTTTAGAGTAATATCGAAACATTCACCTCGTCGGCTGATTTTAATGAAACGGCAGTCGGCTGCTTCGGCTATGGGGCAGAAGGCGTTGCCACCTGCGTAGTCTTCGCTGAAGTGCATGGGTACAAATATAGTCGTTTTTATTTGTTCGATAAACTGTTTGGCTCCTTTCATGTAATCTTTTCCCATTCGAGAGTCTACCGGAAACATCGTCACATCTATTTCGGGCGAAGACTCTTTGAGGCACTTCACTTCGGCCAGAAAGTCGCCATTGGCTTTCTGTACCTCTTCTTCGGTAGACTCCTCACTCCAGTGCCAATTGTTCAGGTCTCCGGCATGAAAAATACGCATGCCTTGCAAGTGTATCAAGAAGGAGCTACCTACATCGGTAGATCCGAAGGCATCCACGCGCAGCGTTTCATCTTTGTAGTTTTCGCCTTTGCCTACGTAAAAAGCACTTTCCTTGTTGGCGCGGCCATTCTTGAGAATGTCACTCGAGAAGATGTACTGAATATCTGGTCGCTGCTCTTTCCATTGCAGAATCTCGGGATTGAAATGATCTGGGTGGAAGTGTGTGCTGAGCACATAAAGCTTTCCGGGACGTTTGAGTAATTCATCGTGTACAATTCCGCGGCTGTGCGGAGCTTCGGAAGAGTCTTTGTAATAATCAACAATAAGCGTAACACCCTCTGCTTCGATGGCAAAACCGCTGTGGTAAATATAATCTAATTTCATAAGTTTGCTGTTTAGAATTGCAATATTACAGATTATCGATGTATTTGACAAGGAAACAGATGAAAATCAGGGAGCCAAACGCTCTTTCTTCCACTCTCCGTTGGGTTGCAGGGTATATAGAAAGCGATCATGCAATCGGTTTCTACGTCCTTGCCAAAACTCAATGCGATGTGGAATTACCGCATAACCTCCCCAATGTTCGGGGCGTTCGACCTCTTTACCTGCCCATCGGGTAGCCTCTTTGACAAAAGAGGTGATCAGTTGCATTCGGTTTTTGATGGGCCTACTTTGAGGGGAAATGCGTGCACCGATTCTACTTTTATAGGGACGTTGGTTAAAATACGCATCCGATTCACTTGCCGAAACCTGATGAGCCACTCCTTCGATGTGTACTTGGCGTTCCAGTTGATGCCATACGAAGGAGAGCGAGATAAATGGGTTTTGTGATAAGTGCTTACCTTTTCGACTTTCGTAGTTCGTGTAGAAGATGAACTCACCTTGACGCAGGTCCTTCAGCAAAACGGTACGAGTCGATGGGCGTCCTTCGGGTGATACTGTGCCTACCAGTACGGCGGTGGGTTCATCCACCCCGGCATCGATGGCCTCTTGTAGCCATTGGCTAAAAAGTGTAAGCGGATCTTCAGGAAGTGATGCTTCGCGAAGTCCGCCTTTGGTGTATTCTTGCCGAATGTTGGCGAGTTTTGTATTCATAAGCTATTTTTACATAGGTACTTCCATCAATAAAATATGTGACTCTTCGAGAGTCTCTATCTCTAGGCTATGGGTTTCGTAAATGCCAATGCCATCACGACGTGACAATACTTCGCCAGCTACTAAAATCTCACCTTCGATGAGGAAGATGTATACGCCTGCATGCGTTTGATGCATGTGATAGGTGAGCTTGTGGCCTGCTTCAATTTTCCCGATAGAGAACCAAGCATCCTGCAATAGGGAAGCCGGGGCATCGTCGTTGGGCGAAATAATCACGACCAGTTCATTTTTACGTTCAAGCTCGCGAATGCTGTAGTCTTGATAAGTGGGTCGAGTGTTTCGTTCGCGAGGCATGACCCATATTTGGAGCAGATCGATCGGATCTTCTTTACTGTGATTCATCTCGCTATGAAAAACACCTGTTCCGGCACTCATCACTTGAATGTCTCCTACGCCAATAACGCAGTGATTCTTTTTGCTGTCGCCATGTTCCAACTCTCCCTTGAGAGGGATGGATACAATCTCCATGTTTTTATGTGGGTGGGTTTGAAATCCTGCTCCCGGAGCTATCCGATCATCGTTCAATACCCGAAGTGCACCGAAGTTAATGCGTTCGGAATCGAAGTATTCGTCGAAGCTAAACGTGTGGCGACTATTCAGCCAGTTACGACGGGTGTGCCCCCTGCTTTCTGCTCTATGTATCACTTTCTCCATGTTGTTCTCCTTTAGTTTATCTGTCTTTGCTTATTTAATTAAAACAGCAATCCGGGTGAATAGTTTTGTTTCTTCACCTCATTTATGGTTCGTTGGGTGATCCTTGGGGTATATAGTTTCATTGGAAACGATTAGTGTTCTTTCCAAAAGTAACGATTAATGAAAATAGATGCACAATGATGTGTTCTATGTGCAATATTGTTATAACTTTGTGCCCGAAATAATTTAAAAAAGATTCAGATGAGAAAATTATCGTTGATTAGCCTATTTCTGCTAATCGTTTCAATTCCAACCTTTGCAGGAGGTCTCCTGACAAATACTAATCAGCATGCTGCTTTCCTGCGCATGTTGTCTCGTGGAGCTACAACAGAAATTGACGGTGCTTTGTCTAATCCGGCAGGTTTGGCTTTTTTGCCGAATGACGGTTTTCATTTAGCTTTAAGTGTTCAGAGTGCTTACCAGACGAGGGATATCGATGCTAGCTTTTTGACTTATAATGGTTTAGATGCTATGGGAAAGCCTACCGCTACGCCTTTCAGCAAATATTATAAAGGAAAAGCATCCGCACCCGTTATTCCTAGTTTCTTTGCTGCCTACAAGAAAGGTGACTGGACAGTCTCCGGTTTTTTTGCCATTACCGGTGGAGGCGGAAAGGCTTCTTTTGATGATGGTTTGCCGATGTTCGCTTCAGCAGCTATGGCAGGCATCTTTAAGGGAGGGCTGCAGGGAACACCACCTCAGGTAGTGACTCCCAATATGTACACCATCAATAGTGCTATGGATGGTAAACAATACATCTATTCTTTGCAATTAGGTGTAGCTTACAAAATCAATGAATGGTTATCTGTATTTGGCGGTGGACGCATGAACTATTTCACCGGCGGTTATGTAGGTTTTCTAGATGCCGAAAATCTTGGTGGTACAAACTTAATGAAGCTGGCATTGGATTGTGACCAAACAGGTTGGGGATTGACTCCGGTTCTCGGTCTGGATGCCAAACTCGGTAAGTTTAACTTTGGTGCGAAGTATGAGTTCAAAGCAAACTTGAACATTGAAAACAAAACCAACAAATTGGAATATCCTGCTTCAGCAGAAGGCTTGGTCGGCGCTTATAAGCATGGCGTGAACACGCCGAATGACATACCTTCCATGCTTTCAGTTGCTGCTGCTTATGAGTTTCTTCCCGTGTTGCGGGCCTCTGTAGAGTATCACTTCTTTGATGATAAAAAAGCAGGAATGGCTGGTGACAAACAGAAATTCTTGACCAAAGGAACCAATGAGTATCTGGCAGGTATTGAATGGGATGTGACCAAGCGACTGGCAGTGAGCTGCGGTGGACAGATTACGGACTATGGACTAGCGGATAACTTCCAGAGTGATACCAGTTTCTATTGCGACTCTTATACACTGGGTGTCGGAGCGAAGTTCAAATTGAGTGAAAGAGCTGTTTTGAATGCTGGTTATATGTGGACGACTTATGAAGATTATACAAAAAAATCTCAAAACTATAATGGTACCGGATTAAGCGGTACGAATGTGTATAGCCGTACCAACAAGGTGTTCGGACTTAGCATTGACTACCGGTTTTGATTTAACGATCCTTACTATACGCATAGTAGAAGCTGCTTTGAGAAACGATTCTTTCGTTCTCAAAGCAGCTTCTTTTTTCTTTTGCACCTAAGGCAATGCCCAATGAATACGTTTCGTTTGGGTGAGTGGTTTACCTAGAATCTGCAATACGACTGGTAAGCGTTCACTTGGATACAAAGCAGTAGGGATTCATGATGAAGAATGCAATGCAAAGCGCGGTTCCATCGCATTGAAACTTTTGTTTCACCATAGAGAAACAAAAGTTTCA
>JAGOOC010000009.1:0-36933 GCA_017992695.1 Bacteroides sp. | reverse complement strand
AACAAAAGTTTCACCATGATGAAACAAAGCAAGAGGTATAGGCATAGCCTAAGTCTGCAACCGTGTCTGCCAGCTTCTGATTCAACAGCATTCTCGCTGATATTACAGGCTGCCATTCACTTTAAACGGAAAACGGTTGCTTGTTTTCTGAAGAAGTTGTACCTTTGCGCCCTGAAAATAAAAGTATGATGCCGTGAATAGCGGTCGTGTAATCTAGAACACCACGTAAAAAACAGGATAATGAAAGAAAAAGTATCTGTGCCTTTCATGCTGCTTGCTATACTCTTTAATGTATGCCTCATTGCAGCAAATTTACTTGAAACCAAAGTGATTCAAGTGGGTAGCATCGCGGTAACCGCCGGGCTGCTTGTGTTTCCAATCTCTTATATTATTAACGACTGTATCGTCGAAGTCTGGGGATTCAAAAAAGCGCGCCTCATCATTTGGAGCGGGTTTGTCATGAACTTCTTTGTGGTCTCTTTGGGACTGATAGCCGTTGCGCTTCCTGCTGCACCCTTTTGGGACGGAGCAGAGCACTTCAACTTTGTGTTCGGTATGGCTCCGCGCATTGTAGCCGCCAGCTTGATTGCATTTCTGGTGGGATCGTTTCTCAATGCCTACGTCATGAGTCGCATGAAGGTGGCTAGCGGTGGACGAAACTTCTCGGCCCGTGCCATTGTTTCGACGGTAGTAGGCGAGACAGCCGATTCGTTGATCTTCTTCCCTATTGCCTTTGGCGGCGTTATCGCTTGGCCCGAGTTGTTTATCCTTATGGGTATACAGATTGTATTGAAGTCACTTTATGAAGTGCTTATTTTGCCCGTAACCATTCGGGTGGTGAAGTACATCAAGAAGGTAGATGGTAGCGATGTGTACGACCAGGAGATATCGTATAATGTATTAAAAATAACTGATGTGTAATTGCCCTATGACTGAATTGAAAGATCAACTGTCACTGCTTGGAAGAAGCACTGAATATAAACAAGATTACGCCCCCGAGGTACTCGAAGCTTTTGACAACAAGCATCCCGAGAATGATTACTGGGTACGCTTCAACTGCCCCGAGTTTACCAGTCTTTGTCCTATCACAGGGCAACCCGACTTTGCCGAAATTCGCATCAGCTACCTGCCCGACGTTAAGATGGTAGAGAGCAAGAGCCTGAAGCTTTATCTTTTTAGTTTCCGTAGCCACGGTGCTTTTCACGAAGATTGCGTCAACGTTATCATGAAAGATTTGATTAAATTGATGAATCCCAAGTACATTGAGGTAACGGGTATCTTTACCCCACGCGGAGGTATTTCGATATACCCGTATGCCAATTATGGGCGCAAGGGAACGAAGTATGAGGCGATGGCCGAGCAGCGTTTACTCAATCACGAGTGACGCCGGGCAGGACGAAGACCTGTCAAAATAGAGCTTTGTGCCATGTACGCTTCGTTATTGGCATAGATGTAAATCACACTTCCTTTTTTGATGGTATCGATGATGGGTTTTGCCAGCGCTTGTGGTAGAGCAGGGCAACCTAAGCTGCGCCCTAGACGTCCGGAAGCGATGGTAGAGGGGTTAGCGTATGCCGCCCCGTGTATAACGATAGCACGTTCCTTGGCACGGTCATTGATTCCTGCTTCAAGTCCATCCAACACCAATGAATAGCCGTTTTTCCCTTCGTAGGTATTCTCGGTCAGATAAAAGCCTAAGGAACTTTGATAAGAACCGTTTTTATTGGAGAAAGAGGTGGCGTAATTGGCTCCACTGTTTCTGCCATGAGCCACAAGGGAGGAGTGAATGATAGTTTTCTTCTCCATGTCGAACACAAAGAGACGTTTTTCTGTAGAAGGCTTGCTGAAATCGATCAAAGTCAGGATGGATTTGTTCTTTTGCTTGATTCGATGGTAACCTGCTACAGCTTCCCGAAAAGCAATAAAATTGACGATACCTCCTAATTGCATCTCTTCAAAGAGCTGCTCTCCGGCTGCAAGTTCACCACTTGAACCTACCGTAGGCAATGGTTTATCACTCTCGGCCATGCCCTGCAAAGAGTAGCTCGGAGAAAGAAACAGAAGACACAGAAATAAAATTACCTTTTGCATATAATCGACTAAAAATGATGCCGCAAAGGTAGTGGTTTTTATTCTAAAATAAAAACAATCGTCTGATTTACAGGTGCCCAGTCGAATAAAAACTTCGCATGAGAGGTGGCATTGCGCACACACATGTGCGAGCGGGGAGTGGTTCCCAATGAGGGGCTATACTCTATTAACGCTGTACGAGGCGCATTAACAGGAACTCCGTGAATGTATGCGCCATCGGTGAAGCGACTAGCATAAGGTGCATAACCACCTGTCTCGATGGAACCGTCTTTCAAAAAGACCATTTTTACTTTTTTTTCTTGCAGCACAAACATGCCCAAAGGTGTCTCTTGCTGATAGGGTGGGCGGTGTAGCCCCGTTGTTGCCGGATTCATGCTACGCACCATCCATTCGGCCCTGCCTTTTTGTTCCAACGTGATGATGTTCTGGTTGGTGCGATCGATAAAAACAGCTTTCTTAAAGATGACTGTATCTTGAAGCGGTTTGATGTACTTCTGAGGAACCATCCAGGTGCTACCGATGAAAATGGGCTCCACTTCGGTGAAGCTTCCTTCTTCTCTCAACAGAGAGACTAAGTCTCCATCCTGTCCGTAGCGTTCGGGTATGAGGGTATCTGTCAAGAGGTAGAGAGGAACAGATTGATATCGCTCTACGCCCAACGTATCTGCAATACGACGGTAGGTGTTTCTCTTATAGTTTCTGACCAAAGGAGCTTCTCCATTTCGATTTTTATAGTTCTGTAGTATGCCCCAGCGCTTGGGCTCAGCTTGAATGTTTTCCAATAAAGCGAGACGCTCTTTCATTTTTTCCCATTGATAACTGCGGGTGGTGTCTTTATAGGGATAAGTGTCTTCTAGAGTATACTTATCATAGAGCAATTCCTTGCTGATTTGAACATCAATTGGTTTAATCTCTATCACAGCCGATGAGGATAGCGTATCTAACATAGCTAATGAATCTGTTTGTTTTTGCTGGTCGGCTGTTTGTTTGCTTTCTACATTAGCCGCGCAGGAACAAAGAATACCTAAAGTGAGGAGCGAAATATTGATGTTGAGTCTATTCATAAAAGAGGATGTTTCTGATGGTTATTTGCGAATATACAATATAATAAGGATTTATCGCTCTTTTTGTTTAAAAAGTGAAGAAGAAATAGGGAATAACCCATAGGGTATTTTCATGCTGAACGATCATAGTGATAGAAACATCCGATTATTCACCCTTTAAAATCATACAAAGATGAAAGCGCAAAAAGTACAAACGATTGGTGTTGAAGTGATACTAATCATGGTGTGGTTGTTGTCGATTGCTACTCCGGTAAGGGCAGAGTACAAGTCGAGCGAACAGATTACGGTAAGCGGCATTGTGCGCGATAAAGTAAGCAAGAAGAAGTTGGAATATGTCAATATCTCCGTACCGGGCAGTAATGTAGGTACAGTTACGAATGGAGATGGAGCGTTTTCGCTTCTTATACAGCGAAGCGCACAGGCTCAAATGGTTGAGATTTCACACGTTGGTTACGTAAACAGTCAACTTAAACTGAACGGAACGGATTTGTTGGATCAAGAAATTTGGCTTACACCTTATGTAAACCTGCTGAGTGAAGTGACCGTCCGCGGACAGAGTCCACTTTTCATTGTGCAAGAGGCTATCCGTAAAATCCCCGTTAATTACAGCACCACTGAGAGCAGAATGACCGGCTTTTATCGAGAAATAGCCCAGAAGGGGCGGCGATACATCAACATCTCCGAAGCCGTTGTTGATGTGTACAAAACAGCTTATAGCGAATCGCTAACGAAAGACCGTGTGCAGATCGATAAAGGACGTAGGCTGGTTAGTCAGAAAGAGAGTGACACGTTAGCGGTGAAGCTGCTGGGTGGTCCTACCATCTTTATTTACTTGGACATCGTAAAGAATCCCGATTTTATACTCGATCCGGAAGCGCTGTCAGACTACCATTTTACGATGGAAGAGCCGACCAGTATTGATAATCGTGCACAGTTTGTCATCAACTTCCAACCTCGTGTGGTGCATCCCTATGCGCTCTGTTACGGAAAGCTTTATATTGACCAAGAACGCTTATCCTTTACCCGCGCTGAGTTTAGCCTTAGTTTGGACGATAAAAACAAAGCAACACAGGTCATTTTAAAACGTAAACCTTTTGGACTTCGATTTAAACCTTTAGAGGTGTCTTATCTGGTAACGTACAAAAATCGCGATGGCGTTACTTACCTGAACTACGTGCGCAATAACCTAAGGTTTAAGTGTGACTGGAAACGGAAATTGTTTTCAACTACCTATACGGTGCTATCTGAAATGGTGGTAACAGATAGGCAAGAGAGTCCGGCAGTGCCCATTCCTTTCAAAACATCGTTCAAGCCTAACCAAGTGTTTTCAGATCGGGTAGATGATTTTGTTAATGAGGATTTCTGGAAAGGGTATAACATTATCGCACCGACCGAATCGCTTGAAAATGCCGTCGCTAAATTAAAAAAGAAGCAACAAAAATAGTCTTTTCCCGTTCTTTTCGTATATTTGAGGTGCTTTAACCGCTAAGAATCAACTGGTATGCTAAATGAACTATTTCTGTTGACAAAAATAAAAGAGGGAGATGTAAAGGCTTTTGAAGGGGTCTTTCGTCAGTATTATTCCCCGCTTTGTTTGTATGCAGCCAGCATTACCGGTAGCATGGAGGTAGGAGAGGAGATTGTTGAAGAGCTGTTTTATATATTCTGGAAAGAGCGCGAGAAGTTGCAGTTGTTTCACTCCATCAAGAGTTACCTGTATGGAGCTGTACGCAACCAATCGCTTCAGTATTGCGAACACGAAGAGGTGAAAAGTCGCTATCGCGAAGCAACATTGTCTGCCTCTCTCTCTGAAGTATCTTTCGATCCGCAAGAACAGCTTGAGTGTAAGGAGTTGCAAGCGTTTATCGATCAAACGCTTGCAAAACTTCCTAAACGCAGGCTTCATATTTTTCAATTGCATCGTCTGGAAGGGAAGAAATACGCTGAAATAGCAACCATACTCTCGCTATCGGTTAAAACGGTAGAGGCAGAAATGACAAAAGCGCTTCAGATGCTACGAAAAGAAATAGAAAATTATATTCAAACCACATGATTCAAATAGAAAAAGAGAGAGAACGAACCGATCGGGCATGGAATAAGCTGTATGGTCGGTTGCATGAAGAGGACTTGTTCTCAACAACAAGCAATCCGACTTCTCATCGCTCAGCTGTGTTAAAGTGGACATTGGCTGCTGTAGCGGTCATTGCTTTCTGTGTGTATGGGACCGTTGCTTACTTTTCGCCAGATGCTCCCAAAGAGCTTCCTAACCTGCTTACGCAACACAATAACGAGAGCTCAACGCTGGTTACTACGCTCGAAGATGGTTCAGTAGTGTATCTGTTTGGAGAAACCTCGCTGCGCTATCCCGAACATTTTGCTTCCCATAAGCGAGAGGTCAGCTTGTCGGGCAATGCTTTTTTTGATATTACCGGCAACCGAGTACGCCCGTTTTCGATCGAAACCAATGAGGTGAAAATCGAAGTAATAGGTACTTCATTTGATGTGCGAACGGATGCGAATACTCCTTTTGAGCTCTCCGTGAAGCGCGGATTGGTGCGCGTAACCTCCAAGAAAACCGGGCAAACCATGCAGGTGAAAGCCGGAGAAACGGTTAAGCTTCTTGCTGAAAAACTGCAACTCAGTGTACTGCAGAATGCGCAACAGTTTGCGCGTTACACCAAGCAGATGCGTTTCAAGGACCAGCGTTTGGCTGATATCTTGCGGGTGGTTAACAAACAAGGAAATGGGGTGCGTCTCGAGGCATCACCCGCTTTGGGCGAACGTGTGCTGACTGTTAGTTTATCAGACAATTCGCCACAAGCGGTAGCCGAACTAATCTGTTTGGCGTTCAACTTGAAGTGTACCTCTAAAAACGGTGTGCTTACATTGTCGGAATAGTGCGTAAAGGTAGGAGGGGAAATGAGTACAAAGATGATGTGTCGCCTTTTTGGCATACTTTGCGGTTTGTTGCTTTGGGGGGCAACTCCACTAAGAGCTGACGATGATGAGGTGTTGAATCGCATGGTTCAGTTCTCGAAAAGTAAACAGACCGTGTATCAGTGGCTGGAGCAGGTATCCAAACAGACGGGTTATCTGTTTATTTACGACAGCAAACTGATAAACAACGAACAGATGGTAAAGCTGAAAGCCGGTTCGCGCACCGTTAAACAGGCTCTTTACGAGATTATCGGCAATACTCAATTGGCATTTCGAGTGATAGGCAATCATCTTTTAATCCATCACCCCACAGTTGCACCCGTTGTAGCTAAACAGGTCGCATTAAAGCCGGATTCTCTCTCGTATTTTACGATTGAAGGGGTGTTGCGCGATCGTTATTCGCAAGAACCTATTGCATCGGGAACGGTAAGTGTGGAAGGTACCTCCATGGGCAGTATTACGAATCAGAGCGGAGCGTATCGACTTCGTTTACCCGAAACACTCTTGAACGCTTCTATTCGTTTTTCTCATTTAGGCTATGTGTCGCAAAACGTAGCGGTATCGTTGCTGAATGGGCACAACAGTACATTGACTTTGGAGCCCAAAGTGATTCCCTTGCAAGAGGTTATCATTCGCGTGGTTAATCCGCTGAGGCTTCTACGTGAAATGCTTGAGTTTAGAGAAAAAAACTATGCGCTTAATCCGGTTTACTTTACCTCTTTTTATAGGGAAGGCATTGAGCGAAACAACAAGTTTGTACATCTGACTGAGGCCGTTTTTCGTGTCTATAAAACCTCTTATCAAGATCTACTGTCGACCGATCAGGTAAAACTCTTGAAGATGCGCAGCATCAGCAACCCTTTAGAGAAAGATACGTTTGTTACTAAAATGAAATCGGGTATTGATGCTTGTTTACAGCTTGATTTAATCAAAAATTTGCCCGACTTTCTCGATCCTGAATCTAAGGATGCTGTCTATGTATATACCTCCAGTGATATCACAGTAATAAACAATCGAGTAGCCAACGTACTGGGGTTTGAACAGCGCAAAGGCATCAATGAACCTTACTTTTGTGGGAAACTTTATATTGATGCCGAAAACAGTGCTTTGCTGCAGGCACAGTTTGAGGTGAATCCGAAACACGTAAGTAAGACTGCTAATGTTTTCATAGAGAAAAAGGCTCGAAACATGAGTGTCACACCACAGCAAGTGATTTACACCGTGTCGTACAAACCTTGGAAGGATGCGTATTACATCAATCATGTGCGTGGCGACTTATCGTTTAAAGTCAAAAAGAAGAACCGACTGTTTGGCAGTTTCAACCTGCACACGTGGTTCGAAATGGTGACTTGTCAGATTGATACCGAACAAGTGACCCGTTTTACCCGTAAAGAGAAACTGCCTACGCACACCGTCTTTGCCGATACTCCTTTCAAGTATGATGAGAGATTTTGGGAAGGGTTCAATGTAATCCCACCAGAAGAGGCACTGACCGAAGCGATTGAGAAAATAACCTCAAAAGTAGAGGAGACCGGAAGCAGTTACTCGTGGTGATAAGGCCCCCCCTTGAGTATTGTCATGGCCCGATACATCTGCTCTACAAAAATAAGACGGATCATCTGATGCGAAAAAGTCATCTTCGACATGGATATTTTCTCGCTCGCCGTATCGTACACTTTCTGCGAGAAACCGTACGGGCCGCCGATAATAAAGACCAATCGCTTGTTGACGTTAACGAGTTTTTTCCCCATCCATTGAGCGAAGTCAATCGAACGCATCTCTTTGCCATGCTCATCCAACAATACGACTACATCACCCGGTTGCAGGGCTTTGCATATAAGCTCTCCTTCCTTCTCTTTCTGTTGCTCAACCGATAAACTCTTTGTGTTTTTGAGTTCGGGAATCACCTCCATATCAAATGAGATAAAGTGTTTGGTTCGTTCAACGTAGTCGTTAATGGCAGTAATGTAATGTTGTTCTACGGTTCGTCCTACGACGAGCAGGGTCGTTTTCATGTGAATATCGTTCTGATTTGACCGCAAAAGTAGTGCTTTTTTCTTGTATTCTACAATAAATGTGTACCTTTGCCTAATCAATGGTTGAACGTTTGAGTAAAGAACTACAACCCGAAAAACTCATGACTATGACAAAACGAGTACTTTTAGCAATAGCCGGAATTTTCTTTTTCGTTGGTATGCTTCTAGCACAAGACGTCCCGGCGGGGGCTATAGCAGCCTTTAAGAAAGGCAGTTCGCAGGAACTGAATAACTATTTGGGTGACAAGGTGGAACTGATTATTCAAAATCGTTCTGCTCAGGCAGATAAAAAAACGACTGAGGGCGCTATGGGCACTTTTTTTGCCGACAATAAAGTGAGTGGCTTCAATGTAAACCATCAAGGCAAACGCGACGGGTCGAGTTTCGTTATTGGTACGCTGACTACTGCCAACGGAGACTTTCGTGTGAATTGCTTTTTCAAAAGAGTGCAAAACAAATATTTAATTCATCAAATAAGAATTGATAAAACCAATGAATGATTTAATAGACAGACTGATTGACCTCGCTTTTGCTGAAGATATAGGAGATGGCGATCATACCACCCTTTCGTGCATTCCCGCTACGGCAATGGGAAAATCTAAGCTTTTAATTAAAGAGACCGGTGTGTTGGCCGGTGTGGAGGTAGCGAAAGAGATTTTTCATCGCTTTGATCCGACCATGAAGGTTGAGGTATTTATGAACGATGGTGCCGAAGTGAAACCGGGAGACATCGTTATGGTAGTCGAAGGAAAAATTCAATCGCTGCTTCAAACCGAGCGCTTGATGCTAAATGTAATGCAACGCATGAGTGGCATTGCTACCATGACACGCAAGTATGTGAAGCAGCTCGAAGGCACCCGTACCCGTGTGCTGGATACGCGCAAAACAACTCCGGGACTTCGTATGCTTGAAAAAGCAGCCGTGAAAATAGGAGGAGGTGTGAATCACCGCATCGGACTGTTTGATATGATTCTGCTGAAAGACAATCACGTTGATTTTGCCGGAGGAATAGACAAAGCCATTCTTCGCGCCAAGGAGTATTGCAAAGAGAAAGGCAAAGATTTAAAGATTGAAATCGAAGTGCGCAACTTTGACGAATTACAGCAAGTGTTAGACTTAGGTGGAGTAGACCGCATCATGCTCGATAACTTTACACCCGAGAATACGAAAAAAGCTGTTGACCTTATTGGTGGGCGGTATGAAACAGAATCGTCGGGTGGCATTACGTTCGATACCTTGCGCGATTACGCCGAATGTGGTGTCGATTATATCTCGGTAGGGGCTCTTACTCATTCGGTAAAAGGGCTTGATATGAGTTTTAAGGCCTGCTAATTACGCGATGTCAATAGACTCATTATAACTGTGCCAATATGGCTTGGATGTGCGACATTGAGACGAACAACCAAGACGTATTGGCACAATTCAATAGTAAAAGATTACTCTTTAACTTCTTTTTTATTTTCTTCTTGCAGCATTCTGCCGAATGCTGCGTCTAATAAACAAACGACGCAGAGAGGTGTCCGTAAAAAACGCATATACATTGGAAAACGAGATGGAGCTCATAAAGGAGTGTCGGGCTGGAAGTGATTCGGCCCGAAAGAGACTTTATACCCTCTATTCGAATCGAATGCTGGCGGTATGTTATCGCTATACAGGTGATATGGATGCGGCCCATGATGTGTTACACGATGGATTTATCAAGATTTTTACTCGTTTCAACTTTCGGGGTGAATCTTCGCTTGCTACTTGGATCACGAGAGTGATGGTAACACAGGCCATTGACTACTTGCGTAAGCAGAAACGGGTCAACCAATGGATGGTATATGAAGAGCAGTTGCCCGATGTGCCCGATCACTCTGAGACAGGAGACAACAGCGGAATATCCGAAGAGCAGTTGTTAGCTTTCGTGGCTCAACTGCCTGATGGTTGCCGAACGGTGTTTAACCTTTATGTGTTTGAGGAGAAATCGCACAAAGAAATAGCTGGGATGCTACACATCAAAGAGCATTCATCTACTTCGCAACTGCATCGTGCCAAATGTTTGTTAGTTAAGAAAATTAATGAATACAGAAAGAATGAAGAGAGAAAATGATGAACTAACCGATTTCTTCCGCTCGCATCTGAACGATGCAGAGACACCCGTACGGGAGGGGTTCTGGGAGGAACTGAATCAGGGATTGGCTACTTGCCATCATCGTCGTCTGTTGTTTACCCGTATCATGGCGGCAGCCTCTGTGTTGCTGGTTTTGGCTGCTTCCTCGGCTGCTTTTTTATATTTCTCACCGAAAGAAGAGATAGAGGAGGCTTTCATTCAAGTAGCTGTGGCTAATGGAGGTTCGCTCAGCAACGATGGAGTGAAGCAGGTAACACAGCCCGTTCAACCTAAACCTATATTACCCCAAATAGCCTTCCAAAAACCGGTTGGGTATATACCTTATCCTGATACCGGAGAAGATTCTGCTTCGATAACAGTATCTATGTCGGTAAGTATCTCCATAAATTCAACTATGCATCGAGGCACTGATCGAGTGAGTCGTCGTGACAGCGAACTGTGGAAAGCCGGAAAGTCTGATGAACAAACAACTGCTCCTGTTGAACAAGAATCGCCTGCAGCTGTTCAAACAGCATCAGCCAAAGCCCGTTACTGGGCACTTAAGATGGCTGTTGGCACCTCGATTCCGACAGGTAACGGTACGTCCGGAATGCCCATCACCGGAGCATTAACTGTAGAGCGTCAGTTAAACAACTATTTGGCTATAGAGACAGGGTTGCAATATACGAACTTGGGGTCTCAGGCAAAGAATTTACATTATATAGGCATTCCGCTAAAGATGAACGTGACGCTTGTTCAAACGAATAAAGTGAGCCTTTATGGTCTTATCGGAGGTATTGCGGATAAATGCATAGCGGGTGCACCAAGTCATAAGTTGAAGGACGAACCCATTCAACTGGCTGTTATGGGTGGCGTTGGAATAGATTATAAGGTTAATGATCGAATAGCACTGTTTGCCGAACCAACGGTTTCACATCACTTCCGAACCGAATCAAAACAGCGCTCCGTACGTACCGAGCGACCAACGAATGTAAATCTTGTTTGTGGTCTTCGTATGACCTATTAATCCACTAAAGAAACACCGATGTTATGAAAAAAATAGTAATAATGCTGCTGGCTACTTTTGCGGTATTTGCCCTAGGAGGTTGCAGTGAAGAGACATTAGACTATAATAATCCCGACGTAGAACTGTTTGTAAAACAACTCAAAACCGGAAAATACAATACTAAAAACGAAAAAGGGTTGGTCGAAGTACCTAATTTTACCGAGAAGGATATTCCAAGTCTGCTTAAGTATGCCGAAGATTTAGATGTTATTTCTTCTTTTCCCTCGGCTTACAATGGCAATAGTGGTAAAATTCGTTTGGGCGAATGCATGCTGTGGATTGTCGAAAGCATTCGGTTGGGATTTCCCGCTTCGTTGGGTTGTAAGATGGTGCGTGCAAATGCGCCTAATTATGAGGCACTTTATTTCCTGAGCAACGAAGAGGTGCTTGACGCTGCAGCGAGGTACCAACGTTGGTGGGAGAGCAGGCAATACCCAAGAACCACCTGGACAATTGATCCTTGCTACAACGAACCACTGTGTGGAAGTGGTTACCGCTGGTGGTAATAGACTCGAAAGGTAAAATAGGTAAAGGTAAAGATAGATTACAGAATGACAAAACGTTTGGTAACGGGATTATTACTATCTCTGGTTACCTTGGGAGTGAATGCTCAATGGACAGCGAAAGACTCGTTGAACTTGCAGCGTATGCTTGAGGGGGAAGGAGAAGTAAAACTGAATAGGGAGGCTATAAAGCTAATTGACTTTGGTAAGGTGATTGGTGCGCCCGGAATGTCGACAGCGAAAAGTTGGATGTTGCCGGATGAGTCGCTTCCTACTATTTTGCCGGAGAAAAAAAAGATTGTACTCACACTTTATCCTTATACAGCGAATACTCGCTTTGATTGGGATCCTGTGTATCAGCGGAAGATAAAAGTAGATAAGAATACCTGGAGAGGAGATGAGTTTTATGCGATGAAGATGCAGAAAGAATATACCAACCAAATGAAACACCCGATGGAAGGCTCTATACCTTTAGGGAAGGGTGGGGTGAATGTTGCTGGTGGCACGATTAGCGGATTAGACTTGATGCTTTTGTTCCAGAAGAGTTTTTGGGATGTGAAAGGAAATAAGCGCCGTCTACGTACGCTTGAAGTTCTTGAAATGTATGGAGACTCAACGATAACCCTTTTTCCCGACATTTTAGTCAAACCTACCATCCGTTGAACTATTTCATGAACTTCTTTGTTCCTTTTAGTGTAGATAAACTCAGATCAGATGAATAGAATAACGACTCTTTTTGGTATTAAATATCCTATTGTTCAAGCAGGAATGGTGTGGTGCAGTGGTTGGAGGTTGGCTTCGGAAGTAAGTCGATTGGGCGGGTTAGGACTTATTGGCGCAGGTTCCATGTATCCCGAAGTACTGCGCGAACACATTCGTAAGTGCAAAGCGGCTACCGATGCTCCGTTTGGTGTCAATATACCCTTGATGTACCCACAAATCGAAACCATCATGAATATAGTGGTCGAAGAGGGAGTGAAGATTGTATTCACCTCTGCCGGAAGTCCGAAAACATGGACCGGTTGGCTCAAAGAACGAGACATCACTGTAGTACATGTTGTTTCTTCTTCTAAATTTGCCGTAAAATGTGAAGAGGCAGGCGTTGATGCCATTGTAGCCGAAGGTTTCGAGGCGGGCGGACACAACGGACGAGAAGAGACCACTACGCTTTGTCTTATTCCGGCAGTACGTCAAGCCACTAATTTGCCATTGATTGCCGCAGGAGGAATAGCCACCGGTCAGAGTATGGTTGCTGCACAAGTGTTGGGTGCCGATGGGGTGCAGATTGGTACTCGCTTTGCGCTTACCCATGAAAGTTCGGCCAGTGAGGCTTTTAAGGAGTATTGCTTGCGACTTAACGAAGGAGATACCAAGCTTTTGTTGAAAAAGCTGTCACCTACCCGATTGGTTGTAAATGGCTTTCGCAACGCTGTAGAAGCTGCTGAAGCACGTGGCGCATCGGTCGATGAATTGCGTACGCTTTTAGGAAAAGGTCGTGCCAAACGAGGAATATTTGAAGGAGATCTGGAAGAGGGAGAACTTGAAATTGGGCAGGTCGCTGCCTTGCTTCGTCAGCAACAGACGGTAGCCGAGGTAATGGAAGAGCTGACTGCCGATTATGATCGTGTAATAAAAGAACTTACTGCTTGGTTTTGATCACTCAAAACCAAGTAGTAAAATAAGCCATCGGATCAGAAGAGGAATAGGATGCCATTTAGAGATGGAGCGGTTCGTACTTCATTCCGAATACTTCAGCTATCGCTTTATAAACAACTTTTCCCTCAACAATATTTAAACCCAATGCCAGCGACGCATCATCCTTGCAGGCTTGTTTCCATCCTTTTTCGGCCAATGCAAGTACAAAAGGCACTGTGGCATTGGTTAATGCCAATGTCGACGTGTAAGGTACTGCTCCCGGAATGTTGGCTACGGCATAGTGTAAAATGCCATCTACCGTATACGTTGGATTACTGTGGGTGGTGATGTGTGATGTTTCGAAACAACCCCCTTGGTCGATAGCCACATCGATCAATACCGTTCCGGGGCGCATCAGCTTTAGCATTTCGCGTGTGATGATGTGAGGTGCTTTATCTCCCGGAATGAGCACCGAACCAATGATTAAATCAACATCGGGCAACTCCTTCTTGATGCGCACCTCCGACGAATAAAGTGTTTTCACATTCTTAGGCAACGTTTCACTCAAATAGCGTAGGCGGGGCAAATTAATATCCGCAATGGTTACATCGGCTCCCAACCCGGCAGCCATCAGTGCAGCGTTGCTTCCTACAACACCACCGCCTATGATTAGTACCTTGGCCGGTTTTACGCCTGGGACACCTCCCAATAAAATACCTTTTCCTCCTTGCGGACGTTCGAGAAAACGAGCTCCCTCTTGGGTTGCCATGCGACCGGCCACTTCGCTCATTGGGATGAGCAGTGGTAAAGAGTGGTCCTCATTCTCTACGGTTTCATACGCTAAACAGATGGCTTGAGATTCAATCATAGCCAGTGTCAACTCTTTATCGGAGGCAAAGTGGAAGTACGTAAACAGCAACTGTCCGCTCTTGATCAGTTTGTATTCGGGCGCGATAGGTTCCTTGACCTTTACAATCATGTCGGCAATCGCATATGTAGCTTCTGCTGTTGGGGTTATTTGCGCACCGACAGCCGTGTACGATTCGTCCGAAAAACCACTATTCACACCTGCAGTGTGTTGAACATACACTGTATGCCCTTTTTTAATCACTTCCAATACGCCCGACGGAGTCATTCCGACGCGGTTCTCGTTGTTTTTGATCTCTTTGGGTACTCCGATAATCATATTGTTACTGTATTAAGGATTAAACATGGCGAAAGGTACTATTTTAATGCATCCATTGGTATTATAAAGCATGTGTTTTACAGCAGAATGTAGAAAGTATTTCTTAAAGATACAAGAGCTGTAACCCTTTTCATCGGCTTTTTGCTCTTTAATTGGTTGCTGTTTTTTTCGTTATCTTCTTAGAATAACGTACATTTGCCGATCTAAAACAATATTCCATTAACTACATGAAACCATATATAGCTGCCCTGCTACTTGCTTGCACCTTTCAGGGCCATGCACAAGAGAACTCGCAGGTATCCTTTGTTCCACCTTTTGATTTTCCGCTCGTGTTGAGCGGAAACTTCGGAGAATTACGCTCTAATCACTTCCATGGTGGAATTGATTTCAAAACAAACAATGTCATTCGAAAACCGGTACTGGCTTTAGCCGACGGCTACATCTCACGCATTCGTGTGACCCAAGGATCGGGCTATGTGCTCGACGTAGTTTACAACAATGGCTATAC
The DNA here is from genome assembly GCA_017992695.1 of Bacteroides sp. GTDB lineage: Bacteria > Bacteroidota > Bacteroidia > Bacteroidales > Bacteroidaceae > Bacteroides. The sequence goes on along the minus strand of JAGOOC010000009.1, from coordinate 21,815 downwards.
AACAATCAATCGCCATCTTGATGGCTTTTTACTGCCACTCTCTACCCGGATTGAGACGTTGCAATACGAACAAGAAAGCTATGAAGTCGAGATAGTACCTGCTCCCGATGAATACCCCGTGAAGGCCGGTCAGCAAATAGCGTGGAGCGGAAATACAGGCTATTCGTACGGTCCACATCTTCATCTCGATGTATTTGAAACGGCTACAGGAGATTACATCGACCCTTTACCCTTCTTTGCGCATCGTATGAAAGATACGACTGCACCTCGTGCCGAAAGCATCATGCTTTTTCCACAAACAGGAAAAGGAGTTGTAGAAGGACGTACCACGAATCGCACCATTCAACCGAACGGTGCGCAACCCATCGAAGCATGGGGGGTACTGGGTGTAGGGTTGAAGGCATACGATTACATGAACGGTGTCTCTAACCATTACGGTGTACACACGGTTATCCTTTCGCTTGATGACAAAGAGGTTTTTCGCAGTACGGTAGATCGCTACTCACCCGAGGAAACCCGCATGATTAACTCATGGACACATGGGGCTTACATGAAATCGTTTATCGATCCAGGAAATACGCTTCGGATGCTCAAAGCATCGAACGACAATAGGGGGCTAATTGATATCAATGAAGAGCGCGATTACCGCTTTTCGTACCAGTTATCGGATGCATTCGGAAACACCTCGCGCTATCGGTTTACCGTGCGTGGACGCAAGCAACAGATTCCTGTGGTGCAGCAACGGGCAAAGTATCTTTTTCATTGGGACAAAACTAACTACCTACAAGAACCCGGGCTAACGCTTGCAGTGCCGCGCGGAATGCTCTATGATGATGTTGCGCTGAATTATAGTGTGCGTGCCGATAGCGGAGCCATCGCCTTTACGTATCAACTGCATGCCGAGCGTGTGCCACTGCATGGTAGCTGCGAACTTTCCATCGGCCTGCGTAGTAAACCGGTAGCTGATGTGACCAAGTACTATGTAGCCCAAGTGAATAGCAAAGGTGGGAAATGGAGTGTTGGCGGTGCATACGAAAACGGTTTCATGAAAGCTCGCATCCGCGAACTTGGAACCTATACGATAGCGGTAGATACCATACCTCCGGTAGTAACCCCCGTTGGAAAAGCCAATTGGGGACGTTCGGGAAAAATCATCTACCGCATGAAGGATGCCGAAACGGGTATCCGTTCGTATCGCGGAACCATTGATGGCAAGTATGCCCTCTTTGCATTACCCAACATGGTGCGTAAGCAGTGGATCTGTGAACTCGATCCTAAGCGTGTGAAAAAAGGTGGTCGGCATACGGTAGAGATGACCGTGACCGACGATTGTGGTAACGTAACAGTGACGCGCGACACTTTTATCTGGTAATTATATTAACAACAATAAGCAAGTATGAACAAGAAACTAACCCTTTGTGTCGCTCTTTTAGTGGCGGCAGTGGCGAAGACTTTCGCCTGTACCAACCTCATCGTTGGTAAAAATGCTTCGACCGATGGATCGACCATCGTATCCTATTCGGCCGACTCGTACGGACTCTTCGGCGAACTCTATCACTATCCGGCAGCAACTTATGCTAAGGGAACGATGATGAAAATTCACGAATGGGATAGTGGCAAATATCTCGGGCAAATTGAGCAAGCGCGTCAGACGTACAACGTTACGGGCAACATGAACGAGTTTCAGGTTACCATTGGTGAAACCACTTTTGGTGGGCGCCCCGAACTGTCTGACAGCACCGGTATTATGGATTACGGAAGCCTGATTTACATCGCTTTGCAACGTTCGCGCACAGCTCGCGAAGCCATGAAGGTAATGACAAATTTGGTACAAGAGTACGGTTACTACAGCAGTGGCGAATCGTTTACCATTGCCGACCCCAATGAAATTTGGATCATGGAAATGATAGGCAAAGGCCCCAATATACGCGGTGCTGTATGGGTAGCTGTTCGTGTGCCCGACGATTGCATCTCTGCTCACGCCAATCAGGCTCGCATTCATCAATTCGACATGAACGATAAAGAGAACTGCCTTTATTCGCCCGACGTCATCTCTTTTGCACGCGAGAAAGGTTACTTCAACGGTGTGAACAAAGATTTTAGCTTTGCAGCAGCCTATTCACCGCTCGATTTTGGTGCTCGTCGCTTTTGCGAAGCTCGTGTGTGGAGTTTCTTCAATAAATTTACGGATAAAGGTGATGCCTTTCTGCCTTATATTCAAGGGAAAACCAACGAGCCGATGCCTCTCTTTATGAAGGCTACCCGCAAACTTTCTGTGCAAGATATAAAGGAGGCCATGCGCGATCATTACGAGGGTACTGCTCTTGATATCAGTAATGATTTTGGAGCCGGTCCTCAGAAAGCACCTTACCGTCTTTCGCCCTTAACATTCAAGGTAGGCGATCAAGAGTATTTCCACGAACGTCCCATCGCTACTCAGCAGTCGGCTTTCGTGTTTGTGGCGCAGATGCGTGCCAATAAGCCCGATGCCATTGGAGGCGTGTTGTGGTTTGCTACCGACGATGCCAATATGGCGGTGTTTACGCCCGTGTATTGCTGTGCGACCAAAGCCCCCGTTTGTTACACCCGTGTAGGTGGAGCAGATTATATCACGTTTTCGTGGGACTCCTCTTTCTGGATTTTCAACTGGGTGTCGAACATGGTTTATCCGCGTTACAACGTGATGATTGGTGACTTGCGCGCTGCACAAAAAGAGCTCGAAAGCACCTTCGAGGAAGCGCAAGCCGGCATTGAAGAGGTTGCTATCCGTCTTTACCAGAAAGATCCTGCTGCTGCCAAAATGTTCCTCACGAACTATACTAACCTCACTGCGCAAAGTGCGATTGATGCTTGGAAACACTTGGGGCAATTCCTTATTGTGAAGTATAACGATGGTGTAGTGAAGCGGGTCAAGAACGGAGAGTTCGAACGTAATGCCATTGGCCAACCTGCCGGTGTCATTCGTTCGGGCTATACAAAGGAGTTTCTGGAAGAGTACGTAAAGCAAACCGGTGATCGTTACAAAGTAACCGAATAATTAGGAATTACAAACGAAATCTTCTACATTTGTCTCTCGAGACGATACGTAATCAAAAAATCATCTTATGGAAAATAAGGAACTAATCAAACAGGTTACTGAGAAAGCCAATAAATGGCTAACCCCGGCTTATGATGCCGAAACTCAGGCAGAGGTGAAACGCATGTTGGCCTGCGAAGATAAAACAGAATTAATCGAGTGCTTCTATAAAGACCTCGAATTTGGTACAGGAGGACTCCGCGGTATTATGGGTGTTGGTTCTAATCGGATGAATATCTATACGGTTGGTGCAGCTACGCAAGGACTCTCTAATTACCTCAATGCCAGCTTTAAGAATCTACCTCAAATAGCTGTTGTTGTTGGATACGATTGCCGTAACAACAGTGACCTTTTTGCACAGATATCAGCCAACATCTTCGCGGCCAATGGCATCAAGGTTTATCTTTTTGACGGTATGCGCCCCACTCCCGAGATTTCATTTGCCATTCGACACTTGGGGTGTCAAAGTGGAATTATCTTGACTGCATCGCATAATCCGAAAGAATATAACGGCTACAAAGCCTATTGGGACGATGGCGCACAAGTGCTCGCTCCTCACGATAACGGTATCATCGACCAAGTAAACAAAGTAGCTTCGGCGGCCGATATTAAGTTTGTGGGTAATCCCGATCTGATTGAAGTAGTAGGCGAAAAGCTCGACCAACTCTATCTGGACAAGGTAAAGACCGTGTGTCTTTCCCCTGAATCTATTGCCAATCAGAAGGATATGAAAATTGTCTATACCCCCATTCACGGCACGGGTATGGTACTTATACCGAGAGCACTCCAAATGTGGGGCTTCGAGAACGTATCGACTGTGCCCGAGCAGATGGTCAAAGACGGAAACTTCCCTACAGTTGTTTCTCCCAATCCCGAGAATGCCGAAGCACTTTCGATGGCTGTGGCCTTGGCAAAGAAAATTGATGCTGACTTGGTGATGGCAAGCGACCCCGATGCCGACCGCGTGGGCATTGCTTGCAAAGATGACAAAGGCGAGTGGGTGTTGATTAACGGCAACCAAACCTGCTTGATCTACCTTTACTATATCTTGACACAGTACAAGCAACTAGGTAAAATCAAAGGTAACGAGTTCTGTGTAAAGACCATAGTAACCACCGAATTGATTAAAGCGGTTGCCGATAAGAGCAACATTGAACTGATGGATTGCTATACCGGATTCAAATGGATTGCCCGTGAGATTCGTGAAAACGAAGGCAAAAAAGTATATATCGGTGGTGGCGAAGAGAGTTATGGTTTCTTAGCGGGAGACTTCGTACGTGACAAAGATGCGGTATCAGCTTGTTGCCTCATTGCCGAAATTGCTGCTTGGGCAAAAGACAATGGAAAAACACTTTATGAGTTGTTGCTCGATATCTATGTAGAATATGGTTTCTCGAAAGAGGTAACTGTCAACGTAGTGAAACCCGGAAAGAGTGGTGCTGAAGAGATTAAACAGATGATGACTAACTTCCGCAACCATCCACCCCGCGAATTGGCCGGTTCTAAGGTGGTTCTCTGCAAAGATTACCAAACATTGACCAAGACCGATGATGCCGGAAACGTATCAACACTGGATATGCCCGGTACCTCGAATGTACTTCAGTACTTTACTGCTGATGGTTGCAAGGTATCGGTGCGCCCCTCGGGAACGGAACCAAAGATTAAATTCTATATTGAGGTGAAAGGCGAAATGAGCGCTCGAAACAGCTACGAGAGTGCCGATGCTATTGCTGATGAAAAGACGAAAGCCATCATGAAGTCACTTGGTGTCTAAGTAATTAAAGCGAATCATTGATTGCATAAATTCCATGGTTTCTCAGTAAACGGAAACCATGGAATTTATGCAATTTTTGTATTGCTACTTACGCTTTTTCTTCTGTCGGTGCAGTATCCAACGTTCTCCAGACAATAGATGCCACTGCTCCACCGAGGAATGGAGCGATGATAAACAGCCACAATTGTGAAATAGCCTCACCACCTTGAAACAAGGCCGGGCCGATGCTACGTGCCGGATTGACCGATGTACCTGTAATAGGAATACAAACAATATGAACTAAAACGAGTGCTAGACCGATGGCAATGCCTGCAAACTGATTATTGGCTCCTTTCGAAGTAGAACCTAACACCACCAATACGAAAATAAACGTAAACACCGCTTCGGCCACAAAGGCAGTAACTACATTGCTATATCCATTAGCCCCCGTCAGCGTAGTAGTAGCTCCCGAATCTTTTGCCAACACGTAAAGAATAGATGATCCGATGATAGCCCCTATGACTTGAAAAATCATATACATGATCGCATCTTTTGATGACATTCTATTGGACATCCATACCCCCAATGTGATAGCCGGATTAATATGACAACCTGATACTTTCCCTATCGTATAGGCCATGATCAACACGGCTAAACCAAAAGCAAAGGCTACCCCCAAGGTGCCAACTGCAGCAAAGGGCTGACCTATTCCAGCAAAAACGGCACTACCACAGCCCATAAGTACAAGTATCATTGTACCTATCATCTCAGCAACATACTTTTTCATATTTGATCTATTAAGTTCAATTGGCATTCCCTTCGTTGGTAAAGCCACTGAAAGAACAGATGTCATAGTTGATTTGTTTCGCAAATACTTTCTTATTTTAACCTAAGGTGTTGTGTTATAGATGCATCCAATGTCGAATAGCTTCCAGTGGTGCATACAGTAACATGCGAGGACCAGAAAAACGCATCACCTCTCGCATCCGTTCGCGCAGGGTGGGTTTGTAGCAATGTATGGAGCATCGCTTGCAGGCTTCTTTCTCTTCACCAAATGGACATCGGTCAAGGCGAGCATGAGCATATTCAATCAATGCTGAGCAATCGGCACAAAGTTCTTTGTTCTTCTCTTTCTTGCGACAATAGAGTCGTATCATTAACGCTACAATTCGTTTTTCGTGGGCAATGTTCGATTTCATCTTTCTTATGGTTTAGAAGCGCCACGCCAGTATGCGGCTGCTTTTGGTTCCTTGTTGCATATCAATGGTTTTGTATTCGGTGGCCCCTACAGCTTGTAGTTGTTTGTAAAGCTTTTCGAGATGAGCGGCCTTTGACACCAAGGTAGTAAACCAATTGCATTGATGTTTAAAGATGCGACTCTCCTCAATCATTCGAAGAAGAAAGCTCAATTCACCGCCTTCACACCATAGTTCATTGGCGTTCCCGCCAAAGTTGAGTCGTACTTTCGATACACTCTTGCCTTTTAAACTGCTGAGTTTGCGAAGTGTGCCTTGTTCGGCCTCTTCGGCAGAGCTGTGAAACGGCGGATTACAGAGTGTAGCTTCAAACTGTTCGCCGGGTGCAATGACTCCTTTAAAAATAGATTGCTTGTCTGTTTGCAGACGTAGCTCGATGTGGTGGGCGAGTATGGGGTTGCAGGTGGCTATCTTTCGGGCATTGGCCAGCGACGCAGCATCAATATCGCTTCCTACAAATGTCCAGCCATATTCGGTGCATCCGATAATGGGGTAGATGCAGTTGGCGCCTACACCAATGTCGAGTATGCGATGAGTGGTTTTTGTTTGGGGCGTAACGCCTATTAAGTCGGCCAAGTAATGGATGTAATCGGCTCTTCCGGGAATAGGAGGACACAGACTGTTGCGGGGAATATCCCAATAGGTAATGCCATAGTGACTCTTTAGTAGCGCTTTGTTGAGTGCTTTTACCGCTTGCGGATCGAAGAAGTTGATGGATAAAGTTCCGTATGGATTGAGTGCCACAAATCTCTGAAGTGGGGGGTAGTTGGCGATCAGCTTAGTGAAATCGTACTGACCATTGTGTTGGTTTCGGGGGTGTAATTCTCTTCTTTCTGCCATGGTGGCAAAGATAAAGAGAATCTTTCGTTAAATTCCGATTCTTTTCACTTCTTTAGTTCGCTATGGCAAATCATTTTCACCTAAGTTTTGTTCTTATTGCAACAACAAAACGTTCGTGAGGCATGAAAGAGCTATTGATATTGAAGGAATATAATGAGGAGTTGATTCTTGGAGAGTTGATTTTACAGGCTACGGAAGCGCATATATGGATTTGTTGATGCTTCAATAGAATGGTTGTATTTCGTTTTCATTCTTGTGTTGTTCGTTTTTTAAAGATTGTGAACTTCGTAGCCTGTATTTTTTTGCCAACGCACTGTCGTGTTTCTCTAAATAATTCTATCTTTGTAAGCAGAACAAAACAGTGAAACCATGAAGTATAAATTATTAGTCCTTGATGTAGACGGAACGTTACTCAATACAGAACAAAAAATTAGTGCACGCACGCATGCTGCTATACTCAAAGTGCAACAAATGGGGGTGCGTGTTGTTTTGGCCTCGGGCAGACCGACCTATGGATTGATGCCATTGGTCAAAGCGCTCGAACTTGGCAATTATGGAGGGTATATCCTTTCCTATAATGGTGGGCAAATTATTAATGCTCAAAACGGTGAGTTGCTCTTTGAACGACGAATAAACCCCGAAATGGTTCCTTATATCGAGAAGCAAGCCCGCAAAAACGGTTTCGATCTTTTTACCTATCACGAGGAGCGTATTATTACTACTTCGCTTGACAACGAACACATTCTCCGCGAAGCCGAAATAAACAACATGCAGTTGGTCAAAGAGGAAGAGTTTTCCATAGCCATTGACTTTGCTCCCTGCAAATGCATGTTGGTGAGTGATGATGAAGAGGCACTGGTCAATCTCGAAGATAAATGGCGCAAGCGATTGAATGGAGCGCTCGACGTGTTTCGTTCTGAGTCCTACTTTCTCGAAGTAGTGCCCCCTTCCATAAACAAAGCCAATACACTGGGTGCTCTGCTCGAAATACTTGAAATCAAAAGTGGAGAGGTTATTGCCATTGGTGATGGCGTTTGCGATGTTTCCATGTTACAGTTGGCCGGACTGGGTATTGCCATGGGCAATGCGCCCCATTCGGTGAAGGTTTGTGCCGATATGGTAACTGAATCAAACGATGAAGACGGTGTTGCCTTGGCCATTGAGAAATCTGTTCTAGCCGATATTCACCCCGAAGATGTGCCGTTGGACCTGCTCAATGAGCAAGCACGCCATGCATTGATGGGTAACCTTGGCATTCAATACACGTATACATCCGAAGATCGCATCGAAGCAACCATGCCTGTGGATGAACGCACCCGTCAGCCTTTTGGCATTTTGCACGGAGGGGCTACACTGGCTTTAGCCGAAACGGTAGCCGGTTTGGGGTCAATGATTCTGTGTCAGCCCGATGAGTTCGTTGTGGGCATGCAGGTGAGTGGAAACCACATCTCGTCGGCCCATGAAGGTGATACGGTGCGCGCTGTAGCAACCATTGTGCACAAAGGCCGCTCGTCTCATGTATGGAACGTGGATGTTTTCACTTCTACAGCTAAGCTAGTCTCTTCTATTCGGGTTGTTAACAGTATATTGAAAAGAAGATGACACCACTGAACCTTGCTCCTGGCAAGCGGATTGATGAGTTAATACGTAGGCAGTGCTCCTTTGCTTTGTATCGCATACCGGGAGAGGAGACACCTCGTTTTTTGATGCAGAGAGAGGGAGCTGTTCGTACAGTAGGCGCTATGACCGAGCTGAATGAACAGCGTGGATTTGTGATTGCTCCTTTCCAAGCGAGTGATGCCTGTCCGATTGTGCTCATTGAACCCGATGTTTTTTCGTTGGATGATATCGACTGGGAAGGCGACTTTGCGGTCGGAACCAACTTCTACGATGAGAGACTTGTCTCATCGCCTCACTCGCTGCTTGTCTCATCGCCTCACTCACCGTGTTTGCAGACCAACGACTATGTGTCTCGCTTCGAACTTTTTATTCGTGCCCTACGCGAGAAGAGATTCGACAAGCTGGTGCTTTCTCGCTCGTTGACGATGGAGAAGACCACCGCTTTTTCGCCTGCAACGGCTTTTTATCGCGCTTGTGAACGATACATTCACTCCTACGTTTACCTTTGCTATACCCCTCAAACCGGTCTTTGGTTAGGCAGTACGCCCGAAAGGATTCTTTCTGGCGAGCAGGGAGAGTGGAATACAGTAGCACTGGCCGGTACGCAATCGCTTCAAAACGGACAGTTGCCCCAAGAGTGGGATGATAAAAACCAGGAAGAGCAGGAATACGTCTCCTCTTATATCCGCAAGCAATTGCTGTCGATGGGCATTCATCCTGTCGAGAAGGGGCCATATCCAGCCTTTGCCGGAGCTTTAGCACATTTAAAGACCGATTTCTACTTTACACTTTCCGACAATCACCACTTGGGTTCGCTATTGAATTTACTACACCCTACACCTGCCGTATGCGGAGTACCCAAAGAGGATACCTATCGGTTTATTCTACGCAATGAAGGGTACGACCGTCGCTATTACACCGGCTTTATCGGTTGGATCGATCCCGAGGGAAGAACCGATTTATACGTTAATCTTCGTTGCATGCACATTGCCGATGACCGGCTGACGCTTTATGCAGGTGGCGGATTGCTTGCCTCTTCAGAACTGGAAGACGAATGGCAGGAGACGGAAAAGAAACTAAAAACAATGCAGTCAATGGTTAACGGTTAATGGGCAACCCTCCGTTGAACAGCTATCAATAATCAAAAGGAAACATCATGGCTTTTACAGATAAGAAAAATATTCTTCAGCTCGTAGCGTTGCTCGAAGCACATCAGATAACCAAAGTGGTGCTGTGCCCCGGTAGCCGAAATGCTCCCCTTGTGCACACACTGGCCACCCATCCCTCTTTCACCTGCTACTCGGTGACCGACGAGCGGAGTGCGGGTTTCTTTGCCATCGGACTGGCTTTGTCGGGCGGAAAGCCTGCTGCGGTATGCTGCACCTCGGGCACTGCGTTGGTCAACCTACATCCTGCCGTGGCTGAGGCTTTTTACCAAAACGTGCCTTTAGTGGTGATCTCGGCCGACCGATCGGCCGGTTGGATTGGGCAGATGGACGGGCAGACCTTGCCACAACCCGGCGTATTTGGCTCGTTGGTGAAAAAGGCAGTCAACCTGCCCGAGGTTCATACCGACGAAGAAGAATGGTACTGCAACCGACTGATTAACGAAGCGTTGCTCGAAACCCACCATCACGGCAAAGGGCCGGTGCATATCAATGTCCCCATCTCCGAACCCCTGTTTCAATTTACTACCGAGGCATTGCCACAGGTACGCGTCATTACTCGCTATCAAGGGCTCAACGTCTATGACCGTAGCTACGACGAACTGATTGAGCGCCTCAATAAATACCAAAAACGCATGGTTGTGGTGGGGCAAATGAACCTGATTTATCAGTTCGAAAAGAAATATGTAAAGATGCTGTACAAGCATTTTGTTTGGCTGACGGAACACCTCAGCAACCAGACCATTCCGGGCATGGCTATAAAGAATTTCGATGCGACACTCTTTGCGATGAACCAAGAGGTGCAGGAGAAGATGAAGCCCGAACTACTCATTACTTATGGCGGACACATCGTGTCTAAGCGACTCAAGAAGTACCTGCGGGAGCATCCGCCTAAGGAGCATTGGCACGTATCGCCCGACGGTGAGGTGGTTGATCTCTACGGTTCACTTACTACCGTTATCGAGATGGATCCTTTTGAGTTTCTCGAAAAGATCGCCTTCTTGCTGGAGAATAAAACACCACAATACCCCTTGTTGTGGGAGAATACCTGCAAAGAACAATGCGAACCCGAATTGGCCTATTCCGAAATGTCGGCTATCGGTGCTTTGATCAAGTTGCTGCCCGAACAATCGGCTTTGCACCTGGCCAATAGCTCCGTGATACGCTATGCCCAACTGTTTTCTCTTCCGCCAACTGTAGAGGTGTGTTGCAATCGCGGCACAAGTGGCATTGAGGGTTCGCTCTCTGCCGCCATCGGTTATGCTTCGGCATCCGAGAAGCTGAACTTCGTCTTGATTGGCGATTTAAGTTTCTTCTACGATATGAATGCGTTGTGGAACGACTACGTTCGTCCCAATGTTCGCATCTTGTTGCTCAACAACGGCGGTGGTGAGATCTTTCACACATTGCCGGGGCTCGATATGTCGGGCACATCGCATAAGTTTGTGACAGGCGTACATAAAACCTCGGCACGGGGTTGGGCCGAAGAGCGTGGCTTTCTCTACCTGCAAGCCAAAGACGAGGAGCAACTCACCGAAGCGATGGCTCGGTTTGCACACCCCGAATCGCTTGAGCAACCCCTGTTGCTCGAAGTATTCACCAATAAAAACAAGGATGCACGCATCTTGAAAGAGTACTATCATTCGCTCAATAAAGAATGAAGAATCAAAACGATAACCCCTTAATAAAGACCCAAAGATATGTCAACAGCAAGAGAATGGACCACAATCAAAGAATACGAAGATATTCTGTTTGATTTCTATAACGGCATTGCCCGCATTACGATCAATCGCGAACGCTATCGCAATGCGTTCACTCCAACCACTACCGGCGAAATGAGCGATGCCATGCGCATCTGCCGCGAGCATCAAGACATCAGTGTGGTGGTTTTCACCGGAGCCGGCGATAAAGCTTTCTGCTCGGGTGGCGATCAGAACGTGAAAGGTCACGGCGGATACATCGACAAGGACGGTGTGCCCCGACTGAGTGTGCTCGATGTGCAAAAACAAATTCGCAGCATCCCCAAACCCGTTATTGCCGCTGTCAATGGCTATGCCATCGGAGGAGGACATGTGCTGCATGTGGTGTGCGACCTCTCTATCGCCTCCGAAAATGCAATCTTCGGACAAACCGGTCCTCGTGTAGGCAGCTTCGATGCCGGATTCGGCTCTTCCTACCTGGCTCGGGTGGTAGGACAGAAGAAAGCGCGTGAAATCTGGTTCCTCTGTCGACAGTACAATGCGCAGGAAGCATTGGATATGGGGCTGATCAATACCATTGTGCCACTCGAACAGCTCGAAGACGAGTATGTGAAGTGGGGAGAAGAGATGATGGAGCTTAGCCCGTTGGCTTTGCGCATGATCAAGGCCGGACTGAATGCCGAGCTCGACGGACAAGCGGGCATTCAAGAACTGGCAGGAGATGCCACCATGCTGTATTACATGACCGACGAGGCTCAGGAAGGCAAGAATGCATTTCTGGAAAAACGTAAACCGAACTTCAAACAATATCAAAAACTGCCTTAGGCAAGGCGCACTATCTTACAAACGCCTACCTAAGTCATGCAACGCTTATGGTTCATATTCAGGTGATTCCTCACCAACTTCATTTCAAGAAACCGGCAGGTACTTCGCGAGGTAGCTACGTTACCCGCGAAGTGTGGTATATTCATCTCACCTCCGACTCCCTTCCGGGACGAATGGGGGTAGGGGAGTGTGCCCCGTTGCCGCAACTGAGTTGCGACGATCTGCCCGATTACGCTACTATTTTAGCGCAAGCTTGCGCCGACGCAGCCGCCTATGGTGGGGTTGATGTTGAGGCTCTGCGCCCTTATCCCTCCATCCTATTCGGCCTCGAAACCGCTTTTCGCCACCTGCAAACGGGCAGCTATGCCCTCTGGGATACTCCTTTCAGTCGGGGAGAGGCAGGAATACCGATCAACGGACTCATCTGGATGGGCAATTACCGGCAGATGCTTGAACAGATCGAAGCTAAAATGCAGGCCGGATTCCGATGCATCAAGCTCAAAATCGGTGCCATCGGCTTTGAAGAGGAGTTGGCGTTGATACGCCATATCCGTGCCCACTTCACCGCCCGCGAGGTTGAACTCCGGGTCGATGCCAACGGTGCATTTGCTCCTGCCGATGCACTCGATAAGTTAAAACGCTTGGCAGAACTCGACCTGCACTCCATCGAACAGCCCATTCGGGCCGGTCAGTGGGAGGAGATGGCACGTCTCACGGCCGAAACGCCCCTGGCCATCGCTCTCGACGAGGAGCTGATCGGTTGCCACCACACGGAGCATAAACAACGTTTGCTCGACACGATACGTCCGCAATACATCATTCTAAAACCTTCGTTGCATGGCGGCATGGTGGGTGGAAACGAATGGATCGAAGAGGCGCGCAAACGGCAGATTGATTGGTGGATTACTTCGGCTTTGGAGTCGAACATCGGCTTGAATGCCATTGCTCAATGGTGTGCAACATACAACAACCCATTGCCACAAGGATTGGGAACCGGTGCGCTCTTTACCGACAATGTAGAGATGCCACTTGAGATCCGAAAAGACTGCTTGTGGTACGTAAGATAAAGTAATATTAAATAAAAGTCAGATGAATTTTAATAGAAAAGAGCAACACATCACGCTCGAAGGCAAGCAGTATTCTCGCGAAGCCATTCAACAACTATCGGCTTCTGTTACTGCCGAAACACCGCCCATGATGGCCGAACTCTACGCGTTTCTCAACGAGTGGTTCGATGATTCGCCTACGATGGTGGTTCATACCTCCGGCTCTACTGGAACCCCGAAAGAACTAACTGTTCGCAAAGAACAGATGATGCAGAGCGCCCGCATGACGTGCGAAGCCCTGCAACTGGCCGAAGGAGACACGGCACTGCTTTGCATGTCTTTGCAGTACATTGCCGGAAAAATGATGGTGGTGCGTGCCTTGGTTGCCGGGCTCAATTTGATTGTACGTGCCCCTTCGGGGCATCCGTTGGCCGATGTCAAAGAGAAGATTCGCTTTGCTGCCATGGTTCCGCTCCAAGTGTACAACACGCTCGATACGCCCGAAGAGCTAAAGCGACTTCGACGCATCGATACACTGATTATCGGTGGCGGCATGATCAACCCTCACTATTGGGTAAAACTTCGTTCGCTTCCCGGAAAAGTCTATGCTACTTACGGCATGACCGAAACGCTTTCGCACATCGCCCTGTGCCGTTTGAGCGGTCCTGCTACCGATGGATTGACGTATTACCCTCTTCCCGGTGTAACGCCTTCTACGCTGCCTGATAAGAGCTTGGTTATCGAAGCACCGTTGGTGTGCGACGAGATACTGTACACCAATGATATCGTATCGATTGATGAGGATGGCGGATTTCTTATTCTTGGTCGACGAGACAACATTATCAATAGTGGCGGTATCAAAATACAGCCTGAGATGCTGGAAGGGTGGCTGCAAAGTACACTTCCCATGCCCTTTGTCATTACCTCCGTACCGCACGAGCGACTTGGCGAGGCGGCGGTGTTACTTGTCGAAGGTGTGGTTGATATAGCGAGCATACGCAAGCTAGTCAATACGTGTATTTCCAAACGACACAAATTTGGAAATCTCATCGTTCCCGTGAAGAAAATTCCACTGACCGGCAATGGGAAGATAGACCGGGTGGCTTGTCGGGAGTTGGCTTGCTCTCTCTTAGTTGAAGAAGCAACAGGAAACTAATACTTAACGGATGCTTTCTGTTGAATGCAGGATGCAAAAGGGTTGTTTCATCACGGTGAAACAACAGTTTCACCATGGAGAAACAATAGTTTCACCGTGATGAAACAAGACAAGAGAAGGGTACATTCACCATTGAAGTGATTGCACAGAAGAAATTGATAGAGGGTTTTCACCCCATTGAAATTCGATATTTTGATCACAATGGGGGGATGCTGGAAATCTATTTGCTCAACGAAAAAGGAGAAAAACAGGTGTTGCCTAAAGAGTGGCTCATGTACTAAAAAACTATAATATTACGACCGATGACCCTACAACAATTAGAATATATTCTTGCAGTTGATCAGTTTAGACACTTTGCAAAAGCGGCCGAACACTGTTGTGTTACGCAGCCCACGCTGAGTGCGATGATTCAAAAACTAGAAGAGGAGCTTGAAGTGAAAGTTTTTGACCGCACGGTGCAACCGGTTTGTCCGACTGACATTGGGAAAAAGGTGATTGAACAGGCTCGAACTATTATTGAGGAGGCTCTGAAAGTGAAGGATATTATCACCGAAGAAAAAGGCTCGCTCACCGGTAGTTTCCGGTTGGCTGTGTTGCCTACTATCGCCCCTTACCTGCTTCCTCGTTTCTTCCCACAACTGTTAGAAGAGCATCCTGAACTTGATATCAGAGTGATTGAAATGAAAACCCAAGACATTCAGCAGGCACTTCGCCAAGGTGATATTGATGCGGCTATCTTGGCTACGAAGCAAGATGATGGGACTTTGCAAGAAATTCCATTGTTTTATGAACAGTTCTTTGGCTATGTTTCGCGCAAAGAGCCATTGTTTAAACAAGATTTAATCCGTACATCCGATATCACCGGAGAGCGATTGTGGTTGCTCGATGAGGGGCACTGCTTTCGCGATCAGCTGATGCGGTTTTGTCAGATGGAAGCAGTGAAGCTGAATCAAATGGCTTATCGACTGGGCAGCATGGAGACTTTTATGCACATGGTAGAGAGTGGAAAAGGTATCACGTTTATTCCCGAACTGGCATTGATGCAACTATCAAAGGAGCAACAAGAGTTGGTGCGGCCGTTTGCTATTCCGCGCCCTACCCGACAAATCCTGTTGGTAACAAACAAAAACTTCATTCGGCACAGCTTGTTGCAGGTATTGAAAGAGGAGATACAAGCTGCTGTACCGAAAGAGATGCTATCGCTGCAGGCTATACAATGTGTGGTTTGATGAATAACAAATGGTTAATGCCTTGTCGTCCTCGATATAGCATTAACCATTTACTGTTCTTTTTACTAATCCTAATCAATACACTTCATTATCAATACACTTCATTGAGCATTTTATTAGTAGATAGTTTACGTGGGTTACTATTCTTATCTGTCGATTTTTTTAATTCAATTTTGATGAATTTCTCTCCATCATAAATCGTGTTGACGCGAACTTTTAACCCTTTTGCGGTTTCTAATTCTTCTTCTATTTTGTCTAATTTGAACGATACATATCCCTCGCCTATACGTTCGAGAGCGTCGCCTTCAGCATTGTGCCGAAACTCAAGACTAATATAACCCTCTTCGTCGTTTTCAGTAGTCGTTGTGTTTTGAACCAGATTCAGAAAGTGTTTTTTGTTGCTACTGTGTGTGCCTAAGTACTGAAACTCTATATTCAAATATCCTTGAGCAATCCAATAACGAGTTACATTGATTTTATCATCTCCTATTCTCTCAGCATTCTCGGCTGTAAGGTCAATGATGTCTTTGGTTAGTATATTAATAATCTGTCCTACTTTGATGTTGTAATCAAAGCCTGCTTTGGGCTCATCCAAAAGGTTGTAGTATACAAAGGCACGCTGACCTTCTGTGACCTGATAATTGTGTATCAGTGTCGTGTCTCCCGGATACAATTTTGAACCATCGTCCAGGCCAAAATAATAGCCATTATCTATATTTTCTAAAGTGCGGATGGTGCTGATAGCCAACCAAGGATACTCCGGTTCATTGTCATCTAAACATGACTGTAATAAAAAAGGGGTTAGAGTCATTAAAATTGCTAAAGCGATAAGTTTTAATCTCTTCATAAGTTCGTATGGTTTTTAGGTTTAACTATTTTGTGTGAATTACTTTTATAAGAAAAACGTTAGGTGGCGAATAATACTGCATTACAGACTGTTAAAGAAATAAAAGCACTAAAAGAGTTGCTCTCTTTATGCAGTATTTCTATCTTTGCTGTATTTAAAAGGCAAACACGCGTCAAAGAGAATGGAAGAACAGGAACTGGCTGAACGATGCAGGCGTGGCGAAAACCATGCTCGCAAAGCACTCTATGAGCAATATGCAGGGCGGATGCTTGGCATCTGTCTTCGCTATACAGGCGATAGAGAGGTAGCTCAGGACTTGATGCACGATGGCTTTCTGAGGATTTATGATTCATTTGACAAGTTCACTTGGCGGGGCGAAGGTTCGTTGCGGGCATGGATGGACAAGGTAATGGTAAATATGGCATTACAGTTTTTGCGTAAGAATGATGTGATGAATCGGGCTATGCCCATCGAAGAGGTTGCCGAGACGGTTGGCGAATCAGAAGCTTCGGATATGGAGACCATTCCGCAGTCGGTGTTGATGCAGTTTATTCAAGAACTTCCCGAAGGATACCGTACGGTGTTTAATCTTTATACATTTGAAGATAAATCGCACAGAGAAATTGCTGAAATGTTGGGAATCAATGAAAAGTCTTCCTCCTCTCAGTTATTTCGCGCCAAAGGGGTACTGGCCAAGAGAGTGAAAGAGTGGTTAATGAAAAATGGATAAGAAAGAGTGATGGAAGAAAAAGAACTGTGGGTGAAAAAGTGGAAGGAAAGACTCGAAGATTATAAAGAGCCTGTGCCTGATTCCGGCTGGGAACAGCTGGAGCGCGCGTTGACGCCGGTTACAGAGAAGCGTCTGTTTCCTTATCGCAGATGGATTGCCGTAGCTGCCAGTGTAATACTAGTGTTGGGAACTTCGCTTAGCCTCTATTTCCTTGGAAGTTCGACTGCCGACCAAATACGACAAACTCCGTTGCCCGTATTGACTAAATCGATGGATGTAATGCCTCATTCGCCTGCCTCAATGCTACCCACTGCAAAGGTAGAAGAGGTTAAACCCATTCGTCGTTCGTCGGATGCTCATCCGCTTCTGGCAAAGCAGATCGATCGATCGTTAGCTATTTCTCTTTTGGAAGCTGCGACCAGCGCAGAACGAATGGCAGCCTCTGTCGCCTCAGAAGAGTCGTCAGCAACAGCTGATAATACAATTGACGAGCATCAAAGAGAAGAACCCTCAATGCGCGCTGATACAAAACCCGAGGATACTAAAGCGACTCGTAAACCCTCCGGGAAAGAAAAACTTCATTTGTCCGAACACGCTGCCAAGCGTCAGGCGAAGGGGTGGGCTATTGGTGCTTCAGTAGGCAATGCAGGTGCCATATCGGGTAGTAATGCGAGCATTGAACCAAGGAGAAATCTGTTTCGACTCGATATGGCCAGCGCAACCGATGGGGTTATTCAAATTCCCGGAGATAAAACGCTGGTCTTTCAAGAAGGAATCCCTTACCTGCAAGCTGCTAATGAACCAATAGATATTAAACATCACCAACCACTTTCCTTCGGATTGTCTGTGCGTAAAACGCTACCCAAAGGCTTTTCGGTAGAGACAGGATTAACTTACACACTGCTTTCTTCGGATGTAAAATTGGCAAAAAGCACTGCTTTCGAAAATCAGCGCTTACACTATGTCGGCATACCTCTACGCGCCAACTGGAACTTTGTCGATAAGAAACTATTTACACTTTATGTATCGGCAGGCGGTGCAGTTGAGAAATGTGTATATGCCGAAAGGGCTGCTGAGAAGCTGACGGTAAAACCTTTGCAGCTCTCTGTTATGGGTGCTGTTGGTGCACAAGTCAATGTGACGAAACAGCTGGGGGTGTACGTAGAACCAGGTGTGGTACACTTTTTCAATGATGGTTCGGAAGTGCAAACGATCCGTAAGGATAATCCGGTAAGCTTCAACCTACAGGCTGGGGTTCGTTTTACTTATTAATTCACTTGCACGGTGTCGAAGTATTCTCGAAATACCTGTGCAGCCTCTTCGATCTGTTCGGGTGTATTCTCTTTTATGTCCTTTAGCTGATACGTTTTCTCCATCGCTTCGTACTTATGCATACCGAGCAGATGATAGGGCAGTATCTCGACTCTTTGAATCATCCGATAACCTCCCAACACTCTACCTAGGTCACGGATATCTTCTGTGAAATCGGTATATCCCGGTACTAGCACATAACGTAGCCAGAGCGGCCTTTCGTTCGCTTCCAACCAAGCAGCGGTGCGTAATGTTTGCTGGTTGCTTCGTCCGGTCAGTTTTTGATGTCGTGTGGGGTTATATTCTTTAATGTCGAGCAAAACCAAATCGGTGAGTTTTAATAAGGCCTCTACGTCCTCGTTCCAAAGTCCTCCATTCGTGTCGAGGCAGATGTGTATGCCCTCCTCCTTTAATCTCCGGAAAAGGGGGAGTAATGCTTTGGCTTGTAACGTTGGCTCTCCTCCTGAAAAGGTGATGCCCCCACGCTTTCCGAAAAACGCTTTTTGACTCACTGCCATGCGTACAATTTCTTCTACATTGGTAGGCGTACCACCGTTGAGCGAAATGGTATCGGGATTGGCGCAGTATAGACAGCGAAAGTTGCAGCCTTGAAGAAAAACGACGAGCCGAAGACCCGGCCCGTCAAATGTTCCCATAGACTCGTAAGAGTGTACGTTTATCATATGTTCAACTGTTTACATACGTTCGTGAAAACTACGATTGATCACTTCTAGCTGATGCTCGCGGCTCAGTTTGACGAAGTTCACAGCATATCCCGAAACGCGAATGGTTAGTTGCGGATAGTTCTCCGGATGTTCCATAGCATCTTCCAGCATTTCGCGATTCAGTACGTTTATATTCAAATGGTGTGCTCCTTTGGTGAAATATCCATCCATCATGGTTACTAAGTTTTCTATACGGTCTTCGGCAGTAGCACCCAATGATTTTGGAACAATCGAGAACGTGTTGCTGATGCCATCTTGAGAGTCGCGGTAACGCAACTTACTTACCGAACTTAAAGAAGCGATTGCACCATTCTTATCGCGGCCATGCATTGGGTTAGCTCCGGGAGCAAAGGCAACACCCTTCAGTCGACCATCCGGTGTAGCACCGGTCTTTTTGCCATACATTACATTTGATGTAATGGTGAGCAGCGAGAGGGTGGGGCGAGCATTTTTATAAACAGGCAACTTTTTAAGCTCTTCACTAAAGAAATAAACCAAGTCTACTCCCAGATGATCGACTCTATCGTTATCGTTGCCAAAGCAGGGGAACTCTCCATTAATGTCAAACCCTTCTGTTAGCCCGATTTCGTTGCGACGCACCTTCACTTTAGCAAACTTAATTGCCGAAAGCGAGTCGATAGCGATCGAAAGACCAGCCACACCATAAGCTAAGTTAATTTGCGGATCTGTATCGATCAATGCCATTTGTGCCTTCTCGTAGTAATATTTATCATGCATATAATGAATGATATTCATCGCATCGTTGTATACACGAGCTATTTCTGTCAGCACCTTCTTATAGTTAATCATCACCTCTTCAAACTTCAGCGTTTCGCCCGTTAGTACAGGGATATCTTTCACCATAAGTGTTCCGGTGTTTTCGCATCGTCCGCCATTCAGGGCTAGCAACAAAGCTTTGGCCAAGTTAGCTCGGGCACCGAAGAACTGAATCTGTTTGCCAATTTCTTGATAAGAAACACAACAAGCAATACCATAATCGTCTGATTGACGAACCTCGCGCATCAAGTCATCATTCTCGTATTGTACAGACGATGTATCAATGGATACTTTAGCACAGTACTCCTTAAAACCGTCGGGAAGGTCGGGACTCCAGAGGACAGTCATGTTGGGTTCGGGTGACGGTCCGAGATTATAAAGTGTTTGTAAAAAGCGGAATGAGGTTTTGGTTACCTTTGTGCGTCCGTCATTAAAACGTCCGCCAATCGATTCGGTTACCCAGGTAGGGTCTCCGGCAAAGATATCGTTGTATGATTGCATACGCAGGTGGCGCACCATGCGTAGTTTGATGACGAATTGGTCAATCAACTCCTGTGCGAATGTTTCGGTGATGCTACCCCGGCTCAGTTCATATTCCAAGTAGATATCAAGGAAAGACGACACGTTGCCTAGTGACATGGCTGCTCCGTCTTGCTCTTTTACAGCTGCCAGATAGGCCATATACACCCACTGAACAGCCTCTTGAGCGGTGTGTGCCGGCCGACTGAGGTCTAAGCCGTAGTATTCGCCCATCACTTTCATCTCCTTGAGCGCTTTGATTTGTTCGGCTACCTCTTCGCGAAGGCGGATGCGCGCTTCGGTCATAGGACCTGTTAGGGTATGTAAGTCGTCTGTTTTTGCTTGGATCAACCGGTCTAGCCCATAAAGAGCCAGTCGCCTGTAGTCTCCGATGATACGCCCGCGCGCATAGTTGTCGGGCAATCCGGTTAGGAAACCCAATGAGCGGAACGAACGAATCTCTTCGGTATACACATCGAATACCCCGTCATTGTGCGTTTTACGGTAAGTCGTGAATATTTCTTTTACTTTAGGGTCTATTTCTACCCCGTTCTCTTGACAAGCACGAGCCACTACGTTGATGCCACCAAAAGGCTTGATAGCCCGTTTCAGTAGTTCGTCTGTTTGCAAACCAACAATAAGTTCATTATCGCGGTCAATGTATCCTGCTTGGTGAGAAGTAATGGTTGATACTGTTTTGTTATCAAGTGCACGTATACCGTTGTTGTTTCTTTCCTCATCAATAGCTTCCAGACACCGGTTCCATATCAGCTTTGTGCGTTCGGTAGCACCTTGTAGAAAGGTTGCGTTGCCTTCATACGGAGTAATGTTTTTGCTTACGAAATCTCTTACGTTGATTTCTTTGCTCCAAAGGCCGTCGTTAAATATCTTATTTAATTCCATAAGAGTGTCCATTTAGTGGTTTTGGTTATCCTTTTTAAGAGCACGCAAAGTTACATCCTTTTTTGATATTATAGGTATAAATATTCTCAATTTAATGCTTAAGAGCATAAAATACCTACTAATGGTGAGTGCTCATTTCATTTATTTTAAATTTTCTCACTCAAGTTGTTGTATAATTAAAATATGTTCGTATCTTTGCACCGCTTTTAACGAAAAGCACTTCTATCTAAAGAGGTTTTTAGTAGTTTTTGGAGAGATGGCAGAGTGGTCGATTGCGGCGGTCTTGAAAACCGTTGAACTGCGAGGTTCCGGGGGTTCGAATCCCTCTCTCTCCGC
>JAGOOC010000056.1 GCA_017992695.1 Bacteroides sp. | reverse complement strand
GATTTTACGGCAACTTTCTTTCAAAAGCAGACGCTTTTAAAGATACTATTCACCTATTCGGTTTTTGATACCAATGATACGCTGCTCATCATGAGGCCCTATCAAATTGCTGCAACGGAAAGAATATTGTGGAAAATAGAAAGTTCCTACAACGCAAAAAACTGGTCGAAGATAGAAAGTGGTGGCTACATATGGCACACCACAGGATCGGGCAAAACTCTTACCAGCTTTAAAGCGGCACGATTGGCCACACAGCTTGATTTTATAGAGAAAGTATTCTTTGTAGTCGATCGTAAAGATCTTGATTTTCAAACGATTAAAGAATACCAACGATTTTCGCCCGATAGTGTTAACGGATCAGCGAATACAGCCGGGCTGAAGAGGAATATAGAAAAAGAGGACAATAAGATTATAGTCACTACCATTCAGAAACTGAACATCCTGATGAAAAAAGAGAGTGACCTACCCATCTATCAGAAGCAAGTGGTATTCATTTTTGACGAAGCGCATCGCTCTCAGTTTGGTGAAACTCAAAAGAAGCTGAAGAAAAAGTTTAAAAAGTACTATCAATTTGGTTTTACGGGAACACCTATATTTCCTGACAATGCTTTAGGTGCTGAAACTACTGCAAGTGTGTTTGGTCGCGAATTGCATCCCTACGTAATTACAGATGCCATCAGGGATGAAAAGGTATTGAAATTCAAAGTAGACTACAATGATGTGCGCCCTCGCTTTAAGGGGATAGAAACGGAACAAGATGAGGAGAAGCTAAGTGCAGCAGAAAACAAAACGGCTTTGCTTCATCCGGCTCGTATCAAAGAAATTTCTCAGTATGTTTTGCAAAACTTCAGGATAAAAACGCATAGAAACAAGGGTGGTAACCAAGGCTTCAATGCCATGTTTGCAGTAAGTAGCATTGATGCAGCAAAATGCTATTATGAGAAACTAAATAGCTTGCAAAAAGAGAGTGACAAGCCGCTGAAGATTGCAACAATCTTCTCCTTTGCCGCTAATGAAGAGCAAAGTTCGGCAGGCGAGATAGCCGATGAAAGCTTTGAACCCTCTGCAATGGATAGCAGTTCCAAAGAGTTTTTAACAAAAGCGATTAATGACTATAACGCTATGTTCAAAACCAGTTTTAGCGTTGACAGTAATGAGTTTCAAAATTACTACCGTGACCTTGCTATGCGTGTAAAGAGTAAAGAGGTTGACCTTGTCATTGTAGTGGGTATGTTTCTTACCGGGTTTGATGCACCTACACTCAACACGCTGTTTGTAGATAAGAACCTGCGTTATCACGGTTTAATGCAAGCTTTCTCGCGCACCAACCGAATTTATGATGCCACAAAAACCTTTGGCAACATTATTACTTTCAGAGATTTGGAGCAAGCTACGGTTGATGCCATTACGCTGTTTGGAAATAAAAACACTAAAAACGTACTCCTTGAAAAGAGTTACAAAGAATATTTAGCAGGTTTTACGGATATTGCTACAGGTGAAGCCCGTAGAGGTTATACTGAAGTGGTAAAAGAGTTAAATGAAAAGTTTCCAAATCCTGATGAAATTGTAACGGAGAAAGATAAAAAAGAGTTCATAAAACTATTTGGAGAGTATTTACGCATAGAGAATATACTTCAAAATTACGATGAATTTACAAACCTCAAGACCTTTCAAAAGATAGACGCAAATGATGCTGAAGCTATTGAAGCCTTTAAAGAGGCTC
This sequence comes from Bacteroides sp., assembly GCA_017992695.1. GTDB lineage: Bacteria > Bacteroidota > Bacteroidia > Bacteroidales > Bacteroidaceae > Bacteroides. The sequence goes on along the minus strand of JAGOOC010000056.1, from coordinate 10,252 downwards.
ATTTTGTAACAGATGAGGATGTAGCTACAATGCAAGAGATAGAATTGCTACCTGAACGAACTATTCAGGATTATCGATCTACTTATAATGATATACGTGACTGGTTGAGACGTGAGAAAAGTGGCAAAGAATCAGAAGAGTCAAAAATTGATTGGGATGATGTTGTATTTGAAATAGATCTACTTAAATCACAAGAAATAAACCTTGATTATATTCTTGAACTGATATTTGAGCATAATAAAAAGACAAAAGATAAAGTTGCATTGGTAGAAGAAGTTCGTCGTGTAATCCGTGCCAGTATAGGCAATAGAGCAAAAGAGACCTTAGTGGTTGATTTTATTAATGAAACAGACCTGGACAACATTCAAGATAAAGTGAGTATTATTGATTCATTCTTTGCATATGCCCAAGGCAAACAGAAAACGGAGGCTTCAGAATTAATTGCAGATGAGAATTTAAACGAGGCAGAAGCAAAACGATATATAACGGCTTCTTTGAAACGTGAATTTGCTAATGAAAACGGTACAGAACTCAATGCCGTTTTACCTAAAATGAGTCCATTAAACCCTCAGTATTTGTCTAAGAAACAGAGCGTTTTTCAAAAGATCGCCGCTTTTGTGGAGAAGTTCAAAGGGGTAGGTGGGCAACTTTAAATGCGGACAAAGGTAGATGAAAATCATCCATCGCATACAATATTCTACTAAAAGGAGTGATGTTATCTTGCTCACGAACGCCAAAGGCCTGGTACAGAAAGCTGGCATTCATGATGTTTTGGATTGGACTCTAAATATAATGATTTACCAGCTTATTTGTATATATATCAACTACGCATTTGTCAGATGAACCAAAAAACTTCCACTTTTCGGGGATGTTGTGATTAGCTTGTAAAATTGCATCTTTGGTCTATCGGCAACAACGCGAGGGACGCAGTTTTGAGTCCTGTTTCCGCAACTACATTATTTACTTAACAAATTACACGATTATGAAAATTTTGACACTATCAATTAAACAGAAGTATTTCGACGAAATCATGGCAGGCACGAAAAAACAAGAATTTCGAGAGATTAGACCTTCCAACAGTAAAAAGTACTTCAACTATGCTTGCGACGGCAAAGAGTACGAAAACGCAGAAGACCTACCAGAAGACGGTGAGGTGACGCTAAGCCCGGTTAAATACGATGCAATCAAGTTCTTGACAGGCGAATACAAAGGCAAGAGGCCTTTCGCTATTGTTCAAGTTAAGAGCGCAGAGGTTCAGATTCTAACCGATGACGATGGCGAGGACGTGGTTTATATGCACGAAGGTGAAGAATACTTAGCAGCTCAGATAGTTTACGATCTGGGTGAAGTCATAGAGAAATCCGATTATTAACAATTTAAATTTAAAGAAGAATAAATTGATTGTAAATGAACTGAAAAGCATGGCTTTCAAGCGTTCGTACCCTTGAAAGCCATGCTTTTTTAATGAGTTGTTACTTCATTTGTAACCTTACTTGAAGTACTTATTGATACCCTCATACGCATCGCCATACCGCTCCATGTTTTGTATCGATAACGGATAGTCCTTTGCCGGAAGAATAGGGATTACTTTTACCGGAAACTCCTTGCCTTCGTAAAGCTTACCACAAATTGCAGTAAAGGCTTTACCGTCTATAGGTTGATAGAAAGGTTGAATGTTTTCCGTACCTGTGCGGCGTGGTTCGGCGGCTTTCAGAAAGGCTTCATCGGCCGGATAGAAGCCTCCTTTTTGTAACCAATAATTGGTTTGCAAGGACATGGCCAATACATACTCGATAGAGGGGTTCTCGGACAGAATCCATCGGATGTGTTCAATACCTTTCAGGGCTTTGGCCTCGGGGATGAATACGCGCTTGCCTTTGGGTGAGGGCTCTACATCGTCATTGCACAAGTTGGTGATGTATACCTCGTCGGGAGAGATGCGGTTGCCGGTTAGCTTGGTGATATAGTTGAAAAGATTGCGTGCTTCTACATTGCGGCTGCGTTCGCCGTGATCTTCGGGGAAGCTACGGAAGTAGTAATCGGCAAACATTACATACTCGGGCACAGCTTCTGACCACTGAAGGTTAGAATCTTCACCTATTACCAGCAGTTTAGCAGGCTTAATGGCCTTCCAGTCTTTTGTTCTCATTCTATTGCTTTTTAGTTCGGGTGCAAAAGTAGGGTTTTCTAACGAATTTGTTCGGCTTATCCCGATTTATTGTGAATGTTTTCTCCCCCAACCAAAAAAACTTATTAACTTTGCGTTTCTTTTTGAAGAATAATAATAAAACTTAATGATATGAATATCTCTTATAATTGGCTGAAAGAGTACGTCGACTTCGAATTGACTCCCGTTGAGGTAGCGGATGCGCTGACTTCCATTGGTCTGGAAACGGGCGGTGTGGAAGAAGTTCAAACCATTAAAGGCGGACTGGAAGGCCTTGTGATTGGCGAAGTGCTGACTTGCGAGGAGCATCCAAATTCAGACCATTTACACGTTACCACTGTTAATTTGGGTAACGGCGAACCCGTACAAATAGTATGTGGAGCGGCCAACGTAGCTGCCGGACAAAAGGTAGTAGTGGCCACACTGGGCGCAAAACTTTACGACGGTGACGAATGTTTCACCATCAAGAAATCAAAAATCCGGGGCGTGGAGTCTGTCGGTATGATTTGTGCAGAAGACGAGATTGGTATCGGAACCAGTCACGCCGGCATCATTGAACTGCCTGCCGATGCGGTGCCCGGAACGTTGGCCAAAGATTATTATAACGTGAAGAGTGACTATGTGATTGAGGTAGACATTACCCCGAACCGTGCCGATGCTTGTTCGCACTACGGTGTGGCGCGCGATCTGTATGCTTACCTGTTGCAAAACGGTATGCCGGCCGTGCTGAAACGCCCATCGGTAGATGCTTTTGCAGTGGAAAACCACGATCTTGACATTCGCGTAACGGTAGAGAACAGCGAAGCTTGTCCTCGCTATGCCGGTGTAACGGTTAAAGGAGTCAAGGTGGCCGAAAGTCCGGAGTGGTTGCAGAACAAACTGCGGGTGATTGGTGTGCGCCCCATCAATAATGTGGTAGACATTACGAACTATATAGTGCATGCCTTCGGTCAGCCGCTTCACTGCTTTGATGCAGCAAAGATAAAAGGGGGCGAAGTGATTGTGAAAACTACGCCCGAAGGTACTCGGTTTGTGACCCTCGATGGCGTAGAGCGTAAGTTGAACGAACGCGACTTGATGATCTGCAACCAAGAAGAGGCGATGTGCATTGCCGGTGTGTTTGGCGGACTCGACTCGGGATCGACCGAAACCACTACCGATGTCTTTATCGAAAGTGCCTATTTCCATCCTACGTGGGTGCGAAAAACGGCTCGTCGTCACGGTTTGAACACCGACGCTTCCTTCCGCTTCGAAAGAGGCATCGACCCCAACATCACCATCTACTGCCTGAAGCTGGCAGCGCTGCTGATGAAAGAGTTGGCCGGGGGTACGGTATCGAGCGAGATTAAAGACGTTTGTGCAGCTCCCGCACAAGATTTTAAGGTAGAGCTGGCTTATGCAAAGGTAAACGCAATGATTGGTAAGGTGATTCCTGTGGAAACTATCAAAAGCATAGTAACCAGTCTGGAGATGAAGATAGAGAACGAAACAGCCGAGGGATTGACACTGGCTGTGCCTCCTTATCGGGTTGATGTGCAACGCGATTGCGACGTGATTGAAGACATTCTTCGGATCTACGGATATAATAATGTGGAGATTCCGTTGACCTTGAAATCGAGCCTCACCACGAAAAGTGATGTAGACAACTCAAACAAATTGCAAAACCTGATAGCCGAACAACTGGTGGGTTGCGGCTTCAACGAAATATTGAACAATTCGCTTACGCCTGCTACCTATTATGATGGTTCGGAAACGTATCCGTCCAAGCACTTGGTGATGTTGATGAATCCCCTGAGTGGAGATTTGAACGCGATGCGTCAGACCCTGCTGTTTGGTGGTTTAGAGAGCATTGCGCACAACGCCAATCGCAAGCATGCCGACTTGAAGTTCTTTGAATATGGCAATTGCTACCACTTTGATGCGGAGAAGAAAAATCCGGAGAAGACCTTGGCAGCCTATACCGAAGATTATCATTTGGGATTGTGGCTGACGGGCAAGCGGGTATCTAACTCGTGGGCGCATGCCGATGAGAACACGACCATATACGAACTTAAAGCGTATGTAGAGAACATTTTGAAGCGTTTGGGGCTAAACCTAAACAACCTGGTAGTGGGCAATTTGAGCAACGACATCTATGCGGCGGCACTTTCGGTAAGCACCAAGGGTGGAAAACGCTTGGCCGAGTTTGGCGTAGTAACGAAGAAGCTGTTGAAGGCTTTTGACATTGATAACGAAGTCTATTTTGCCGACCTCAACTGGAAAGAGCTGATGAAAGCCATTCGTTCGGTGAAAATCAGCTATGTGGAGGTTTCAAAGTTCCCTGCCGTAAAACGCGACTTGGCTCTGCTCCTTGATAAGGGTGTTCAGTTTGCCGAAATAGAGAAAATTGCCTATGAAACGGAGAAGAAACTACTGAAAGAGGTAGAACTGTTTGATGTGTACGAAGGCAAGAACCTGGAGGAAGGTAAGAAATCGTATGCGGTAAGCTTCTTGTTGCAAGACGAAACACAGACGTTGACCGACAAGGTGATTGACAAAACAATGTCGAAATTGGTAAAGAACCTCGAAGAGAAGCTGAATGCTAAATTGAGATAAAATACTTAACTAACGAATAGAACTAAAATACAAAACAATGGGAAGAGCGTTTGAATACAGAAAAGCTTCTAAGTTGAAAAGATGGGGCAACATGGCCCGTGTCTTTACAAGAGTAGGAAAACAGATTGCTATTGCAGTGAAAGCCGGTGGACCGGATCCCGAAAACAACCCGCATTTGCGTGCCGTTATCGCTACTGCAAAGCGCGAGAACATGCCCAAGGATAACGTGGAGCGTGCGATCAAAAATGCAATGGGAAAAGACACGAAAGACTACAAAGAGATGAACTACGAAGGATATGGTCCTTTTGGCGTAGCGGTATTTGTAGAAACGGCTACGGATAACACCACGCGTACCGTGGCCAATGTGCGTAGCATCCTTAATAAGTTTGGCGGTTCATTGGGAACTTCGGGTAGCCTCGATTTTATATTCAGCTGGAAATCCATGTTTACCATAGCACCCAAAGAGGGTGTAGAGATGGACGACCTGATTCTCGAACTCATTGATTACGGAGTAGAGGAGGAGTATGATGAGGATGAAGATGGAGTAACCCTTTACGGCGATCCGAAATCGTTTGCTCAAATTCAGAAGTATCTTGAAGAAAATGGATTCGAAGTGACAGCTGCCGAGTTTACACGCATTCCGAACGACGAGAAAGAGCTCAACGATGAACAACGTGCTACGATTGATAAGATGGTAGAGCGATTGGAAGACGATGAAGACGTGCAGAATGTGTACACAAACATGAAGCCGGTTATCGACGAAGCGTAATGAAAAAAACGTATAAAACTCAAGGTACTTGCAGCACTCATATCGAAATAGAGGTAGAGGATAGCGTGGTGAAAAATGTAGCGTTTCTTGGTGGATGCAACGGCAATTTGCAAGGAGTGAGTCGTTTAGTAAACGGAATGAAAGTGACAGATGTGATCGAAAGGCTCGAAGGCATTCGTTGTGGCGGTCGTTCTACCTCTTGTCCGGATCAGTTGTGTAAGGCATTGCACGAAATGATATAGTAGTCGAAACAGCCTCAAGAGGCATGCTGTTTGAAGATTAAAAGGCACGGATGATACAAATGATGCGATTGGATAAAATCAACCGTCACTTGCATCACCCGTGCCTCTGTTTATAGAGAGATTACACTGTATCGAACTAAATAAAAGGTTCCTTTGTTTTAATTGATTATCTTTGTAAAAAAAATAAAAGTGTGACAAACATTTTGAAAATATAGAAACGAACAATTGTATGTGGAATATACTAAAAGATTTAAAACGGAAAGATCATAAACGTTATTTAGGGGGATTGGATGTATTCAGGTATATTGGTCCGGGGTTACTGGTTACGGTGGGTTTTATTGACCCCGGAAATTGGGCTTCGAACTTCGCAGCCGGATCTGAGTTTGGGTACTCATTGCTTTGGGTAGTCACTTTATCGACCATCATGCTGATTGTGTTGCAGCACAACGTAGCTCACTTGGGTATTGTAACCGGTCTCTGTCTTTCAGAAGCTGCTAGCAAACACACGCCCAAATGGGTCTCTCGCCCTATTTTAGGCACTGCGGTGCTGGCCTCTATCTCTACCTCACTGGCCGAAATTCTGGGTGGGGCTATCGCTCTTGAGATGCTGTTGGACATACCCATCATTTGGGGGTCAATACTTACCACAGCCTTTGTGTCGGTGATGCTTTTTACAAATTCATACAAAAAGATAGAGCGCTCCATCATTGCTTTTGTGTCTGTGATCGGACTTTCGTTCATCTACGAGCTGTTTTTGGTCGATATTCACTGGCCGATGGCTGTGCAAGGATGGGTAACACCCGCTATACCGAAAGGTAGTATGCTCATTATCATGAGTGTGCTGGGAGCGGTGGTGATGCCGCACAACTTGTTTCTACACTCGGAGGTGATACAGAGCCACGAGTATAATAAACAGGACGACTCATCCATTAAAAAAGTGTTGAAGTACGAACTCTACGATACGCTTTTTTCAATGATTGTGGGTTGGGCTATTAACAGTGCAATGATACTGCTTGCGGCAGCTACCTTTTTTAAAAGCGGCATCAAGGTAGAAGAGTTGCAGCAGGCTAAATCCTTGTTAGAACCGTTGCTGGGTAGTAATGCGGCCATTGTTTTTGCACTGGCTTTGTTGATGGCGGGTATCGCGTCGACCATTACAAGCGGTATGGCGGCAGGATCTATCTTTGCAGGTATCTTTGGCGAATCGTATAACATCAAAGACAGTCACTCGCAAGTAGGTGTTGTGCTCTCCTTGGGGTTGGCGCTTCTGCTTATTGCTTTTATCGGAAATCCCTTTAAAGGATTGCTTATTTCGCAAATGATATTGAGTATTCAATTGCCCTTTACAGTGTTTCTGCAAGTAGGGCTTACCTCTTCACGAAAGGTGATGGGCAATTATGTGAATAGTCGTTGGAGCACTTTTGTACTGTATACCATTGCGGGAATTGTGTCCATTTTAAACATCATGTTATTGTTTTCGTAAACATTGAAGATCAGTATGAGAAAAGAACCATTAGTCAGCATTGTGAGGATGGACCCCAAGGAGATGAGCGATGGTGCGGATGCACTAACTATTTGCTATAGCTATGAGTTTACTCCGTTTGGCGAATTGCTTTTGGCGGCTACGGCTCGCGGTCTTTGCTACTTGGCTTTTGTAACAACAGGCAAAGAAGCTGTGTTGGATGAGCTGAAACATCGCTTTCCAAACGCCCTATACAAGCAAGAGTCTGATGCCTATCAACAACATGCATTGACCTTGGTGCTTGGACTGGAAACGACGGCAGAAGAGCCATTGTCGCTCCACTTGGCAGGAACCGATTTTCAGCTGGATGTATGGACCGAACTCTTGAAAATTCCTTTCGGAGACAAAACATCGTATGGCATGCTTGCGGCAAAACTTAACCGTCCCAAAGCTTGCCGCGCTGTAGGAACGGCCGTGGGGAACAACCCAATATCCATTTTGATTCCTTGTCACCGCATTGTGCGCTCATCGGGGGCGCTGGGAGGTTATCATTGGGGGTTGGATCGAAAGATTGCCCTATTGGCTTGGGAAGAGGAGCATCAGCAGCAGAAGCATGCGCTGTGCTCGAATTACGGTTCGGAAACGTTGAAAAAAGAAAAATAAAACAAGATGGAAGAGAGGGTACAAAAGGCAATCGATTTGTTTAAAAGTGGTTACAACTGCTCGCAGGCTGTAGTGGCAGCTTTTGCTGACCTGTATGGATTTACCGACGATCAAGCGTTTCGGATGTCGGCCTCGTTTGGAGGTGGAATAGGACGAATGCGTGAAACCTGTGGTGCAGCTTGTGGTTTATTTCTATTGGCCGGTCTCGAAAACGGAGCTACCGATGGAGATGATCGGAAAGGGAAAGCAGATAATTACGCATTGGTACAAGCTTTGGCGGCTGAATTTAAACGTCGAAACCGTTCGATAAACTGTGGCGAACTGCTTGGTTTAAAGAAAGAAACCCCCACTTCGGTGTTGCCCGAAGAACGAACATCACTCTATTACGAAAAGCGACCGTGTGCCAAAATTGTAGAAGAGGCCGCTCGCATCTGGGTCGAATACCTGCAAAAGCATCCCAAATGAAAGAAAATGTGTTTACACTTAGGGATATGTTACCAACGTGTTTTTTATTTTCAGCCATTTGTGTATCTTTGCGCATCAAAATTTAAATTAAGATAATTGGAATTAAAATGAAGAATATCCGCAATTTCTGTATCATTGCTCACATTGACCACGGTAAATCAACGCTGGCCGACCGCTTGCTTGAGTTTACCAAGACTGTAACGGTAACTAAGGGGCAGATGCTCGATAGCATGGATCTGGAAAAGGAGAGGGGCATTACCATCAAGAGCCATGCCATACAGATGGAATACCTGCACAAAGGAGAAAAGTATATTCTGAACCTCATTGATACTCCGGGGCATGTTGACTTCTCGTACGAAGTATCACGCTCTATTGCTGCCTGTGAAGGGGCATTGCTCATTGTAGATGCCTCGCAAGGAATACAGGCGCAAACGATTTCAAACCTCTATATGGCTATTGAACACGATTTGGAGATTATTCCGGTCATCAATAAGTGCGACATGATAAGCGCCATGCCCGAAGAGGTGGAAGATGAAATTGTAGAACTGCTGGGTTGCAAACGCGATGAGATTATCCGCGCATCGGGCAAAACGGGGATGGGTATTGAAGAAATTCTGACGGCGATCATTGAGCGTGTTCCTGCTCCTAAAGGCGATGAAGAGGCACCGTTACAGGCGCTTATCTTCGACTCGGTATTCAACTCGTTCCGAGGCATTATTGCTTACTTCAAGGTGAAGAACGGTGTGATTCGCACCGGAGATAAAGTGAAATTTTTCAATACCGGTAAAGAGTATGAAGCCGACGAGATAGGTGTACTGTGCATGAACATGATGCCGCGTAAGGAGCTTCGCACAGGAGATGTGGGGTATATCATTTCGGGTATCAAGAGCTCCAAAGAGGTGAAGGTGGGCGATACAATTACGCACATTGCTCGTCCGTGTGCCAAAGGAATCTCCGGTTTTGAAGAGGTGAAACCCATGGTGTTTGCCGGGGTATACCCGATTGAAGCCGAAGAGTTCGAAGACTTGCGCGCTTCGTTAGAGAAACTGCAGTTGAATGATGCTTCGTTAACCTTCCAGCCCGAGTCGTCGATGGCACTGGGTTTTGGTTTCCGTTGCGGATTCCTCGGACTGCTTCACATGGAGATTGTGCAAGAGCGTTTGGAGCGCGAGTTCGATATGAATGTAATTACTACCGTGCCCAACGTTTCGTATCATATTTTCGATAAACATGGAGTGATGACCGAGGTGCATAACCCGGCCGGTATGCCCGATCCGACACTGATTGAGCGTATCGAAGAGCCTTACATCAAAGCCTCTGTGATTACTACGACCGATTATATCGGCCCCATCATGACACTCTGCCTCGGCAAACGTGGTGAGCTGCTCAAGCAAGAATACATCTCGGGCAACCGTGTCGAGATTTACTATAACATGCCGCTGGGCGAAATCGTGATTGATTTCTATGACCGTTTGAAGAGTATCTCCAAAGGATATGCTTCGTTCGATTATCAGCCCAACGGTTTTCATCCGTCGAAACTGATCAAACTGGATGTGCTGCTTAACGGCGAACCGGTGGATGCACTCTCTACACTGACTCACGTAGACAATGCCTACGACTTGGGCAAACGGATGTGTGAGAAGTTGAAGGAGCTGATACCGAGACAACAGTTTGATATTGCCATTCAGGCAGCTATTGGAGCGAAAATTATTTCGCGCGAAACAATTAAAGCAGTCCGCAAGGACGTAACCGCCAAATGTTATGGTGGTGACATCAGCCGTAAACGCAAGCTGCTCGAAAAACAGAAAAAAGGTAAAAAACGCATGAAGCAAATTGGCAACGTGGAAGTGCCGCAGAAGGCATTCCTTGCTGTACTGAAACTGGATTAA
>JAGOOC010000055.1 GCA_017992695.1 Bacteroides sp. | reverse complement strand
GAATATTAATCATTTAGACACATAAGCGATGAAAAAGATTGGATTATTTTATGGAACGAGCACTACCAAAACAGCTAATATTGCAAAAAAGATACAAGAATCATTTGGTGATTCAAAGGTCGAGATTATTCCCATTGAAGATGCGTGGCAAAATGAATTTCAATCCTACGATTACTTAATTGTAGGTACCTCTACTTGGTTTGATGGCGAGTTGCCTACTTATTGGGATGAGTTAATACCTAAATTAACCACTTTAGAACTTCAGAATAAAAAAGTCGCAATTTTCGGACTAGGTGATCAGGTTAATTATCCCGATAACTTTGTCGATGGAATAGGTACTTTGGCTGAAGCATTTGAAGCAGCCGGTGCAAAACTCGTTGGGTTTACTTCTCCGGAAGGTTACACCTTTAATCAATCGCTAGCCCTGAAAGAGAATAAGTTATTAGGATTGGCTTTGGATATTGAAAACCAGCCAGGCAAAACTAAGGAGCGAATACAACACTGGGTAGAACAACTCAAAAAAGAATTCGGTATTTAGTATTATTATGCGCTGAAGTAGTGGACAAATATAGTGTATAAAAAAAGCACCTCGAAGGATTCGAGATGCTTTTTTAACTGTTTCACTTTTAGTGAGCCTCTTGTCGGATTCGAACCAACGACCCCGAGATTACAAATCACGTGCTCTGGCCAACTGAGCTAAAGAGGCGGGTGGGTAAGCTTACTATATCGCGCCGCTACAACCAACTACCTTTGCTGCGATCAAGCCCTGGAGGATTCGAAGGGAGCTAGCCGTATAGGACTTACCCGTTTTGCGATTGCAAAGGTACACCTTTTTCCCAAACCTACAATACCTCGATGTGTTTTTTTCTGCACATAAAAAGTAAACATGTCAGGTTCAACCACTTAATTATCCAAAAAAAAACAAATTAGAATGCATTGGGGGCTTTATTAACTTTAACAGCCTTATTTTCCGATACAACCAATATTATTTATACCTTTGTGCGCTATTTACACTATATGAAGATGACAGAAAACAGAAGTTATTTACAGAAGTATGCCATGCACTTTGGCACATACATGGGCGTTTATTGGGTACTAAAGTTCATTCTTTTTCCACTGGGATTAACCATTCCGTTTCTTTTATTCCTTTTTGTTGGGTTAACGTTGGGAGTGCCGTTCTTGGGATATTATTACGCGCGCTTATACCGTAACAAGATTTGTGGAGGATACATTAGCTTTGCGCGAGCTTGGATATTTACCATATTCATGTACCTGTTTGCTTCTCTGCTCACTGCTGTGGCACATTACATTTACTTCGCGTACATTGATGGCGGATTTGTAACAGACACTTACCTCAACATACTAAACGAGGCATCTAACTCGCAACTAGCTAGTATGCAGCCTTACATGGAGCAACTGCAATCCATGATTGAACTTATTGGTTCTATGACACCTGCCGATATCACTTTGCAGCTCTTATCGCAAAACGTATTTTACGGAACAATATTGGCCATCCCCACAGCTTTGCTTGTCATGAAACGAAACCGTACATTGACTCCCCCCATCGCATAATATATAAAATATATCATTCATAAATAGCCACCATGAATATATCTGTAGTTATTCCTTTATTTAACGAAGAAGAGTCAATTGTCGAATTGTATACCTGGATTGAACGGGTGATGAAAGCCAACGATTTCACGTTTGAAGTCATTTTCATAAACGACGGTAGCACCGATCGTTCTTGGGAGATTATCCAAGAACTTCAATCGCGCGTAGGTAGCGTGGTCAAAGGAATTAAATTTCGACGCAACTATGGCAAATCGCCTGCTTTATTCTGTGGATTCGAAGAAGCCGAAGGCGATATTGTCATTACCATGGATGCCGACCTGCAAGACAGCCCCGACGAGATACCTGAACTCTACCGCATGATTACCCAAGATGGGTACGACTTGGTTTCGGGGTGGAAACAGAAAAGATACGACCCGCTCTCGAAAACGCTTCCCACGAAGTTATTCAACGCAACCGCCCGCAAAGTATCGGGCATCGATAACTTGCACGATTTTAACTGCGGACTAAAAGCGTATCGTAAAGCCGTTGTGAAGAATATTGAAGTTTATGGTGAAATGCACCGCTACATCCCCTATTTGGCTAAAAACGCGGGGTTCAAGAAAATAGGCGAAAAGGTGGTTCAACACCAAGCGCGCAAATTTGGAACCACGAAGTTTGGCGGATGGAACCGCTTCTTTAACGGGTATCTCGATTTAATATCGCTCTGGTTCTTGTCGAAGTTTGGAGTAAAACCGATGCACTTTTTCGGTTTGCTGGGCTCGCTGATGTTTATTCTGGGCTTTATTGCTGTGGTTATTGTGGGAGCCAATAAGCTCTATTATATGTATCAGGATATGCCGTACCGATTGGTAACCGAGTCTCCTTATTTTTACTTGGCACTTACATCGATGATTCTAGGCACACAATTATTCTTGGCGGGTTTTTTGGGCGAACTGATTTCGCGCAATGCCCCCGAACGCAACAACTACCTGATTGAAGAGAAAATATAAAATATGATTAACCCGTAGTGATGAATATAATATGAAAAGTTTAATTCGTTTTTTTCTGATACTGCTTGTCGTTTGCGCTGCCATTGGCGTGACTACCTCGTGCTCGGAGGATAACAACTGCTCAATGGGAGGACGTGACATGATCAATGGTTCTTTGTTCCGTGTGGAGCCTGTAAGCAACAAAACGGTGAATGACACTCTCGACTCGCTCACAGTGACTGCCCTTGGAACAGACTCGATCATCATCAACAACATGAAAAAGGTGCACACGCTCGCTCTTCCATTGCGATTCACCGAGGAGTCTACGGTATTGGTGTTTCATTACGACTTTAAACGCCGCCCCGGCTATGCCGACACGGTTTACATCAATCATCGCAACACCCCCTATTTTCAATCCATGGAGTGTGGTTACACTATGAAACAAGCCATACAGCATATCAGAGTAGGAAACGGAAAGGTGATAGGAAACGTGAAAATGGATTCTATCAAAGTAATCAACCCTAATGCCAATATCAATGAGACACAGAATCTTCAGCTATTCTTCCGTTTCCGCGATCGTACTATCCATTAGCCTGCTTCTCCTCTTCTCTATCGTCTCGGAGGTAGCGGGGCAAACAACTCGCCCCACTCACGTACCCAAAAGAGACCAGAATAGAGCGAAAAAGGAAGAAGCGAAGCTCGATACGATTCCGTTATTCTATGGAGCTTACGTAGGCGTTGATGTATTTGGTGTGGGAGGAAAGCTTTTTGGAAGCGACTTTCTAAGCACTGAAGTCAGTGTAACAGCCAATTTAAAAAACAAATTTCTACCTACACTAGAGTTGGGATACGGCAGCACCGATGCTTGGAACGAGACCGGTATCCACTATAAGAGTAGCGCACCCTATTTTCGTATCGGGGCAGACTACAACACCATGTCGAAGAAGAAAGATAAAAACAGCTATCTCTTTGTGGGAGCGCGCTACGGCATAAGTAGTTTTAAATACAGTATCAATAACCTCGCCATGAACGACCCCATCTGGGGTGATGCCATTACGAACCCAAGCTTAGAAGATGGAATTTGGGGAGGTGCAAATGTGCCTTTTCATCAAGATAACTTAAAGTCGACCATGCACTGGTTTGAACTCGTAGCCGGAGTCAAGGTAAACATTTACAGGAACTTCAATATGGGGTGGACTATCCGTATGAAGTACAAAATATCAGCCTCGGTAAATGAATATGCCGATCCTTGGTATGTACCCGGGTTTGGTAAATACAAGTCGAGTAACATCGGCATAACCTACTCTTTGATTTATAAACTACCTATCCAAACGAAATGACAGAATTTGAAATTTGGCTCATCGCCATAGGCTTGGCAATGGATTGTTTTGCTGTTGCCATTGCCAGCGGTATTCTTTTAAAACGTATTCAGTGGCGACCCATACTGGTGATGGCTTTTTTCTTTGGTTTGTTTCAAGCATTAATGTCGCTTATCGGCTGGCTCTGTGGCAGCACCTTTAGCTACCTGATTGAAAACATTGATCACTGGATTGCTTTTGGTATTCTGAGTTTCCTGGGCGGACGAATGATTCTGGAATCGTTTAAACACGAAGATGACCGCAAAGAGTTTAACCCCTCAAGCCTAAAGGTAGTTGTTACGCTGGCCATTGCAACCAGCATCGACGCAATGGCGGTTGGTATCTCTTTTGCGTTTTTGGGTATCAAAAGCTTTTCAGACCTCTTTAATCCCATTTCAGTTATTGGATTTGTCTCTTTTTCACTCTCTATCATAGGGCTCTTGCTGGGTATCAAGTGTCATTGCAGCCAGTCGCGTAAACTGCATGTAGAGTTATGGGGAGGCGTTATCTTAATTATTATCGGTATAAAAATATTGATTGAACATCTCATCTTTTAGTATATGATGGAAAGAAAAACAAAAAAGAGTTTTCTGGCTCTTGGATTACTATTATTGGCAACCATCTGGATATTGGCTCGACGCAACGAAGTGCCTTATCATAGCATCAATGGTCTAGTGTTTGGCACAGTTTATAACATTACCTATCAATACGAGGGAGATTTGAAAGCCGAGATAGAGGTCGAGCTAAAACAGTTTGACGGTTCGCTCTCTCCTTTTAACGACACTTCGGTAATCAGCCGCGTGAACCGAAATGAAGAGCTGATAGTAGACAGTTTCTTTCAGGTATGTTTCGACCGATCTATGGAGATTTCGAAAGAGACTCAAGGAGCTTTCGATATCACCATCGCTCCATTGGCAAACGCTTGGGGCTTCGGTTTCAAGCAAGGAACTTTCCCCGACTCCAGCATGATAGACAGTTTGCTCGAAATCACCGGCTATCAGAAAGTGAAGTTAGCACACGGAAAGGTGATCAAACAAGACCCACGCATCATGCTTAGTTGCAGCGCCATAGCCAAAGGCTACTCGGTCGATGTGGTAGCTCGCTACCTCGATAGCAAGGGAATTAAAAACTACATGGTAGATATTGGCGGAGAGATTGTGGCAAAAGGTAGAAATCCGAAGAATAACCTGTGGCGGATTGGTATCAACAAGCCGATAGACGACTCACTCTCGGTGAACCAAGAGATACAATTGATTCTTGCACTGACCGATGCCGGGTTGGCTACCTCGGGCAATTACCGCAATTTTTACTACAAAGACGGAAAAAAATATGCCCACACTATCGATCCACGTACAGGCTATCCGGTACAGCATAACATTCTATCTGCAACGGTTGTGGCCGAAGATTGCATGACTGCTGATGCACTAGCTACAGCCTTCATGGTGATGGGGCTCAAAGAGGCAGAAGCCTTTGCCAACGTCCACCCCACAATTGATGCTTGTTTTATTTATAGCGACGAGAAAGGGATCCCCCAGATGTTTTTTACCGAAGGGATGAAAAAGCACATAGCGAAGTAGCGCTACGCCAAGTGCTACACATCTGCTATTTTAGATTCCATCAATGTTATCGGGCAATAACTCTTCCTGCACATGAGTCATGCTACCCCACATGCTGTATCGGGCTTCAGGGTTCAATGCTTCGAGCTGACGAAGAATCGCCTTCATGTCACTTCGGCTTGATTGCGATTCGTAAGGGCAATTTTTCACCTGCTTGCGGTAGCCTCGACACGCTGCAAGTTCAATCAAATCACTTTCGTGTACCAAACACATGGGCCGTATGAGGGTCATGTCGAATTTATCCATCGCCAACCGTGGAGGCATAGTGCTGAAAGCCCCTTGATATGTCATGTTCATCAATAAGGTTTCGAGGATGTCATCCATGTGATGTCCCAATGCTATTTTGTTGCAACCGTGCTCCTTGGCTACTGCAAAAAGAGCTTTGCGGCGGTTCCATGAACAAAGAAAGCAGGGCGACTTACGGGTGTCGGTAGTGGGATCAAAAGAGGTTTCATACACCACCAACGGAACGCCATATTGCTCGGCGTGCGCCTGCAGATAAGCTAAGTCACTTTGGTAAGGTATATTCTTCATCACCACGTGTGCAGCCACGACCGAGAAGCGAGGTTTAAAGATGCGTGAACGCTTTCCTAACAGCTCAACCAGAGCTAAGGAGTCTTTCCCACCCGAAAGACCAATCAGGATTTTATCTCCCTCCTCAATCAACCCATACGATACAACTCCTTTGCTAAACCTCCGCTCAATGCGGCGAATCATTTTCTGTTCTTCTGTAAACTGTGCCATAATTTTAAAATCGGCTGCAAAAGTAAGAGAAAAGAATGATTTAAAGAAGAATTAACATAATAGAATGAACGAAAAAAAGGATAATTCCCTTTTAATATGTACTTTTGAACTCCACTAAATAAAACGTATGAAGAAAAAACACATTCTACTCCTGATTAGTTTCTTCACCTTAAGCCTTTCAGCACAAACGCTAGAACAGGCACGAAACTTATATGCCAATAAAGAATACGAAAAAGCTGCGCCCATCTTTGAGAAGTTTGTAAAATCACAACCGGCCAATGGAAACTACAATCTATGGTACGGTGTGTCTTGTCTCGAAACAGGCCGTCCTGCCGAAGCGGTGAAACCTCTCGAGGTAGCAGTTAAGAAGCGTATTGCAGGTGCACAGCCGTATTTAGCACAAGCCTATAATCGAGTTTATCGCTACGAGGATGCCATCGGATGCTACGAAGAGTATATCGAAGCACTGAAAAAGAAGAAACTACCCACCGAGGAGGCAGAGAAACTATTGGAGAAAAGCAAAGCCGACTTTCGAATGCTAAAAGGGGTTGAGCGAGTTTGTGTTATTGACAGCTTTGTAGTAAACAAAGCCGCCTTTCTCAATGCCTACAAAATCAGCGAAGAGTCGGGTAATCTCTATACATACAACGATTACTTCAAAACCGAGGGCAATCATCCCGGTACGGTTTATGAAACAGAGTTAGGTAATAAGCTCTACTACGGCGAAAGGGGGGGAGAGAACGGGTTAAATATCTTCTCGAAGAACAAACTGTTCGACGAATGGGGCAAAGGTGTTTTATTGCCCGAAAACATCAACACACCCGGCAACACTAATTATCCGTTTGTATTAACAGATGGTGTTACCCTTTATTACGCAACTAGCGGTGAGGGGTCGATAGGCGGTTACGATATCTTCGTGACCCGTTACAACACCAACACCGATACGTACCTGACACCCGAAAATGTGGGTATGCCTTTTAACTCTCCCTACAACGATTACATGTATGTTATTGACGAGTTCAACAACTTGGGGTGGTTCGCATCCGATCGCTATCAACCTGAAGGCAAGGTATGCGTTTATGTTTTCATTCCTAACAACTCGAAACAGACCTATAATTACGAAGCCATGCCACACGAACAGATGGCATCACTGGCACAACTGCGTTCATTAAAGGATACTTGGAAAGATAAAGACGAAGTGGAACAGGCACTGCAACGCCTCGAAGCAGCTATGAATCATAAACCGGAAGAACGACAAGTATACGATTTCAGCTTCGTTATAGATGATCAACGCACCTATCACGAGCTAGAAGATTTCCGTTCGCAGCCTGCCAAAGAGGAGTTCATGCAATATCAACGCCTGGAGAAAGATTTCAATCAGCAAAAAACCAAGCTTGAGCAACAGCGACAACTGTATGCAAAGTCGAGCAAAGAGGAGAAAACCAAACTTGCGCCCGCCATACTCGATCTAGAAAAACGAGTTCGGCAGATGTCGATCGAGTTAGATGAGCAAGTCATCAAAGTGCGCAACACAGAAAAACAATAAATCAATACAATTATGGAGATACTGATTATCGTCGCATTTATTATCGCAGCAGTGATTTTGTTCTTAATTGAACTCTTCGTGATACCGGGTCTCAGTTGGGCAGGTATCTCGGCATTTGCTTGCATCATTTATGCTAACATCTACGCATTTACCCACTTAGGCACGTTGGCAGGTTTTATCACGATGGCCGTGTCAGTTACCACTTGTATTGTTTCGCTTGTGCTGTTTATGCGCTCCAACACATTAGAGCGTTTTGCTTTAAAAAAAGACATTACCTGGCAAGTAGATAAACACGCCGAGCATAGCGTACGGGTAGGCGACAAAGGAGTAACTACCACACGTGTGGCACTGATCGGTTATGCCGAAATTGAAGGCAAAATCGTAGAGGTAAAATCGGTAGACGGCTTCCTGAATGAAAAAACGCCCATCATTGTGAGCCGCATTTTCGAAGGAACCATTCTGGTAGAAAAACAACAATTATAATATTCACTTAAATCAAAAACAGCTTATGAATTTCGATCCTATGTATCTCACTATCTTTTTGATAGCTGGGGCAGTTATTTTTCTGGCCTTGTTTTTTCACTATGTGCCATTCTTCCTTTGGCTATCGGCTAAGGTATCGGGAGTCAACATCTCGCTGATACAGCTTTTTCTGATGCGCATTCGTAACGTGCCGCCTTATATCATCGCTTCGGCCATGATCGAAGCTCACAAAGCCGGCTTGAGCAGCATTACCCGCGACGATCTAGAAGCCCACTACTTAGCAGGCGGACATGTGGAGAAGGTGGTACATGCATTGGTATCGGCCTCCAAAGCCAATATCGAACTCACCTTTCAAATGGCTACGGCTATCGACCTTGCAGGGCGCGATGTGTTTGAAGCGGTGCAAATGTCGGTAAACCCGAAGGTAATTGACACCCCACCGGTAACGGCAGTGGCGAAAGATGGTATTCAGTTGATAGCGAAAGCTCGTGTTACTGTGCGTGCCAGCATCAAGCAACTGGTAGGTGGTGCCGGCGAAGACACCATTCTGGCCCGTGTAGGCGAAGGTATTGTCTCTTCCATCGGTTCATCGGCAAGCCATAAGTCGGTGCTCGAAAATCCCGACTCCATCTCGAAGCTGGTGCTTCGCAAAGGACTCGATGCCGGAACGGCATTTGAAATTCTATCGATTGACATCGCTGATATTGATATCGGTAAAAACATTGGTGCTGCTTTGCAAATTGACCAGGCCAATGCCGATAAGAACATTGCTCAGGCCAAAGCCGAAGAGCGTCGTGCCATGGCAGTAGCTTACGAACAAGAGATGAAGGCTAAAGCACAAGAGGCTCGTGCCCATGTTATCCAGGCCGAAGCTGAAGTACCAAAAGCAATGGCTGAAGCCTTCCGTAGCGGTAATTTAGGCATCATGGACTATTATAAAATGAAGAATATTCAGGCAGATACTTCCATGCGCGAGAACATTGCCAAACCTTCTACCGGAATACCCAATAAACCACTTAGCGAATAAAGGTATGAAAAAACATTTTCCCTCTTCAGAGCTTATCATTAATGAAGATGGTTCTGTATTTCATTTGCACGTAAAGCCCGAACATCTGGCAGACAAAGTAATATTGGTAGGCGACCCCGGACGAGTAGCCTTAGTGGCTTCGCACTTCGAAAACAAAGAGTGCGATGTAGAGAGCCGGGAGTTTAAAACCATTACCGGTACTTACAAGGGTAAACGCATCACGGTGGTATCAACCGGAATTGGTTGTGATAACATCGACATCGTTCTCAACGAACTTGATGCACTGGCCAACATCGACTTCCAAACACGCGAAGAGAAACCAACGCTGCGCTCGCTCGAATTGGTGCGCATCGGTACTTGTGGTGGTTTGCAACCAAACACGCCTGTGGGAACGTTTGTTTGCTCACAGAAGTCCATTGGTTTCGATGGCTTGCTCAACTTCTATGCCGGACGCAACGCGGTTTGCGATCTGCCTTTCGAACGAGCATTTCTCAACCACATGGGCTGGTCGGGCAACCTGTGCGCACCGGCTCCTTATGTCATTGATGCAGACGTCTCGTTGATGGATCGCATTGGAAAAAACGACATGGTGCGTGGTGTAACCATTGCCGCTGGTGGCTTCTTTGGTCCGCAAGGACGTGAGTTGCGCGTTCCGTTGGCCGACCCAAAGCAGAACGATAAAATAGAGTCGTTCGAATATAACGGTTATAAAATAACGAATTTTGAAATGGAAAGTTCGGCACTGGCGGGACTGGGTAAACTGATGGGGCATAAAGCCATGACCGTGTGTATGGTTATCGCCAATCGTTTGATCAAAGAGGCCAATACAGGCTATAAGAACTCTATTGATACGCTCATCAAAACCGTTCTTGACCGCATCTAATGAGTACATTCACCGCCATCGACTTTGAAACAGCCACGGGAGCCATGGAAAGCGCCTGTGCTGTGGGTATTGTTACACTAACAAACGGAGTGATAACGGACGAGTACTACAGCCTTATCCAACCACCCGAGAATGAGTACTGGCGGTCGAATATACAGATACATGGGATTACCCCGGCTATGACTGAGTCATTGCCGGGGTTTCATGCAATCTACCCCGAAGTGCAAAAGCGGCTGCAAGGGCGTTTGGTTATTGCACACAACGAGCAATTCGATCGCAACGTACTGAAACGAACCATGCGGATGTATGGACTCGACTACGATGAACTTCTACTGCCCGATCGTTGGGAGTGTACTTGTCGCATTTATCGCTCCTTAGGCTATAAACCCGCCAACCTCAGCGCTTGCTGCAAGCGCCAAGGCATCGAACTTCGGCATCACGAAGCCCTCTCGGATGCTCGCGCATGCGCGCTACTTTACCAAAACTTCCTTGATAATCATCGACCGGTCAATATTCTGTTCTAAAATCTTCGCACCAATAGCACCCTATTCAACAATAACTTCGGTTACACCTCTCTTATTCTACAGAGAATTTCTATCTTTGTCTTCCCTAATCATAAAAAAGAGAAGATGAATCAAGATACCATTTGCGCCATAGCTACTGCCCAAGGCGGAGCCATCGGTACGATCCGCATTTCCGGTTCCCAAGCCATTACCATTACTAATCGCATTTTTGCTCCGGCTCGAACAGGTAAACAGTTGATTGATCAGAAAGCCTATACCCTTACTTTTGGTCGCATCTACGACGAAACAGAGCTTGTAGACGAAGTGCTTGTTAGTCTGTTTCGCGCGCCTCATTCCTATACTGGGGAAGAGAGCGTCGAGATTACTTGTCACGGCTCCTACTACATCCTTCAACAGGTGATGCAATTGCTTATTCGCAACGGCTGTCGCATGGCACAACCCGGTGAGTTCACCCAACGGGCTTTTCTCAACGGCAAGATGGATCTGAGTCAAGCAGAAGCCGTGGCCGATCTCATTGCCTCCTCTTCGGCAGCTACTCATCGCTTAGCGATGAGCCAGATGCGTGGTGGTTTCAGCAAAGAACTAACCGACCTGCGCGAGAAGCTGCTCAACTTCACCTCCATGATTGAGTTGGAGCTCGATTTCAGCGAAGAAGATGTAGAGTTTGCCGATCGTGAAGCACTCCGTCATTTGGCTGATGGCATCGAAAGCGTGATATCCCGTCTGGTGCAGTCGTTCAGCGTAGGCAATGCCATCAAGAACGGTGTTCCTGTGGCCATCATTGGCGAAACCAATGCCGGCAAATCGACACTGCTCAATGTATTGCTCAATGAAGAGAAAGCCATTGTCAGCGATATCCATGGCACCACGCGCGATGTTATCGAAGATACCATCAACATCGGTGGCATCACTTTCCGTTTCATCGACACTGCCGGCATTCGCGAAACCGAGGATCAGATTGAGACGCTTGGCATCGAGCGTACCTTTCAGAAACTCGATCAAGCCGAAATTGTCATCTGGATGCTCGATGCAGCAGATGGAGCATCACAAATTGCCCAGCTGTCCGACAAAATTCTTCCTCGATGCGAAGGCAAACACCTTCTACTGGTATTCAACAAAGCCGATTTGGTAGCCCCAACTGAGCGAGTCCTCCCCTCTCCACTGTTTGCCAACTTTTCTGATTTTCCCGAAGAGCGCGTCAACGCACTCTTCATTTCGGCCAAGCAACGGCAGCACACCGAGGAGCTGCAACAGCTGCTGGTTAGCGCAGCCCATCTTCCTACGATAACCCAAAACGATGTCATTGTCACCAACGTTCGCCACTACGAAGCACTTACACATGCGCTTGAAGCTATCCAGCGCGTTCAGCAAGGGCTTGCAGTCAATATCTCTGGCGATTTCCTCTCGCAAGATATTCGAGAGTGCATTTTCCACATCTCGGATATCGCAGGCGAAGTGACCAATGACATGGTGTTGCAAAATATATTTTTACATTTTTGCATCGG
>JAGOOC010000008.1 GCA_017992695.1 Bacteroides sp. | reverse complement strand
AAAGATAAAGATCGGAGCGAGAACAATATTAATCAACACAGTCACTATGGAGGTTAGCATGGCCTGCTTGGGGTATCCGGTAGAGCGCATAAGGTTGTTCAACGCTATCATGACGTAGGTAAAAGGCGTACCCAATAGAATAACTTGCATGAAGTCGCGGGCATAGGGTAGGGTAGTGTTGCTGGCACCGAAAAAAGAGAGAATGTCATCGAGAAAGAAGAACGAAAGCAAGCCAAATACAAGCGAGTTGATCAGACACAGCATCACCGTATGAGACAACACGGATGTAGCGCCATCGGTATCTTTCTGTCCCAATCGAATAGAGGCAATGGCCGAACCACCGGCGGATACCAGCATACAGAAAGCAACCACCAGATTCATTAGTGGAAAACTGATGGCAAGTCCCGAAATAGCCATTGGCCCTACGGCGTGACCAATAAAGATGCTGTCGATGATGTTGTAAAGAGAGGTGATAGTCATCCCAATAATAGCGGGGATGGAATATTTTAGCAAAAGACCTCCGATACTTTCGATACCAAGGGCATGTGGGTCATTGTTTTCAGCCATACTTACAGATTCTGTCTATGTGTTTAATGCGGCAAAGTTACGAAATATTTGCTGCTTTCGAAGTTTATTCGGAACTTTGAGCGTTCTAAAATAACGAAAAATAATGGAAACTAAGAGAGATTCTATCGCCGTACTGTTTGATCTGGACGGGGTAATCATTGACACAGAGACTCAATACACTCGCTTTTGGGATGAACAGGGCAGACGCCACCTTCTTGTCGACGATTATGGACATCGCATTAAGGGACAAACATTGAACCAGATTTATAGCGGAGATTTTATAGGGAGAACTGATGTACAGCTGCAAATAAGCAACGATCTTCAACGTTTTGAGAACCAGATGTCATACGACTACATTCCCGGTGCACAGGATTTCATAGCTGATCTGCGCCGAAACGGTGCAAAAATAGCCATTGTAACCAGTTCGAATGAGGCTAAAATGAGTCACGTATACAAGGCTCATCCCGAGTTTAGCAAGCAGTTTGACCACATTCTTACGGCCGACATGTTTACCCGCTCGAAGCCTGCACCCGATTGTTTCTTGCTTGGCATGAAGCTTTTCGGAACCTCAGCCCAGCACACGTTTGTATTTGAAGACTCCTTTCACGGTTTGCAAGCCGGTCGCGACTCAGGAGCCATCGTGATCGGTTTGACCACCA
This sequence comes from Bacteroides sp., assembly GCA_017992695.1. Classification (GTDB taxonomy): domain Bacteria; phylum Bacteroidota; class Bacteroidia; order Bacteroidales; family Bacteroidaceae; genus Bacteroides. The sequence goes on along the minus strand of JAGOOC010000008.1, from coordinate 76,455 downwards.
CCAATTCGCGCGAAGTTCTTGACGGAAAGGCACATCACTTGATTGACGATTTTCGGAACCTAACCTATGCCCAACTCATTGGTTGGAGCAGGCAACAGATTTAACCTGCATATTGATTGTCCATTACAGATTTATCACTTACCTTTGCCCCGTTTTAATTTCTATTCTCAACTTTAATTTATAAAAACATGGCTGGTTATATATCAGATGATACAAGGAAAGTGACGACGCATCGCCTCACAGAAATGAAAGAAAGAGGCGAAAAGATATCTATGTTAACATCGTATGATTATACGATGGCGCAGATTGTTGACGGCGCCGGAATCGATGTAATTCTAGTAGGCGATTCTGCATCAAACGTGATGGCGGGCAATGTAACAACACTACCCATCACCCTCGATCAGATGATTTATCATGGTAAGTCGGTGGTAAAAGCTGTAAAGCGCTCACTCGTAGTGGTAGACATGCCGTTTGGCTCGTATCAGGGAAACTCCAAAGAGGGGTTGGCATCTGCTATTCGCATCATGAAGGAGACGCATGCCGACTGCATCAAGCTGGAAGGTGGCGAAGAGATTATCGAAACGGTGAAGCGTATTCTGTGTGCAGGTATTCCTATCATGGGACACTTGGGGCTGATGCCACAGTCAATTAATAAATATGGTACGTATACCGTTCGCGCCAAAAGTGAAGAAGAAGCCGAAAAGCTGATCAGCGATGCACATTTGCTTGAAGATGCCGGCTGCTTTGCGCTGGTTCTCGAGAAGATTCCTGCCGAATTGGCTGCTCGGGTGGCTGCCGAACTAACGATCCCTGTGATTGGTATTGGTGCCGGTGGCGATGTTGACGGGCAGGTACTGGTCATTCAAGATATGTTAGGGATGAACAATGGCTTCCGTCCTCGTTTCTTACGTCGCTATGCCGACCTCTTTACGGTGATGACAGATGCCATCAGCCGTTATGTATCGGATGTGAAGAATCGCGATTTTCCTAACGAGAAAGAGCAGTATTAATTCTGTTGTTATATGGCAAATGTATTGTGGACATCGCATTTCGTGCGGGTATCGGTAGCTAATATGCTACTATTTGTATCCCTCTATATGTTATATCCTGTGCTTCCTGTGGTTATGGCCAGCCGCTTGTCGGTTCCTATAACACACACAGGTCTTCTTTACCTTGTATCCATGTTGGGGATGTTGTTTATCGGACCGTTTTACAACTACCTGATTGATGAATGCAAACGAAAGAATATCTTTAGGTGGGCGTTTGTTGCCATGATAGCTACTATTGCAGGTTATGCTTTGGTCAGTAGTCTCACTGAGTTACTTCTACTCTGTTTCTTTCAGGGAGTAGCTTTCGGGTTGACTACCACTTCGGGCATTACGCTGGCTATCGATGTAACTCATGCATCGGAGAGAAATTCGGGTAATGTTATCTTTTCAGGAGCGACTCGTTTGGGCATGATACTGGGTATTGCCTTAGGTGTTTCTCTTTTCGGACTATACGGATTCGACTTGTTGCTTTATATTTCGATAGGCATTGGCGCACTTGGTGTATTGATGCTGTCGGGTGTATATGTCCCGTTTCGGGCACCTCTGGTAACTAAGATTTGTTCTTATGACCGATTCTTGCTGCCGCGCGCATTGCTTCCTGCTTTTAACTTGGCGCTGATAGCTTTTGTTCCCGGCATGTTGCTACCGGTATTGCTTCATTCGCCTGTTCGTGTATGGGTGGGAGAGGTGTCTGTACCCTTCTTTGCCGTGGCAGCGGTGGGTTTCCTGCTCATGATACTCTTGCTTAAGTTTATCTTTCGGGGTGCACTGAAGATGTGGTTACAAATAGTGTTGGGGCTGATATTGATGATTGTTGCCATCACTTTTATGTCACAGGTTATCCTCCCACAGATCACCGAGCTGCTGCTTGCTGCTATCCTTTTCGGACTTAGTTTAGGCATGATTGCACCTCAGTTCTTGAACATGTTTGTGAAACTTTCACAGCATTGTCAGCGTGGAACGGCCAACACTACTCATCTGCTGGCCTGGGAAATCGGTATTACAGCAGGCATTGCTACAGCATGTTGGATGGACGTAAGCGCCCGCCCCGAGATCTTTTATCAGATAGGCGTGATTTCGACAGCTGTTGCTTTGGTGTTTTTTGTATTGGTAACCTACCCCTATTTCAAACGAAAGAAGGTAAGGAGCAGAGAACTCTAATTCAATTTAGGCGATTTCATAATAAAGAACGCAGGTTTCACTCATCCCTTGCAACGGGGTAGCAGTGGAACCTGCGTTCTTTAGTTGATAAGTTGATAGAAGTATGGGGTAAACACGATCAGCCCCACAACAGCGGCAGTGATGGCGCATATCAGTACGCCACCCGCAGCTATGTCTTTAACTAACCCGGCTATGGGGTGACGATCGGTAGAAACAAGGTTAACCAACTGTTCAATGGCCGTGTTAAAAGCTTCGGCTGCCAATACTAATCCGATGCAAAGAACAACGGCTATCCATTCGCTCCGCTCGATACCGAAAAAGAAGCCTGCGCCAACAACCAATAGACCTACGGTGAGGTGAATCCAAGCATTGTGCTCTTGGCTTACAACGCTTTGGATTCCTTTGGCGGCATAAGTAAAGCTTTTTAGTCGCTTTTTGAACTTGAATGTTGTCATGGTTATCTGGTTACTTGTTTCACCCCTTTCACGGTACGCATCTTTTTAATCAGTGCTTCGAGCCTTCCTGTATCGCCTACCATGACGGTAAGTGTTCCCGAGAATAGTCCATCGTGCGAATTGATACCAATGGAGCGCAAGGTAATACCGTTCTCCTTGGAGATGATGGAGGTGATGTTGGTTACAATACCTATGTCGTCGTGACCCACTACACGCAGCGTGATGGGGTATTGTGTGCCTTCCGACTTGCCTGCCCAGCGTGCCTTCACAATTCGGTAGCCGAAGCGATCGCGCATCTGGTTGGCATTGGGGCAATCGATACGGTGCACTTTAATACCACCAGATACCGTTACAAAACCAAATACATCATCTCCATAAATAGGGCTGCAGCAGCGTGCAAGCTTGAAATCGAGTCCTTTCAGGTCTTGATCGATGACGAGCACATCTTCTTTGCTTGTAGTGGATTCGTCCACCACATTCTGTAGGTTGTAGCCCTCGGCACTTCGGTATACAATATCATCGTGCGTGTCGTTACTGTCTCGCTTCTGTTGCTCCAAGTATTTATCGAGCACTTCATTGATGTCGAGTGTTCCGGTAGCAATTGCTTGATAAAAGTCCGTCACCGTTTTAAAGCCTTGTCGCTTGATTAAGCGCATCATTACCGATTCATCATACTCTATCTTTCGATTTTTGAACTTACGTTCCAGTGTCTCTTTTGCAAAATCGTGTTGATGCGATGCCATCTCCTTCAAAGCCTGACGTATTTTGGTACGCGCCTTCGAGGTGGTTACAATGTTGAGCCAGTCTTGCTTCGGTGTTTGGGTATTCGAAGTCATAATTTCTACCTGATCACCACTGTTCAGCCTGTGTTTCAGCTGCGCGTTCTTGCCATTCAGCTTAGCGCCAATGCACTTGCATCCCAGCTTACTGTGAATATGGAAAGCAAAGTCGAGTACTGTTGCCCCTTTGGGGAGTTTAAATAGGTCTCCTTTGGGGGTGAAAACGAATACTTCGTCATCATACAAGTCCATCTTGAACTGATCCATGACTTTCATCGAGTCACTGTCAGGGTTCTCAAGTGCTTCGCGCACCGAGGTGAGCCATTCATCCAGTCCACTTTCACCTTTGATGCCTTTGTATCGCCAGTGAGCGGCCAATCCTCGTTCGGCTATCTCGTCCATGCGACGGGTACGTATCTGTACCTCTACCCATTTACCCTCGGGCCCCATAACGGTGATATGCAGTGACTCGTATCCGTTGCTTTTCGGTATAGAGAGCCAATCGCGCAAACGCTTCGGGTTGGGTTGGTACATATCTGTTACAATAGAGTATACTTGCCAGCACTCTTGTTTCTCCTTATCCTCGTCGGCATCAATAATGATACGAATGGCAAAAAGATCGTATATACCCTCGAAAGGAGTTTTCTGTTTCTGTATCTTGTTCCAGATGGAATGGATGGATTTGGTTCGTCCCTTGATGTCAAACTTCAGTCCGTCGGCCTTTATCTTCTTTTGAATAGGTTCAATAAAAGCATCGATGTATTTATCGCGCGAAGCCTTCGTCTCGTTGAGCTTGTCTTTAATAAAGTAGTAGGTATCGCGCCGGGTATACTTCAGTGACAAGTCTTCGAGTTCTGACTTCAGTTTGTAAAGTCCCAATTTGTGGGCAAGGGGTGCGTAGAGGTAAGTAGCTTCGTTGGCTACACGCAGGCGATCCTCTTCGTTCTCACTGTCCTTGATCTCCCTCATCAGGTTCACCCGATCGGCTATCATGATCAAAATTACTCGCATATCTTCGGCAAAAGAGAGCATGAGGTTGCGAAAATTCTCCGACTCGATAGCAGGGCTTTTGGAATATAGCTCGTTGGTTTTGACTAATCCTTTGATGATGCTTGCTACATCGTCGCCAAATTCAGTTTTTACTTGCTCCAGCGTCAGTAATTTGTTCTTGATAATTTCGTGTAGCATGATGCCCGTCAAACAAGACCCCTTCATGCCAATCTCTTCGGACACGATTATAGATGTCTGTAAACTTTTGATAACGGGATTCATCCCAAAACTATCGCGTGGCAAGCTGCTGTTTACAACGGCTTGAATGAAGTATCTCTTTAGTTTCTGGATATCCTTGCGGGGGATGGTTTCTCCGGCCGAACGTATCAGCTGCTTGTATAGACTGAGCAACTTTACCTTCTCTTGTTCTGTAAAAAATAAAATATCCTTCATGTTATTGGCTTATTGGCATGTAATTTCGACGTAAAAGTAGCTTTTTTTGTTTGTTTTGCGAACTAAAGTAAATAACATTTTGTATTTTTGAGCATTAATTCATTAAATACAGTTAGTATGATGACAGCACAAGACAAGGAACTACTTGCTGAAAAACATATTTCAGAAGCTCAAATAGCCGAACAACTGGCTTGCTTTCGAACGGGTTTCCCTTTTTTAAAGCTTGACGCAGCTGCGGCCATTGGCAAAGGCATTTTGGCTCTTGATGCCGAAGAGCAAAAAACGTATCTGGCTGCTTGGGATGCCTATACGCAAACAGATAAGACGATCCTAAAGTTCGTTCCTGCTTCTGGAGCTGCCAGTCGCATGTTCAAAGATTTGTTCGAGTTTTTAGAGAGCAACCGTGATGTGCCCACTACGAAATTCGAAAAATTCTTCTTCGATAGCATCTGCGACTTTGCTTTTTATGAGGATTTAGATACAGCTTGTTTGCAAATCAGCGGCAAGAACATTGGTTCGTTGATAGCCCATGGGCAGTACAAAGCAGTAGTAGCTGCGCTGCTCGAATCGAATGGTCTTAACTATGGTGCCCTGCCTAAAGGCTTGCTCAAGTTTCACAAATACAAAGAGGGCGCTCGCACACCGCTCGAAGAGCATCTGGTCGAAGGTGCACTCTACGCCAGCGGCAAGGGCGGCAAGGTCAACGTACACTTCACCGTATCGGCCGAGCACCGCCAACTCTTTCAATCATTGGTATCTGTAGCAGCTACCTCTTTTGCTAAACGCTACAATGTATACTACAACGTTACTTTCTCTGAGCAGAAGCCCAACACTGATACCATAGCTGTCGATAGAGACAATCAACCCTTTCGAGAAAACGATAAGCTCGTTTTTCGTCCCGGAGGGCACGGCGCACTTATTGAGAATCTCAACGATCTTGATGCCGATATCATCTTTATCAAGAACATAGACAACGTAGTGCCCGATAAACATAAAGAAGACACTGTACTTTATAAGAAACTCATTGCCGGCGTGTTGGTAGACTTGCAACAACAAGCGTTTCGCTACCTCGAGCTGCTCGATAGTGGTCATTACACACAAAAGGAGGTGCTTGAAATTCTGCAATTCGTACAGAAGAAACTCTTTTGCAAAAACCCAGCCACGAAGTATCTCGAAGATGCCGAATTAGTGATGTACCTACGTCGGAAGCTTAATCGCCCCATGCGCGTATGTGGCATGGTTAAGAATGTTGGTGAGCCGGGTGGCGGACCGTTTTTGGCTTACAATAACGACGGGACCATCTCACTACAAATCCTCGAAAGCTCACAAATAGACATGAGCGATGCTGCAAAAAAAGAGATGTTTGAACAAGGTACGCACTTTAATCCGGTCGATCTGGTTTGCGCGGTACGCGACTATAAAGGTCGTAAATTTGACCTATCCAACTACGTTGATAAAACTACCGGATTCATCTCTTACAAATCAAAGAACGGCAAGGAACTTAAAGCCCTGGAGCTACCTGGTTTGTGGAATGGTGCCATGAGTGATTGGAACACCGTATTTGTAGAAGTGCCACTCGACACATTCAATCCTGTGAAAACCGTGAATGATTTGCTGCGCGATCAACACCAGTAAAATTCACCACAGATGTCAATCATAAATCACATATAATTTCAAATGAAGAAAATTCTGTTACTCGGTTCCGGAGAATTAGGAAAAGAGTTTGTTATCTCAGCTCAACGCAAAGGTCAGTACGTCATTGCTTGTGACTCCTATCCCGATGCACCAGCCATGCAGGTGGCCAACGAATACGAAGTGTTGGATATGCTCAACGGTGACGCCTTGGAGCGTGCAGTAAAGAAGCATCAACCCGATATTATCGTTCCAGAGATTGAAGCTATCCGCACCGAACGCCTCTATGCCTTCGAGAAAGAGGGCATCCAGGTAGTGCCTAGCGCACGTGCTGTTGATTTTACGATGAACCGCAAAGCCATTCGCGATCTGGCTGCCAAAGAACTTGGGTTGAAAACCGCTCGATACTTTTACGCCACCACGCTCGAAGAGCTTCGCAATGCTGCTCAGCAGATCGGCTTTCCTTGTGTGGTCAAGCCTTTGATGTCTTCATCGGGCAAAGGTCAGTCGCTCGTAAAGAGTGCCGACGAGTTGGAACATGCGTGGGAGTACGGATGCAGTGGTAGCCGTGGAGACATCCGCGAGTTGATTATCGAAGAGTTCATTCAGTTCGATAGTGAAATCACCCTGCTCACTGTTACGCAAAAGAACGGGCCTACGCTTTTCTGCCCCCCAATCGGACATGTGCAGAAAGGTGGCGATTATCGCGAGAGCTTTCAACCGGCTCCCATCAATCCTGCTCACCTGAAAGAGGCTGAAGAGATGGCGGAAAAGGTGACCCGTGCCCTTTCGGGTGCCGGTTTGTGGGGTGTTGAATTCTTCTTGAGTAATGAAAACGGTGTGTATTTCTCTGAGCTCTCTCCTCGTCCGCACGACACTGGTATGGTAACCCTTGCCGGAACACAAAACCTAAATGAGTTTGAACTCCACCTTCGTGCCATTCTTGGTTGGCCCATACCACACATCAAGCAAGAACGAATGGGTGCCAGTGCGGTAATTCTCTCTACCATTTCGAGCAGCGATCGTCCGCAGTACAAAGGCATGGAAGAGGTTACGAAAGAAGAAGATACTTACTTGCGTTTATTTGGCAAGCCGTTTACGCGTCTTAACCGTCGCATGGGAGTGGTGCTTTGTTACGCTCCCAATGGTTCTGACCTTGATGCGCTGCGTCATAAAGCGATACGCATTGCAGAGCAGATAACAGTATATTAGTAATCTGAACTAAAAAGCGAAACATGCTGATCTGCCATCCCATTTTGGGTTATGCAGATCAGCATGTTTCGCTTTTTAAATTGTGCTTAGCTCGTAAAATAAGAATATCAATCTTCGTTATTTCTTGAGGAAACATGTTTTCAACACAATGCTGCTTCCATCAATGCGACAATCCACCTCTTCGAGATTATCTGTCAACCTGATACTTTTAACTTTTGTTCCTCTCTTAATAACCATTGAAGACCCTTTAACTTTCAGGTCTTTGATTACGGTTACAGAATCACCATCTACAAGGATAGTTCCGTTGCTATCTTTTACAACAGCTGTTTCTTCCTCGCCTGCTTCTGCATTCCATTCATATCCACAGTCCGGACAAATGTTTAATGTCCCATCAAAATAACAGTTATCTATTCCACATTGTGGACATACAGTAATTTCACTCATAAATATATATTTTAGGCAAAGGTACTAAAAACAATATCAATTGACAAATTTGACCATAAACTGCAGTTGATACCTAGTTGAAGTATAGTTGGAGTAGAGTGGAGTATGTGTTTGAAACATTGAATAGCTTAGAGCTAAAAAAAAACCGCCCGACCTTCAACAGGCTGGGCGGAATTAACCACTATCTAAATTATAGCTACGTAATGAAATTATGACTAATTAATTTCTACATTTTTAATAGTACAAAGATAGAGTGCTTTGAGTATATGTACAATCGCATGAAGTAGGTATAATTTGCGTCAAAATCATCATAACAAGGTAGTGTTCATAAAATATAATGCAAACAGTGACCTGAACGTGTAAAGAATCGCGAACAGTGATGCGAACATAAAACAAAGAAGCTGTCTAAAAACGTTCGTTTTTAGACAGCTTCTTATAGTAAAAAAGTACACCCTCAGGGATTCGAACCCTGGACCCATTGATTAAGAGTCAATTGCTCTACCAACTGAGCTAAGAGTGCATAAAGATGATACTTTCTTTGTTCGGGGTGCAAAGGTATGATATTATTTTAGACCTACAAATCATACGCTTATTTTTTTCTAAAAAAAGATTAGTAGATCATCTAATCTTTCGGATTATCCAAAAGAAAAAGAATCATAGATCGTTTATAACCAATAGAATAAATAGATGTGAGAGCATGAAGTGAATACCAAACCCAAAGCTTAATGTGAATGCTATGCCGTGTATTAACTCCATCGGATTGAGTGATGGTGAGGCGCAAAGTTATAGAAATAAATGTAAAAGCACCCATTCTTTTTCTTGTATTGAAATGAGATGTGAAACTAAACCTTTTACTCATTATTACTGTTATATATACAAAAGCCAATGAATATGCTTACCCAATTTCTAAACTTACTCGCTACAATAATAAGTGTCACAAGCTTGTTGATCGTTACTTATGGAGCTTTAATAGGTATTTTATCTTTCTTGAGCAATGAACTAAAACGATTTACAGGAAATTACTCTACCACTAACATCCGAAAGTTAAGAGCTACATTTGGAACGTATCTACTCCTGGGTTTAGAATTTCTAATTGCGTCGGATATATTAAAAACGGTACTAGAACCAACACTTAATGAACTGATTGTATTAGGAAGCATCGTTGTGTTGAGAACTATTTTATCCGTATTCTTGAATAAAGAGATAAAAGAGTTAGAGGCCGAGGTTCAAACAGAGCAGTAGAAACCGTTTTCCAGCAAACCATCCATTATCTTATTTCTTTTTGCTACATTTGCATGGTTATAACAGCGATTTAAATGCAATCCTATAGTAAAAAAGAAGCCATACAAAAGATGAATAGGTTATCTACAGAAAGAAAGCCTTTTCTTTTCATCATCGATTATGCACAACAATGTTCGTACATTGAAGAGATAAACGGTATTGACCCCTCTGTGTTGCTTTATCAGTTGAACGGATATACCAATGTTCCAACTCCTTCGTTTGCTTTAGCAGAAAAAACGATCACAGAAACGATCATTTGGGAGCCTTGTGCACACTCGTTTATCGAATACAAACGTTCATTTGATACGGTACAGCAGCATATCTTGTCGGGCAATAGTTTCTTGACCAACCTGACTTGTATAACGCCCATCCATACTAATCTAAGCATCAAAGAGATATTTCATCGTTCCAGAGCCTTATACAAATTATGGCTAAAGGAACAATTTGTGGTTTTCTCTCCAGAGATTTTCATACGTATCCATCAAGGGAGGATAAGCTCTTACCCGATGAAAGGGACGATAGATGCTACCTTGCCTGCTGCCGATCAGCTACTGATGAATGACGAAAAAGAGGCAGCCGAACACGCTACTATTGTCGATTTGATACGCAATGATTTAAGTATGGTAGCCTCTGAGGTACACGTTGCCCGCTACCGCTACATTGACTCCATAACGACCAATCATGGTCCTATTCTACAAACCAGCTCGGAGATCACGGGTACATTGCCCGATGATTATGCCTCTCGTCTGGGCGAGATCGTCTTTACCCTTCTTCCTGCCGGTTCTATCACCGGAGCTCCCAAAGAGAAGACAAAAGAGATCATTGCTCAAGCAGAAACCTATGATAGAGGGTTCTACACCGGTATTACCGGATATTTTGATGGCGTGAATTTAGATAGTGCCGTAATGATTCGTTTCATAGAGCAGTCAGACAACCAATTGTTTTTCAAAAGTGGGGGAGGAATTACATGCAAGAGCTGTGCAGAAAATGAGTATAATGAAATGAAACAAAAAGTATATGTGCCGATTTATTGAGACAATTCGGGTGGAAAAAGGAAGACCACTCCATGTGGAGTATCATAATCAAAGAATGAACGACACCCGTTTGGCCTTTTGGCCAGAAGCAAAAGTACTCACTTTAACAGATTACCTACTACCACCCGGCCATAGTGAAGTTATGAAATGTAGAGTGATTTACTCCGAGGGAGTCGAAGAGGTTACTTATACCCCCTATACGATTCGCCCTGTACAATCACTTTGCCTAGTCTGTTCCAACACCTTGGACTACGCATTTAAGAGCGCCAACAGAGATGCAATTAATCAGCTATATCAACAAAAAGGAGTGAAGGATGATGTTTTAATTGTAAAGAACGGGCTGATAACCGATACTTCCATCGCCAACGTAGCTTTTTTTGATGGTGCAAATTGGTTTACACCCAAAAATCCGATACTGAAAGGTACGCAGAGAGCTCAGCTGCTTCAAAGAGGTATCATTCAAGAAAAAGAGATTACTGTAGAGCAGCTTTATTCTTTTTCTCAAATCTCGATTTTCAATGCTATGATTCCCTTTCAAACGATCTTGATAGATATTCATCGAGATTCTATTTCGTGGTAAAGATTCTCTTTTTATATTATTAACAAATATAAGCGAAAACCAAGCGAACAAAAGGCGTTTGGGGGACGTTATAATGTTGTGTTTTTCATAGTATTAGATATAAGATTAATTAGAAGAGATTGTACCGGCTTGTGATAAGTAAGTACGTCAAAGACAGAAGAGTCTGTTCTTTTTTGATAAATGTGTTAAAGCATCGACTCTTCGGGGCCGATGCTTTTTTTTACCTCCTTTTTGCTCCGTTGTTTAGTTAGTTACAAATAAAATTCGTACGTTTGTAGGATATAAAACAGAAAAGAATGACAATGAATACATCCATCATCTTTCGATTCTTAAAAGAACTCAGCGAAAACAACAACCGCGAATGGTTCAACGAACATCGCGAAACATACACTCAGGCACAATTAGAGTTTGAAAAGTTCCTTACGGCTATTATTGATCGTATCTCGCTCTTCGATGAGACTATCAGAGGTACCGTAGCCCGTGATTGCACATATCGTATTTATCGCGACACTCGCTTCTCGTCGGATAAAACTCCTTATAAAACTCATTTTGGCGGTTACATCAATGCCAAAGGCAAAAAATCAAACCATTGTGGATATTATGTTCACCTCGAACCCGGCGGTAGTTTACTGGCAGGAGGCAGCCTGTGTTTACCCTCCAATGTATTAAAAGCGGTACGGCAATCGATCTATGACAACATCGATGAATATCGATCTATCGTAGAAGATCCTGCATTTAAGCAATATTTCCCCATAGTGGGCGAAAACTTCCTGAAAACAGCCCCCAAGGGCTTTCCAAAAGATTTTAAATACATTGATTACCTGAAGTGTAAGGAATTCATTTGTTCTTATCAAGTGCCTGATAGCTTCTTTGTTGCATCCGATTTTCTGGATCGCACAGAAGAAGTTTTTCGTCAATTTAAACGCTTTTCAGATTTTTTGAATGATACCATTGATGATTTTGAATAATAGACATATAATATAAATAATAATAAAACCTATAATTATGATAGTAGATACATTAGACAATTTGCAGAAATACGCATCACTAAATCCCTTATTCGCAGAAGCTATTGAGTTCATCCAAACACACAACCTCCATGACATGGAGATAGGTCAAACGAAACTGAAAGGAGAAGATTTAGTGCTGAACATCGCACAAACTGCCCCTAAAACGAAAGAACAAGCCAAGCTGGAGACACACAATGCTTATATTGACATTCAGATACCTCTTTCGGGAACAGAAACGATGGGCTATACACCAGGCAAAGATTGCTTACCGGTCAACGCTCTTTATAATGCAGAAAACGATATCACTTTCTTTGATGGTTTAGCCGAAAGCTATATTCCGGTAAAACCCGGTATGTTTGCCATCTTTTTTCCTCAAGACGCTCATGCACCAGGCATCACCCCCGGTGGAGTGAAAAAAGTCATAGTAAAGGTGAAAGCATAAACCATTGAATTAAATACATCCTATTATATGGAAAAGACACTTCACCTGATTAAAAACGATCCCTGGTTGGAGCCTTATACCGACGCTATTAACGGACGTTATCAGTACGCTCTTGATAAGGAAACGGAATTGACCAATAAGGGAAAACGAACACTCTCAGATTTTGCTTCGGGACACCTTTATTTTGGTTTGCATCGTACCGACAAAGGTTGGACGTTTCGCGAATGGGCACCTCATGCCACGCATATCTACTTGGTGGGTACCTTTAATAACTGGGAAGAAAGAAACACCTACAAACTGCAACCTGTAGGTAACGGAAACTGGGAGGTAAACTTACCCGCAGACGCTATGAAACATGGCGACCTGTACAAGTTAATGATACATTGGGAGGGTGGTCATGGCGAGCGTATTCCGGCATGGGCTACCCGCGTGGTGCAAGACCACCAAACGCATATATTCAGCGCACAAGTGTGGAGTCCCGAAAAGCCGTTTACATTCAAGAAAGGGACATTCAAGCCTTCAACAGCTCCGCTGCTTATCTATGAATGTCACATTGGCATGGCTCAGAAAGAAGAAAAAGTGGGTACGTATAACGAGTTCCGCGAAAAGGTTCTTCCTCGCATTGCTAAGGCCGGATATAACTGCATTCAGGTGATGGGCATTCAAGAGCATCCTTATTATGGTAGCTTTGGTTATCATGTTTCCAATTACTTTGCCGTTTCGTCTCGATTTGGTACGCCCGAAGAGTTCAAAGAACTGGTCGATACAGCTCACGCCTTGGGCATCGCAGTGATTATGGATATTGTTCATTCCCATGCCGTAAAGAATGAAGTAGAGGGATTGGGTAACTTTGCAGGAGATCCGAATCAATATTTTTACCCTGACGAACGTCGTGAACATCCGGCATGGGATTCGCTTTGTTTTGATTATGGTAAAAATGAAGTACTGCACTTCTTGCTATCTAACTGCAAATACTGGTTGGAAGAGTATAACCTCGATGGCTTCCGTTTCGATGGAGTAACATCTATGCTCTATTACAGCCACGGGTTGGGCGAATCGTTCTCTGATTATGCCGCCTATTTCAATGGGCATCAAGATGGCAATGCCATTTGCTACTTGACACTAGCCAATAAACTAATTCATGAGATCAAGCCAAAAGCGATCACTGTTGCCGAAGAGGTATCGGGAATGCCAGGTCTTGCTGTTAAGATAGAAGACGGTGGGTATGGTTTTGATTATCGAATGGCAATGAACATCCCCGACTATTGGATAAAAACCATTAAAGAGAAGATTGATGAAGACTGGAAACCATCGAGCATGTTTTGGGAGGTAACCAACCGCCGTAAGGACGAGAAAACCATATCGTATGCTGAAAGTCATGATCAAGCATTGGTAGGAGATAAGACGCTGGTTTTCCGCTTAATTGATGCTGATATGTATTGGCATATGCAAAAAGGCGATGAAAACTACATCGTAAATCGAGGCATTGCTTTGCATAAAATGATTCGTTTACTCACAGCAACAACCATGAATGGAGGCTATTTAAACTTCATGGGCAATGAGTTCGGACATCCGGAGTGGATTGACTTTCCACGCGAAGGAAATGGATGGTCGTGTAAATATGCTCGTCGTCAATGGGATTTGGTCGATAACAAAAACCTGATTTATCACTACATGGCCGATTTCGATGAAGAAATGCTGAAAATGGTAAAAGGAGTAACAAATTTCCAAACAACAGCAGTGCAAGAAATTTGGCATAGTGATACCGACCAGACCTTGGCTTATCAACGTAAAGATTTGATTTTTGCATTTAATTTTAATCCGAAACAGTCGTTTGTTGATTATGGATTCTTGGTAGATCCGGGAGCGTATGAGGTTATTCTGAATACAGACAACGTAGCCTTTGGTGGAAACGGCTTAACTGATGACAGTGTGACGCACTTTACTTCATTCGACCAGCTGTATCAAAAAGAGAAGAAGGAGTGGCTTAAACTTTACATTCCGGCACGTAGCGCAGTAGTGCTTAGAAAGAAGAAATAAGATCCATAAAAGAGTACGTACTTAACACCGTTAAATACGTACTTAATACTGTGTTAAGTACGTACTCTTACCCTAGAAGAGTACGTACTTTTTTTTATGCTTGTTTATATCATTATTTTTAATACTTTAGCGCTATACGCACCTATCGATATTTCTGTTGCCTTGTAGGGAAGCAGGCAGATTTCTTCTGTTTTGTCCGTCATCAGATCGGTAGCTATGTAAAGATCCATTTGTGGTATCTGCATGAAATCGAAAGCATGAGATGGAATGTTGATGGCTACCTCTACAGGCTGACTATCGAAGTTGGCCGTAATAAACAGCAACTCATTGTCATGTTTGCGTAAAAAGGTATATTGTTTGTGGTCATTGAAACGCCAACCGTTTTGATTGGCATACATAAGATCAAAAAACAACCCCTGTGTGATGGCTTTCTCCTTAGTCGAGATCGTAAGAATTTTGCGGTACAATTCATATAGATGTTTCTGCTCGTTAGTCAACATCTTGCCATCGAACTTGCCTTTATTGCGCCAACGACGAACGGTGTCTACACTCCAATAATCGAAAATGGTAGTTCGTCCGTCGCGCCCACTGAATCCTTCACAATCCATACCCATTTCGCCAAACTCTTGTCCAAAATAGATCATCATCGGGTTGGTATTCATACAAGCCGACACGACAAGGGCAGGAATACCTTTGTGCGGATTTCCGGCAAAGAAATCTGAGGCAATGCGTTGTTCATCATGGTTCTCCAGAAAGTTCAGCATGCGACTCTCTACTCCCCCCAAACTCTGCCAACTGCGCGTAATAGCAGTAGCCGATTCGTAACCACAAACTACATTGCGCAGGGTGTCATACAGTCCTACTTTATCATAAAGGTAATCAAATTTTCCACGATTTAAGTAGTTGTGATATTCGTCGGGGTTGTACACCTCGGCAATGAAGAGCAAATGAGGATACTTCTCTTTGACTTGCGGAATAGCCCATTCCCAAAACTCTACCGGCACCATTTCGGCCATATCACAACGAAAACCATCCACCTGCTTAGCCGCCCAAAAGAGTAAGATATCGAGCATCTTTAACCATGTATCGGGAATAGGCGAAAAGCAACAGGTACCGCCATTGAGGTAATCAATACCGTAGTTCAGTTTGATGGTTTCGTACCAATCGGAAATATTGGGGTAGGCATCGAAACGGTTGTTCCCGGTAGCCTTGGCAGGATACTCTTTATAGGGCTCGGGGGCAGAAGCTTTCATGTCAAACTGTCCGTGAAATGCTGTTTGCGGGATATAATAAAAGTTATTGTAAGGGCTAAAAGAGGTGGATGTATCATCATTGACTCCCAACTCAACTGTTCCGTCGGGTTGTGCATCCGAATGGTACTGACGAGCTACGTGATTGGGTACAAAGTCAATAATCACCTTCAATCCGGCTGTATGTGTACGAAGCACTAACTGTTCAAATTCTCTCATTCGTTCGGGAACGTCAGTAGCAATATCCGGATCAACATCATAATAGTCTTTGATGGCATAAGGCGAACCGGCTTTTCCTTTCACCACAGCCGGATGATCGGGACGAATGTTGTAACGACGATAATCGGTCTGAGTAGCATGTTCAATAATACCGGTGTACCAAATGTGCGTAGTACCCAACTTCTTGATTTCGTTTAGTGCCAAAGCTGTGAAATCGGCCATTTTACCACACCCATTGGTAGCGATGTCTCCATTGTAAACGCAATGATTGCTATTGTTTCCAAACAGACGGGTAAATACTTGATATATAATTATTTTATTCTCGTTTTTTATCTCCATATTTTTCTTTTTTCTTCAATGAGCTGATTAATTACTGCATTGGCTGTGTCATAGCCTTGCTCAAAAATCTCTTCTGCTTTCTCGAGCTCACTGTTGCTGTATCCATGCAGATTATAGGGTTCAATAAGTAAATCACAATTTAGACGTTCGTGAAACGTGTTGGCACGGAACATGAAATGATAAGAACGCATGGCAATGCTGACTATATTCATTTTGTATTTTTCGGCCATCAACGGACTTACATTGATTGCCACTACTTTTTCGCATTGGCTGCGAAGCACCGATACCGGGAGGTTCATAAAGAGACCGCCGTCAACATAATGCACTCCATTGATTCGGACAGGAGTAAACATAACGGGCATGCAACACGAAGCAGCTACACGCTCGGCAAGGCTGCCTTTGGTAAAGTGAACGCTTTTGCCATGATCCAGATCGGTCGCTGTGATGATAAGCGGAGTTTTTAGCTCTTCAAGCCTTTGCGCCTTCAAGTTGGTTTTTAAAAAGTCAATAAACTCTTTCAATTCAAACAATCCTACTTTGGGGATAACCAGCTTGGTTAAGTCTTGAAACTTGTGCCCCGAAAAGTAGTCTAAAACACGATAGGGTTCATTGCCATCGGCATAAAACGCACCAGCTAAAGCACCTGCACTAACTCCGGCAATGATGTCGGGTTTGATATCGTGTTCCAGAAGTGATTGGATAACACCGAGATGAGCAAATCCTTTGATGAATCCGCCACTCAAAGCGTAGCCTATGTCATAGGTTTGTTGAATACTTTCCATTTTAGTTTGTCTATTAACGTTGATAGTATGCCACGAAAGTAATGAAATTATGGAAAGCAAGGCTGATATACGAAGAAAATAATTTATTAAAAGCCAAATCCATCGACTTCGATCTTCTCTTCTTTCTTTTCAATAAAGGGTTGAGCTTGTTTCTGTATAACATTTCCTTCAATGTGCACTGCACGGAAAGGGCGTGCTGGACATACATATTCGCAGCCACCGCATCCTACACAGATGTCTGTATGCACCTCAGGAATGGTAAGCCCATCTTTAAAAGGAACCATAGCGATGGCTTGTGTAGGACAATGTTCAGAGCAGGCGCCACAACTTGTACCGTCAGTATAAACAATGCAGTTTTCTTTAATAAACACAACAATTCCCATTTGCGTGAGGTGTTTCTGCTCTACAGTTAGAGGTCTGATCGCTTCGTTGGGACAAACATGGCCACACAACGTGCAGTCGAAGTTGCAAAAACCATCTTTGAAATTGACAGTAGGCTGCATCATTCCACCCAGTCCATACTCCATGAAAGCAGGTTTAAGCACATGCGAAGGACATTTACTCACACAGAGGTGACAAGAGGTGCAACGGTCGGCAAAGTGCGCACGACTTACAGAACCCGGAGGAGTGATCGGATGCTCCGTGTGATAAGCTCTCTTGCCCCCGAGTTTAGCCAAGGTTTCTTGAGCTTGTGTCAACAGATGGGGTGCGGCAGCAGTCGTTGTGAGTCCGGCTATAAGAAAGCGTCGCTTCGAAGCAACAGGCTCTTGTTTCTGCTCCTTGGCAGGCTTTAGCGGAAGCGAGTAGACCAATGCCTTCTCCTTGCACACCTCTAGGCAGTCGAAACAATTGACGCAACGACTGTAATCAACCGTTCCCTCTTTGCTGTTCAGACACGATGCTTTGCAGCGAGTAGCACATAGACCACAGTGAGTGCATGCATGCTCATTGATGCGTATTTTAAAAAGAGCGAAGCGGCTAAGGAAACCCAATACTGTACCCACCGGACAGATGGTGTTGCACCACGTCCGCCCGTGCCTCCAGGCCAGAAAGCCAATCAGCAGAAAGGTAATGGACGCGATAACGAAAGAGCTGATGCTGACCAACGAGGCATCTACTCGGTAAAAGGTATAGTTGTCGAAACTTGAAAAGAGAGATTCGAGCAGGTTATTGCCTTGCAGGTAGAGCGGTTTGAACACATTGGTCGCTATGCGGCCATAAGCGCTATAAGGATCGAACAGAGCCAGTAAAAGCGTGAATCCACTAAGTGAAGCGATCAAGATAATGACCACAACACTCCAACGCAATAGCCGTTTCTCGGGCGAGAAGCGGAACCGCTTTTTCTTCTTGCTGGTGCGCTTCGACAGTCCGGTCATTATATCTTGAAACGTACCCATCGGGCAGATGCTCGAACAGTAGGCGCGCCCAAAAAGAAGAGACAGTATGAGCAAAAACACCCATATACCCACACTAAGCGAGAGCAGTGCAGGTATCCATTGGAGATGTGTTAAACCATGAAGTTGCCAAGGCAATACCTCAGCAAAATCGAGAAAGAAAAAGGTGAGTAGTGCCCATAGCACTACGGATATAACAATACGTATTTTCCTTAACATCATTACATTACATCTTAATTCGCTTCACATTGAGTTTATCGAGATTCATCGTGCCGATGTTCAAGGCTTCACCCTTTGCTAAGTGTCCTACCGTTTCGAGCGGCATTTCGCGTACTTGATTAAAGAATTTTGCTGCGGCGGTATCTACAGCTACAATGTCGGGCGAGAGAAACAGCCCTTTCGTTAGCACCACGTCTGACTCTGACCGTCCGCGCGGACCGTTGGTTTTCATGATGCGGTAAGCATCGACTACGTTCAATACCGCTTTTTTCTCCATGGTGCAGATGTCGGCAATGCACTGTTGCAGGTCGTTCTGATGGAAATAGCCGCGATCCCATACAATGCCCATGTGGTTCTTCATGGATATGGTGAGGTTGGCTCCGCCGTGGTTTTTCAAAACGGGCACATTGATCCATACATCGCTGTTGAGAATGGCTTCGTGTATCTTAGTCGATTTGAGGCTTTTGCCCGAAGGAAGGGCCACCGGGCGATAGTACGATTCCAAATGAGCCGGCATTATTTTGGCGCCTGCTGCTTTGGCAGCTGCTTCGATGCCGCTGTTTTTATAGCACTTTTGCCAGTCATCGCAGGTATGATCAAAGACAATCACCTCTTTGGCTCCGGCTGCAAAGCATTGTTTCACAATTTCACCAACCAATTTGGGGTTGGTATTTCCGGCTAACTCGGGTACTTTATCCCATCCGATGTTGGGTTTTACCACCACCTTCTGTCCCCGTTTAACAAACTGTTTCATTCCACCCAATTCGGCAATGGCTTTACGAAACATCTCTTCGGGTTCGCCTCCCATCACTGCTACCAAGTCGGGTTTACCGCCGGCTTTGGTGGCCTGTGTCAAAATCTCCATGGCATCCGATCGCTGTATGGTCATTGCCGCACCTGCAATCGCTACTGTTTTCAGAAAATCTCTTCTATCCATTCTATAGTATATATCAATTTAAGTAGTATCATTTATCTCCTGTTATAAAATCCAGGGAAATTTGAAGCAAGCTTCATCAAAGAGAGCATAATCGGCCGTTCCATTCACTGCAAATGTTTTGATTGTGGCGGCCTCTTTCATCAGTTCGCAAGCCAAGCGAATGGTTGCACCCGTCTTTATTCGATCGTCTACCAACAGTATGTTCTTGTTTTTGAACTCAAAATCGATAGGTGCCAGCAGCTTGGGTTGCTCGTACTTCGGATGCTGATACTCGTCTCTCAGGTTAATGCTGAGCAGGTGAATCTCTTTCTGCAAACGTTGGTTGATGATAGCTGCCGGAACAATACCCCCATTGGCTATGGCTACAATAAAATCAAATTCCTCTTCGAACGTGATAGAACCAAAACGCTCCATCACCTCATTCCATGTTTTTGCCATACCTATATTAAATCTTTGCAATGGCTTTCAATAGGGCATATCCGCCAAACCACTGAATGAGCATACCGGGAATACCTATTCGAAAATCTTGTACCGCTACATGAAAACTACCCGTTAACATCCACTCAAATGCTGTTCCTACCGCCTGATAAGCCAACACTGCAAGCAAAATGCTCAACAGCGATACTTGCTTGCTATAGTGAGCAGCCAGCGCGGCAGCACCAGCGAGTAAAGTCGACTTAATGAGAATGGCGGGTAACACCGCAAGAGGAGGCATGCCAAACAGCAAGTGATTGATAATAGGAGAGAGGATAGCCGTGAGCAAAGCTACTCTAAAGCCATACTTGTAGGCGGCAATGAGCGTGAAAAAGTAAATGGGAAGTAGGGTCGGTCCGCCGTAAGGGGTTAAATGACACAGTTGCGGCAATGCAACGTTACCGATTATAAATAACAGAGCGAAAAGATAAGTCTTGACGTTGCTGTAATTCAGCGAGTAGAGTTTGGTGGTTGTTTCCATGTGTATTTCTGTATTTAAATGATTGATAGAACGAAATGATCTGTAATATACACGATCAGTGGCAAAAATAGCCTAAAATATTCAGATTTGTATAGCAATAAGCATAAAAAATATGCTGTTTATGATGGTGATGAGTTCGGTAAGCAGGTAAAAGTGGCATCATTAAAGCTTTTTTCACTTTTTCATCACCTTATGTAGTGATATGAGTGTTCATTATACCTTTATTTAGGTATTGCCCCACCTTTAGACTAGCTCTATCTTTGCAGTCGAAAATAAAACAATTACATCAACTAATTTACGTATGAAAAAGATTTGTGTCTTTCTTTTAACTGTTGTATTTGCGCTTCCCTTGTTACTGATGGCCAATGATGAAATGGCAGACAAAACACCTACTATTCGCGGCGTAGTATTCGATGAAACAAACAATCCGTTGCCCGGCGTGAGCGTATGCCTCGAAGGAACCTCTTGGGGAACCACAACTCGCAATGACGGACGATTCCTTCTGAAAGACCTGCCCAGGGGCAGTTATCAAGTTAAAGTAAGTTTTGTGGGCTATACTTCGCAAACAAAAACGGTAGCGTTTACGGGTCGTAACACGATTAACATCTCCTTTACGCTTGTGCCTGATGAGAATTTGCTTTCGACAGTTGAGGTGTTTGGCGAACGCTACAGCCAACCCAAAAAACTGGATGTGATTACGCGCATGCCGTTGCGTCCCAGCGAACAGATTCAAAGCATCTCTGTGATTTCAGCCAAATCGATTACAGAGCAAGGTGCACTGACTGTGACCGATGCAGCAAAGAATGTACCCGGTGTAACGCTGTTTGGCTCGTATGGTGGAGTACGCGAAAGTATGTCCATCCGTGGCTATCGGGGAGTACCTATTTTAAAGAACGGGGTAAGAGTAGATTCAGACTTCCGCAGCGGTTCGGCCCTAACCGAGATGCAGGGCGTAGAGAGCGTTCAAGTCATCAAAGGATCGGCAGCTGTAACCCAAGGCATAGGCAACGACTTGGGCAGTGCAGGAGGTATCATCAATGTAGTAACCAAAACACCTAAATTTGAGAACGAAGCCGAGGTGACTGTGAGAGCTGGAAGTTGGGGATTGATACGTCCTACATTCGATGTGCAAACTGTGCTCGATAAAAACAAAACCTTTGCTTTTCGCATGAACGGAGCCTACGAACGTGCCGATAGCTATCGTGCAATGATTCATTCGAACAGGGTTTATGTGAACCCTTCCATCGAATGGCGTCCGGATGAGAAAACAGCAATTACTTTCGAGATGGATTACCTGAATGACAATCGCACACCCTATACCAGCAGCGTCAACCTATCGGCCGACACCACCGAAAATTTGTATAAAATGCCCTACAACAAGTTCTTGGGATTCGAGAATGACAATGTAGAAAATAAAACGCTAACCTATGCAGCGCGTATTACTCGGCAGCTAAACGATAACTTCAGCCTGCGTGCGGCCTACTTTAACTCATCCTACAAGGTCGATAACACCAGCACCTCGGTAGGCACAGTTGTCAACAAAGAGTATAACCGTCGGAGAAGAACAATCTCTCGTTCGCTTCGTGATGATCAAAACGCTACCTTCCAGTTAGACTTCATCGGAAAAGATGTATACACCGGTTCCCTTAAACACACCTTTCAGGTAGGGTTCGATTACAAACAGACCGACTTGTCAACAATCAGTTACGGATCGGTTGATGTGGATACCATTAACGTGCTGGCACCCGAAATACCGAATAAGCTGCCTCGGACTATCGTCCTCCACGCTGAAACACCTGTGGCATCTAATTCATCGAGCTATGGCTTCATGGCTCAAGAGGTGATGACCCTTAACAAATACCTGAAAGCCATCATGGGGTTGCGTTACAGCTATATCAGCAGTTTAGACAACAGCACCGTGGGCGCTGTTACGGGTGATGCATGGAATCCCATGCTTGGAGTTATGGTTACACCCATTCGTAATATTAATCTGTTTGGCTCGTATACCACAACGACCAGCCTGCGATCGGCTTCCAACAAAATGGAGAATGGCGAAGACATCGGTCCATCGAATACCCGTCAGTTCGAAGTTGGCATAAAATCAGATTGGTTGAATAATAGAGTACGCTTCAATCTGACCTATTTTGATATCAACACTAACAACTTGTCGTATGCCACTTACGAAGAAGGAACCACACAGAAAACAGGCTATTTTGACAAAGCAGGCGACTTGAAACGCAAAGGGGTAGAGGTGGAACTCAGTGGAAGTGTTCTTGAAGACCTTCAAGTAATGCTGGGGTATGCCTATCTGGATGCTCGGTATGAAAACAGTCCTGCTTTTCAAAACGGATCGGCCCCCATGAATACGCCCAAGCATACTGCTAATGGATGGATTCAATACGCGGTGCGCAAAGGATGGTTGAAAAGACTCTCGGCGGGTATCGGTGTATATTATGTAGGGGCACGTCCGGTGAATGACTACTCGCTAGTACCCGATGGACACGGATCAATGAAAGGAGCAAAACCTTTCGATATGCCCGCTTACACAACGGTCAATGCGCAATTGGCTTATGGTATCGGTTCCTTTACTACTCGGGTATATATGAATAATCTTTTCGACACATTGGGGTATAACTCTTACTACCGAGGTGGGTACATCAATCAAATAGATCCACGAAACTTCTCGGCAGCAGTCACTTATCGATTTTAATTAGCTATTCATGAAAAAAACAAGTAAATACATTCATCTGTGGCTATCACTTCCGGCCGGAATCATGATCAGTATCATCTGTTTTACTGGTGCAATATTGGTGTTTAAAGAGGAATTGCTGACGTATATGGGGTATGAAAACATTCGCGACAGCCCGCTAATGGGTGTCATGAAACTGCATCGCTGGCTGATGGATGATACACGTACCGTTGGCAAAGTCATTGTAGGTATCTCCACGCTCTTTTTCATCTTTATATTGATAAGTGGGATGGTGGCATGCTGGCCAAAGAAGTGGAAAAAACGACACTTCACTGTCCGTCAGGGCAGAACGATGCGACAAACGCTCTATAATCTGCATACCGTGCTGGGGCTTTACGCCGGAATCATCTTGCTCGTTTGTGCCTTGACCGGTCTGATGTGGTCTTTTCAATGGTACAGAGACTTGGTAGGCTTTATCTTCGATGCCGAGGTGCAGCGCGGAGCTCCAATTTGGAAAGTGGTTCGTTCGCTACACTTCGGCGATTATGCCGGATGGTTTTCGAAGACACTCACTTTCATAGCAGCCATCATCGGAGGGCTGCTACCTATTACCGGATACTGGATGTATATCGACAAGAAAATGAGAACTCGAAAGAGGTCGTACTTAGTCAGCAAAGAGATCCTTGACAGGTAGAATTTATTTTCTTTGGCGAATCGTATGCTTCCTTGATAGCTTCTTCAGCTATAGCTCTTGAACCATTTATAATGCGAACTGTTGTATCCTTATCACTTTAAAACGTACAACTATGTTTAATCTATTAGCAATGGTTTTTGTATGCTTGGGTATCGTTTCTGCTATTATTATTGCCAAAGATCTCAATCGCAACCCGCAGTCCATGAGAATCATGAATGCAGTATGGATTTTAACTGCGTTATGGGCTGGTTACCTGGCTTTATGGGCCTACTTCAAGTTTGGTCGTGAAAAATTGAGAGTAAATAGTGATACGAAGATTAGTAAAGATGCAGAACTAAGGTCGGACACACCGGAGTGGCAATCCAACACGCTGTCTGTATTGAGTTGTGGTGCTGCCTTCACTTTGGGCAATATTATGGGCGAGAGCTTTACTTACTACTATCCTGTCAGTGTGTTTGGTAGTGCGCTCATTGGTAGTTGGGTCATTGATTTTGTATTGGCTTTGATTATTGGAGTCTATTTTCAGTTCTATGCCACGCGTGAAACGGAGAGAACGTCAGTTGGAATTGGTCTTCTAAAAGCTGTTAAAGCGGAATCCTTCTCTTTGATCTCTTGGCAGTTAGGAATGTATGTGTGGATGGCTATCGTCTTCTATTTTATCTCCGAAGAAATTCCTGTGGAGAAAAGCACTTGGACGTTCTGGCTTATGATGCAGATAGCGATGTTCTTCGGTTTCGTTTACACGTATCCGATGAATGCATTGCTTATTAAAACAGGGGTAAAGAAAGGTCTGTAATACGCTTATAATGCTTGAAGAGTAGCCTGGGCTACTCTTCAAGCATTATATTGGGTTTATGCATCAGCTCATTCAACAGTCGAGGAACCTCTGACGGCTCATTGGCTACCTGAATACCTGCAGCTTTTAATACTTCAATCTTAGTGGTAGCAGAGCCCGAACTACCTGAGATGATTGCCCCTGCGTGTCCCATTTGCTTTCCAATAGGTGCTGACTGCCCTGCAATAAAGGCAACCACGGGTTTGGTGACCTGTTGCCGAATATACTCGGCAGCCAGTTCTTCAGCATTTCCACCAATCTCGCCAATCATTACAATAGCATGCGTATCGGGATCTTTCTCAAAACGTTCGAGCAACTCTATAAAGCAGAGTCCTACAACAGGATCGCCGCCTACACCAATGGCAGTAGATTGTCCTATACCATTGGAAGTTAGGTGATAAACGATCTCATAGGTTAGTGTTCCGCTGCGACTCATCACGCCAACATGTCCTTCTTTAAATATTTTTCCTGGAAGAATGCCGACCAAGCTTTTGGCCGGAGAGATAAGCCCCGGACAATTTGGCCCAATCAGTAAGGCTCCTTTTTGACGAACAAAATGGTAGGCTTTAATTACATCGAGCGTAGGTATACCTTCGGTTATGCAAATAATCAAACCTATGCCTGCATCGGCAGCCTCCATGATTGCATCAGCAGCGAAGCGTGCCGGTACGAAAATGATCGAGGTATTGGCATTTGTGCTCTGTACCGCTTCGTAAACGGTATTGAACACAGGGATGGTATCAATCTTTCTTCCTCCTTTGCCCGGAGAGGTACCTCCAACTACACAAGTGCCATACTCTTTCATTCTGAGGGCATGAAACAATCCGTCTCGTCCGGTAATCCCCTGCACAATCATGCGGGTGGATTGATCGATTAATATGCTCATATACTCTCTCTTTTTAATGTTTGAACGGCCCATAAAACAGCTTCCTTCATGGTTTCAGCTACTCGAAAACGATTAGATGTACGCAACAGTTCGCGTCCTCTTTGTTCATTGGTTCCGGTAAGACGCACAATGGTGGGGATGTTTATATTGACCTTTTCGAATGCCTCAAGAAGCCCCATTGCCACATCATCACAACGCGTGATACCACCAAAGATGTTGATCAGTACTACCTTTACCTGTTTGTCGTTCAACAACATCTTCATGGCTTCGACTACTTTGGCCGGGTTGGAACTTCCTCCTATATCCAAAAAATTGGCAGGTGCAGCACCATACAGCTTAATCATATCCATCGTGGCCATAGCTAATCCGGCTCCATTGACTATGCAGCCTATCTCACCATCCATTCGTATATAGACGAATCCTTTCTCTTTGGCAAGAGCTTCAGCTTTTTCATCGATGGTGGGCTCAAAAAGGGTATGTATCTTAGGTTGGCGATACAAAGCATTGTCATCGAATGTTATTTTTGCATCAACAGCTACTAAATGACCTTCAGTGGTCAATACCAAAGGATTAATTTCGGCAAGCGAAGCATCGTTCTCAACAAAAAGTTTATACAGTGATTGAATTATAGTACTCATGGGGCCGGCCAACTCTATTCGATTGAAATAGAGAAAGGCAAAACGACGAGCCAAGTAATCGGGAATACCAATGGCGGGGTCAATTTTGAAACGAACTATTTTTTCGGGAGTATTGCGGGCTACCTCTTCAATGTCCATGCCTCCTGTATCGCTTATGATAAGCACTACAGCGTGTGTGTTGCGATCAACCACAAAGCCAAGGTAATACTCTGAGGCAATATTCACTGCTTCGCTGAGCAGCACTTTCGTTATAGGCAATCCTTTCATTGTCATTGTCAATATCGTTTTGGTGTTGCGATAAACCTCTTCGGCATTGAGGGCTGACTTGATGCCCCCTGCTTTGCCTCGGCCACCGACTAAGGCTTGCGCTTTAATAACAACACGAGGAATTCCCATTCGATGATAAGCGGCCAATGCGCCATCGGCTGTATGGCACAGCGCATGTTTCTCGACGGGTATTCCGTAAATAGAGAACAGTTCTTTGGCTTGGTATTCATGTATTTTCATGAGTGAATCTGTTGAAAGGTTATTTCGTATGAATCTTAAATGAAAATACAACAAAGGATGAAGAGAGAAAGTTTACCAGCTACTATTTAAAAAGGCCCCTACTTTTTAAGCAGGAGCCTTTTTAAATATCTTTATAATTGCCTATTAAGCAATACCGTGAGCCTCTACTCCCGGTTCAATCTTTTTAACCAAACCTTGAAGCACAGCGCCAGGTCCACACTCAGTAAAATCTGTAGCACCATCAGCAACCATGTTTTTCACTGTTTGTGTCCAACGCACCGAAGCGGTGAGTTGAGCCATCAAGTTATTCTTTATCTCGGCAGGATCCGTATAAGGTAATGCATCTACATTCTGATAAACAGGACATTTAGGCGTGTGAATTTCGGTAGCGGCAATAGCAGCTGCCAATTCTACTTTAGCAGGGTTCATCAATGGTGAGTGAAAAGCGCCACCCACCTTTAATGGCAATGCGCGTTTGGCTCCAGCAGCTTTCATCAGCTCGCAAGCTTTCTCAATACCGGGAATAGAACCCGAGATAACAATCTGGCCAGGACAGTTATAGTTAGCAGCAACACATACTTCGCCATCGGCTGATAGGGCTGCACAGATTTCTTCTACCTTTTCGTCGGGTAGCCCAAGAATAGCTGCCATGGTCGAAGGAGTAGCTTCACAAGCTTTCTGCATAGCCATAGCACGAGCATAAACCAGTTTCAAACCATCTTCGAAGCTTAACGCCCCGGCAGCAACCAGTGCCGAAAACTCACCCAATGAGTGACCGGCTGTCATTTCGGGTTTGAAATCATCGCCCATGCAAAGCGCAGAGATCACTGAGTGAAGGAATACGGCAGGTTGAGTCACTTTTGTTTGACGCAGATCTTCATCTGTGCCGTTAAACATAATATCGGTAATGCGGTATCCGAGGATATCATTTGCTTTTTCAAACAGTTCTTTCGCTAAAGCTGAACTTTCATATAAGTCTTTACCCATTCCAACGAACTGGGCACCTTGACCGGGAAATACAAATGCTTTCATCTATTTAGTCTTTTAATGTTTTAAAATTCAATGTCAAAGGTAGGGATAATTTAGATATTACAAATTACAAACTACAAATTATTGTACTGAAAGTGGCAAAGTAACTCCTTTTTTAGACCTTATTTTACGGTAAATGGGGTAAAATCATCCAGAACAACTTCTCTAACGACTGCGCGCTATTACTATTTTTTAACGATTGTCATCAAAGGTCGAATAAAAGAGAAATCGCTCAAAACTCCTTGTTGTTTAGAATACAATAAGCCACCGGGATGCTTTGATATGGAGTGTAGGCGAAAGGCGCTGATAGTAAAGCGTTCTGCTCTTTTTTTCGTTTGTACAGTTTCTGCTCATCTAACTGCACTAAAATACATATTGTAATTCATACGTTAACCATAAAATTACATCTTGTATAATGTATGATATGTATATATTTGAAAAACAATGTTTTATAGCATGATATAACATCTTGTTTTTCGTGTAACCATCCGTATATTTGCATTGTTTAAATAGAACATTATGCAAGATATAAAAAATAAACAGTTAGCCAGTAACCATATTTCAGTAGATTGTGTTGTGATTGGTTTTGATGGCGAGCAACTTAAGGTTTTGTTAGTGAACCGTATGGGAGAAGAGGAGGGTGAGACCTATCATGATATGAAACTTCCGGGCAGCCTTATTTATACCGATGAAGATTTGGATGAAGCTGCTCAACGGGTATTAACCCAACTAACCGGACTCAAAAACGTTCACTTGATGCAGTTCAAAGCATTTGGATCTAAAAATCGCACGAGCAACCCCAAGGATGTGCTTTGGCTGGAGCGAGCTACCGAGTCGCGAGTCGAACGCATTGTAACCATTGCCTATCTGGCCGTAGTTAAGATAGGCCGTACGCTCGATAAAAATCTGGATGCTTCACAAGCTGCTTGGGTATCCTTGCAAGAGGTAAAGCTGCTTGCTTTTGATCATAACCTTATTATAAAAGAGGCATTGGGGGCTATCCGTCAGTTTGTAGAAGTCAATCCTTCCATACTGTTCGACCTGCTTCCACGAAAATTCACCGTGTCGCAACTGCGCGTTCTCTATGAACTACTTTATGATCAACAGGTAGATGTGCGCAACTTTCATAAAAAAATAGCTCTGATGGATTATGTGGTTCCACTCGAAGAGTGTCAGCAAGGAGTAGCGCACCGAGCAGCCCGTTATTATAAGTTTGATAAGAAGATTTATAATAAGCGAAGGAGATAAATGAAGAGTGATTTAAGTAGTCAGTTTTAACTTATATAAATCGTAAATACAATCATGTTTCTATTAGGTTATGATATCGGTAGCTCGTCCGTTAAAGCGAGCCTTGTTCATGCTGAAACAGGCAAATGTGTGGCTTCGGCATTCTTTCCGAAAACCGAAGCAGCTATTATAGCAGTGAAACCCGGATGGGCCGAACAGCATCCCGAAGATTGGTGGGAGAACTTAAAACGCTCCACAAAGGCTATTATGCAAGAGTCCCGCATCAATCCGGCCGAGATTAAGGCTATTGGCATCTCTTACCAGATGCATGGGCTAGTCTGTGTAGACAAAGAACAAAAGGTATTGCGTCCGGCCATCATTTGGTGTGATTCGCGTGCGGTTCCTTACGGACAGAAGGCGTTCGAAACCATTGGTGAAGCCTATTGCTTGTCACACCTGCTCAACTCTCCGGGTAACTTTACTGCTTCAAAACTGGCTTGGATCAAAGCCAATGAACCGGCTGTCTACACACAGATTGATAAAATCATGCTTCCGGGCGATTATATTGCTATGAAGCTGAGTGGAGAGATATGCACAACCGTTTCCGGACTCTCTGAAGGAATGTTTTGGGATTTTAAAAACAACCAAGTTTCCAATTCCTTAATGAGCTATTATGGCTTTGACTCTTCGCTTATTGCGCCCATCCAGCCTACTTTTTCGGAACAGGGGAGGGTCAGCGCCACCGTTGCTAAAGAGTTAGGCTTGAACGAAGGAACTCCAATTACTTACCGAGCAGGCGACCAGCCCAACAATGCGCTTTCGCTCAATGTGTTCAATCCGGGTGAGATTGCTTCGACTGCCGGAACGTCGGGAGTTGTATATGGGGTGAATGGCGGAGTAAACTACGACCCTCAGTCGCGTGTCAACACCTTTGCACACGTTAACCATACCAACCAACAAACTCGTTTGGGCGTATTGCTTTGCATCAACGGCACAGGCATTCTTAACTCTTGGGTGAAAAAGAATATTGCTCCCGAAGGTATCTCATACCCTGAGATGAATGCGTTGGCAGCGAAGGCACCCATCGGAAGCGCAGGTATCAGCATCCTGCCTTTTGGAAACGGTGCAGAACGAATGCTCAACAACAAAGAAATTGGCTGTAGCATCCGTGGAGTCGACTTCAATGCACACAGTAAGCATCACCTCATTCGTGCGGCACAAGAAGGCATTGTTTTTTCTTTTAAATATGGCATCGACATTATGGAGCAAATGGGTATTCCGGTTAAGAAAATACACGCCGGGCATGCCAATATGTTCCTTAGTCCTATCTTCCGCAATACATTGGCAGGAGTATCAGGAGCGGTGATCGAGCTATATGACACGGATGGATCGGTTGGAGCAGCCAAAGGCGCAGGTATCGGTGCAGGCATCTATAAGGATAATAAGGAAGCCTTTGCAACATTAAATAAATTGGAGGTTATTGAGCCAAACCCGGCTCAGCAACAAGCGTATGCCGATGCCTATGCCCTGTGGAAACACCGACTCGAGAAGTCAATGGGCTGCATCGCGAAGTGATAATCAACATAAATTTTTCATTAATAAACAAACAAGTATGATGGCAATTAAAGCGTATTTCCCGGGAATAGAAAAAATTAAATTTGAAGGTAAAGAGAGTAGAAACCCGATGGCATTTCGTTATTACGATGCAGAGAAGGTGATCAATGGTAAAAAAATGAAAGAGTGGTTGAAGTTTTCCATGGCCTGGTGGCATACCCTCTGTGCCGAAGGCGGCGACCCGTTTGGTGGGGGTACTAAGCAGTTTCCTTGGAACGATACCAAGGATGCGGTTGAAGCAGCCAAGCACAAGCTTGATGCCGGTTTTGAATTTATGCAGAAGGTAGGAATTGAGTATTATTGTTTTCACGATGTAGACTTGGTAGACGAAGCCGATACCGTTGAAGCGTATGAAGCCAATTTAAAGGCAATTGTTGCCTATGCTAAACAAAAACAAGCCGAGACAGGCATTAAACTGTTGTGGGGTACTGCCAATGTATTTAGCCATGCTCGCTACATGAATGGCGCTGCTACCAACCCCGATTTTAATGTAGTAGCACGTGCTGCTATCCAAATAAAGAATGCAATTGATGCCACCATCGAATTGGGAGGTCAGAATTATGTGTTTTGGGGTGGCCGCGAAGGGTACATGTCACTGCTGAACACCGATCAGAAGCGCGAAAAAGAACATTTGGCACAAATGCTGACTGTGGCTCGCGACTATGCCCGTGCACGTGGATTCAAAGGAACATTCCTCATTGAACCTAAACCAATGGAGCCAACCAAACATCAATACGATGTAGATGCCGAAACCGTTATCGGTTTCTTGAAAGCTCATGGTTTGGAGAAAGATTTCAAGTTAAATATCGAAGTGAATCACGCCACACTGGCCGGTCACACGTTCGAGCACGAATTGGCTGTAGCTGTGGATAACGGCATGCTGGGTTCTATCGATGCCAATCGCGGCGATTATCAGAACGGATGGGATACGGATCAGTTCCCAATCGATAACTTTGAACTGACTCAAGCCATGATGCAAATCATTCGCAACAATGGTTTAGGTAATGGAGGCACCAATTTTGATGCCAAAACTCGCCGCAACTCTACCGATCCGGAAGATATCTTTATCGCGCATATTGCTGCTATGGACGTTATGGCACGTGCTTTAGAGTCTGCTGCAGCACTATTGAACGAATCGCCCTATCAGAAAATGTTATCCGACCGTTATGCTTCGTTTGATAGCGGCAAAGGTAAAGCGTTTGAAGAGGGTAAAATGACATTGGAAGATTTGGTCGCTTATGCCAAAGCCAATGGCGAGCCCAAACAGATAAGCGGTAAACAAGAACTTTACGAGGCGATTGTAAATATGTACTGCTAATTTTTTATTCATGCGCCGGTATGTTCGTGTATTAAGAATATACTGGCGCATTAAATCATCTAATACAATATGAACACATCTGCAAACGGTAGTAAACTTTACCTTTATTCTATTACCGTAGTCGCCATTCTTGGCGGACTCCTCTTTGGATACGACACGGCTGTTATCTCAGGGGCCGAAAAAGGACTCGAAGCTTTCTTCTTGACAGCAACTGATTTTCAATACAACAAAGTAATGCACGGCATCACTTCATCCAGCGCTCTTATAGGCTGTGTGCTGGGAGGAGCTTTGTCGGGTCTGTTTGCTTCTCGTTTGGGACGAAGAAATTCCTTAAGGCTGGCTGCCGTTCTATTCTTCTTATCAGCTTTGGGCTCCTATTATCCCGAATTCTTATTTTTCGACTACGGCAAGCCGAATCTGAACCTATTGATTGCTTTTAATTTCTACCGCATCATCGGCGGGGTCGGAGTAGGGCTGGCTTCAGCAGTATGCCCCATGTATATTGCAGAAATTGCCCCTTCAGAAATTCGCGGCACACTCGTTTCCTGCAATCAGTTTGCCATCATCTTCGGTATGCTGGTGGTCTATTTTGTGAACTACCTTATTTTGGGTGGGCACAGCAATCCCATTTTGATAAAAGATGAATTGACGGGCATTCTAACGGTGAGCAATCAGTCGGACATGTGGACGGTAACCGAAGGGTGGCGCTATATGTTCGGTTCGGAGGCTTTTCCTGCCATGCTTTTTGGGTTGTTGCTGTTTTTTGTACCCAAATCGCCCCGCTACTTGGTGATGATGCAACAAGACAATAAAGCGTTTTCGATACTTGAAAAGGTAAACGGTACACGCAAAGCCAAAGAGATTTTGAGTGAAATCAAAGCAACGGCTCACGAGAAAACAGAGAAATTATTTGCTTATGGTGGCACGGTCATTGTAATTGGTATTCTTCTTTCTGTCTTTCAGCAAGCCATTGGTATCAATGCGGTGCTTTATTACGCACCCCGCATATTCGAAAATGCCGGTGCCGAAGGGGGAGGCATGATGCAGACCGTTATTATGGGAGTCGTTAATATTATTTTTACCTTGATCGCAATTTTCACTGTCGACAAATTCGGCCGGAAACCTTTGCTCATCATTGGCTCTATCGGCATGGCAGTTGGTGCATTTTCAGTGGCTTTGTGCGACAGCATGGCGATCAAAGGCATTGCGCCCGTACTCTCCGTTATTGTTTACGCCGCCTTCTTCATGATGTCTTGGGGACCTATCTGTTGGGTCTTAATCGCAGAGATTTTTCCCAATACCATTCGTGGCAAAGCAATAGCCATTGCGGTGGCTTTCCAATGGATATTCAATTACATTATATCATCTACTTTCCCGGCTCTTTATGACTTCAGCCCGATGTTTGCATACAGCCTCTATGGTATTATTTGTGTGCTGGCTGCTCTCTTTGTATGGCGTTGGGTGCCCGAGACAAAAGGGAAAACCCTCGAAGCAATGAATCAGCTTTGGAAGAAAAAAGCGTAACATCTCTTTTTAAACGGAGTATTTAAAGCAGAATACCCTAAATATTCTGAGAATTATTAAACCATAAAGTCCCCCTTATTGTTAAGATCAAACAATAAGGGGGACTTTATGGTAATATTCCCTAGTAAAGCCGTATCTTGCAAGTATATTATCAATTTTTAAATTATTGAATCATGAAAGGTCTAGAAAAGAAAAAAGAAGTCAAGAAAGAGAAGTCGGATAAACCGAGCTCCAAACCCTTGAGTGAATATCAGCGCGAAAAACAAAGCAAGAGCAGTTCTACAGCAGGCATAAAATAAATAAGAACTGACTGCGAACGTCAATTAGCCAGTTTCCACATCGTTAGAAACGAAGCTTGAGTGATAGCGACTAATTTGTCCCAATTCAGCATAGCTGCATGGTCAGAAGGCTGATGATAATCGGGATGCCCATCGGTATGATACCATATAATTGGAATATCGTGCTTAGCAAACGAAGCATTGTCGCTACCACTCACCGGCTTGTCCCACGGGCGATAATTGGGCTCTAACCCCAATCCATAACGCTGAATGTCTTGTTTCAACCACTGTTCGAATTCCGGATGAGATTCAGTATAGAAGTAAACCACATGCTTGGGATTCTCCGGTTTATTATTACGCCCAATCATATCAAAATTGAGGTAACCTTTGATTTGCTTTAAGAACGAACAGTTCTGCACAAAGTAAGAAGAGCCAAGCAGCCCTTTCTCTTCGCCATCCCAGAAGGCAAAGATGACCGTACGCTCAGGCTTTTTCCCACTGAGAACAAAAGCACGCGCTATTTGCAGCACGGCCGATACACCCGAAGCATTGTCATCGGCTCCGTTATAGATGCAATCACCGTTTAATGTCACATCTACACCCAGATGATCGAAGTGCGCACCTACTATTACATATTCATCGGTACGCTTTCCGGGTATCATGCCCAATACATTGTTCATGGATAGCCGTTGATGAACACCTTTATTTAAAATGGCGATAGAATCGGGATGCACTTGAAAGCGTCCGCGCTGCTGCCGCTCTTTACGATAGGCATCGAAAGCCTGAAAGTAACTCTCTCCCAACGGTTGGATGCCGGTCATCTGCAAAAGTGAAGCAATGTATTGAGCGGCCAGACGCGATCCTTTGAATCCCGCTTCTCTTCCTTCCATGTCATCACAAGCTAAGAATCCCACTTGTGCTTCGGCGGTTTGTCGGGTAATACTTTGCAATCCTTTTTCCATAGGCGTTAGCTTGGAGGAGAGGAGCGAGGGGATCTGAGCATGTGCGAGACTACAAAAAAGAGAGACAGATAGTATAAATAGCGTTTTCAAATTCATGATGTGTATTTGTTGATTGCGGCAAAGATACATACTTTAAAACAAAAAATTACTCTCATTTATCACTCAATTTGAATAATATTCAGTGATTTATGAAAATAAATAGAGGTTTGTAGTTGATAATTCAATTATAATGTCGTTCTTTGTACTCAGAAAACAATTTGAACGTTTTGTAAGTTTCTTTTTTCGCATTTTCTGTTGAATTCGAATTTATCTCAAACCTCTGTTGTTTCTAATTTTATTTTATCAATTTTTATTTTTTTTATTTTATGAACATGTATATTGGAAACCTTAGCTATCGTGTTAAGGAAGCAGATTTGAGACAAGTAATGGAAGAATACGGAACAGTAGATTCAGTTAAACTGATCACAGACCGCGACACAAAAAGATCTAAAGGATTTGCTTTTGTTGAAATGTCAAATGACGAAGAAGCTCAACGTGTTATCGCTGAATTAAACGGCGCAGAATACGAAGGTCGTCAGATGGTAGTTAAAGAAGCTCTACCTCGTAACTAATCCATTAACAAGGATAAATTAAAGGGATATACCGCAAGGTGTATCCCTTTTTCTATATATACCCTCGTAGCCAAAAGCATAAAAACACCTTGTTCTAAAAAGAAAAAGTATGTATTCGAATGGTTGTAAAGAACCGAATAATCCTCACCTAAAATGCTTCTTAACTACTATATATCAAATCTTTAAATAGTATATACTCTTGCATGGCAAGAGTGTGCATTTAACAGTGTGTTAAGTACGTACTTAACACACTGTTAAATGCACACTCTTAGTCCAAATACTTTTTACGCTCTTTTATAGATAATAAAGCAAATGTTTTTGTAAATTTGCACCCTTATAAAAAGAGGGGGTATCCCTAACTGTAATTGTCAATCGTAAAATCATAATAAAACCATGAGTAAGAGATTTACCGAATATTCACAGTTTGACCTCGCGCAGGTAAACAAAGAGGTGCTGAAGAAATGGGACGAAAATGAAGTTTTTGCCAAAAGTATGACCGAACGCGAAGGTTGTCCTTCGTTTGTGTTTTACGAAGGGCCTCCATCAGCCAATGGTATGCCGGGTATTCACCACGTAATGGCCCGTTCAATCAAAGATATTTTCTGTCGCTACAAAACCATGAAGGGTTTCCAAGTAATGCGTAAAGCCGGATGGGATACGCACGGACTTCCGGTAGAGTTGGGCGTCGAAAAAACGTTAGGTATTACCAAAGAGGATATCGGTAAATCAATTACAGTAGCCGAATATAATGCTGCTTGCCGCAAAGATGTGATGAAATTCACCAAAGAGTGGGAGGACTTGACACATAAAATGGGATATTGGGTAGATATGCAACACCCCTATATCACCTATGATAACCGCTACATCGAAACATTGTGGTGGCTGTTGAAACAGCTCTACAAAAAAGACTTACTCTATAAAGGTTACACCATTCAGCCCTATTCACCGGCTGCCGGCACGGGGTTGAGCTCTCACGAACTAAATCAGCCGGGATGTTACCGCGACGTGAAAGACACGACCGTGGTCGCTCAGTTTAAAATAAAAAACCCTAAAAATGAAATGGCTGCGTGGGGAACTCCCTACTTCATTGGCTGGACTACCACTCCGTGGACGTTGCCGTCGAACACAGCTCTCTGTGTTGGCCCGAAGATCGATTATGTAGCTGTACAATCGTACAATGCTTATACCGGACAACCCATCACCGTGGTACTGGCCAAAGCTTTGCTGAACACTCACTTCAACCCTAAAGCTGCCGAGCTGCCACTCGATGCCTACAATACAGGAGATAAACTCATACCGTTCAAAGTGGTGGCTGAATACAAAGGCAGCGACTTGGTAGGAATGGAATATGAGCAGCTGATGCCTTGGGTAAACCCCGGTCAAGGTGCGTTCCGTGTGATATCGGGCGATTTTGTAACAACCGAAGACGGTACAGGTATCGTACACATTGCTCCCACCTTTGGTGCAGATGATGCTCTGGTAGCTAAAAATGCCGGTGTTCCACCGTTGCAGCTCATCAATACGAAAGGCGAACTGCGCCCAATGGTAGATCTTACAGGTAAATTCTATACGTTAGATGAACTCGACGCAACATTTGTAAAAGAGCATGTTAACGTAGAGTTATATAGAGAATATGCCGGCCGTTTTGTAAAGAATGCCTACGACCCTACATTGACCGATCAGGACGAATCACTCGACGTAAGCCTTTGCATGATGATGAAGGCAAGCAACCTTGCGTTCAAAATAGAGAAACATGTGCATAGCTATCCGCACTGCTGGCGTACCGATAAACCGGTGCTTTACTATCCGCTAGACAGTTGGTTCATCCGTTCAACCGCTTGCAAAGAGCGCATGATGGAGCTAAATAAAACCATTAACTGGAAACCAGAATCGACCGGTACAGGCCGTTTTGGCAAATGGTTAGAGAACCTGAATGACTGGAACTTGAGCCGTTCGCGCTATTGGGGTACACCGTTACCAATCTGGCGCACAGAAGACCATACCGAGGAGATTTGCATTGAGTCAGTTGAAGAACTGTACAATGAGATCGAAAAATCGGTTGCAGCCGGATGTATGGCTTCTAATCCGTATAAGGATAACGGTTTTGTGCCCGGAGCTTATACCGGAGAGAACTACGATAAAATAGACCTGCACCGCCCGTACGTAGATGACATCATCTTGGTATCGCCAACGGGTAAACCGATGAAACGCGAAACAGACCTGATCGATGTATGGTTTGATTCGGGTGCAATGCCTTATGCCCAGATTCACTATCCGTTTGAGAACAAAGAGCTACTGGACAGTCACGATGTATATCCTGCCGACTTCATAGCCGAAGGAGTAGACCAAACTCGAGGATGGTTCTTTACCCTGCACGCCATCTCTACAATGGTATTCGACAGTGTGTCTTACAAAGCCGTTATTTCGAATGGCTTGGTGCTCGACAAGAGTGGCAACAAAATGTCGAAACGATTGGGCAATGCGGTTGATCCGTTCTCGACCATCGAGAAATATGGCTCAGACCCTCTGCGTTGGTACATGATTACCAATTCATCTCCATGGGATAACTTGAAATTCGACGTGGAAGGCATCGAAGAGGTACGCCGCAAATTCTTCGGCACACTATATAATACCTATTCGTTCTTTGCGCTTTATGCCAATGTAGACGGATTTGAATACAAAGAAGCAGATGTTCCGATGAACGAACGCCCGGAAATTGACCGCTGGGTATTGTCGGTGCTGAACACCTTGGTTAAAGAGGTAGACAACTGTTATAATGAATATGAACCGACTCGTGCGGGACGTTTGATCTCGGACTTTGTCAACGACAACCTCTCTAACTGGTATGTTCGCTTGAATCGCAAACGTTTCTGGGGAGGAGAGTTTACACAAGATAAACTATCGGCTTACCAAACATTGTACACTTGCCTTGAAACAGTAGCCAAACTGATGGCACCTATCGCTCCGTTTTATGCCGATCGTTTATACACCGACTTAATTACAGCTACAGGGCGTGACGAAGTGGTTTCTATTCACCTAGCTCGCTTCCCCGAATACCAAGAAGCTATTATCGATAAAGGGCTGGAAGATCGCATGAAGATGGCTCAAGATGTGACCTCAATGGTGTTGGCTCTTCGCCGCAAGGTGAACATCAAAGTTCGTCAGCCACTACAATGTATCATGGTTCCGGTAACGGACGATGCACAGAAAGCGCACGTTGAAGCCGTAAAGGCGCTTATCATGAATGAGGTAAACGTAAAGGAGATCAAGTTTGTAGATGGAGATGCGGGTGTACTGGTGAAAAAAGTGAAATGCGACTTCAAAAAATTAGGACCGAAGTTCGGCAAACAAATGAAAGCTGTAGCTGCTGCTGTAGCCGAAATGACACAAGAAGATATTGCCAAATTAGAAAGAAATGGTCGTTATGTATTGAAGCTGAATGGTGAAGAAGCCATCGTAGAGACTGCCGATGTAGAAATATTTAGTGAAGACATTCCCGGATGGTTGGTTGCTAACGAAGGGAAACTGACCGTTGCCCTAGAAGTTACCATAACCGAAGAGCTTCGTCGGGAGGGTATTGCCCGCGAATTGGTGAATCGCATTCAGAACATTCGCAAGTCGAGTGGCTTTGAGATAACAGATAAAATCAAAATAACATTATCAAAAAATCCTCAGACAGATGATGCTGTAAATGAATATAATGGTTATATTTGTAACCAAGTATTGGGCATACCGCCTTTACAGTTGTCAGAGAAAGTAACAGACGGAACAGAGCTTAATTTTGACGACTTTTCTTTATTCATCAATGTAGTAAAAGAATAAAAAAATATTAACCTTTAAACTATTAAAGAAATGACAGAAAAAACGAGATATTCAGATGCAGAATTAGAAGAGTTCCGCACCATTATCAACGAAAAGCTCGAATTGGCTCAGCGTGAGTACGATCAGTTGAAGATGAGTCTGATGGGATTGGATGGTAATGATACCGATGATACATCGCCTACATATAAGGTGCTTGAAGAGGGTGCCAATACGTTATCCAAAGAAGAGACAACGCGACTGGCCCAGCGTCAACAAAAGTTCATTCAGGGCTTGCAGGGTGCGATGGTACGTATTGAAAACAAAACCTATGGCGTTTGTCGCGAAACCGGTAAGTTGATTCCTGCCGAACGCTTGCGCGCTGTACCTCATGCTACATTGAGCATTGAGGCCAAGAATAGTGGAAAGAAATAAATTAGTTACAAGTTGCGAGCTACAATTTTCAAGTAAGGCAGTATAAATGCTGCTATTGCTTGTGAATTGTAGCTCGTAACTTGTGGCTTTTAGCTTTATGAATAATGAAAAAAATACTCACGAAAGGACAAATTTCACTACTGATCATATTTTCGGTATTGATTATCGATCAGATTATTAAAATATGGATTAAAACACACATGTATTGGCACGAAAGCATTCATGTTACCGATTGGTTTTATATCTATTTTACTGAAAACAACGGCATGGCCTTTGGCATGGAGATATTCAGTAAGCTATTTCTTACTACTTTCCGCATTGTAGCCGTAGCACTGATTGCTTGGTATCTCGTGAAGATTATCAAACGAGGTTTTAAAACCGGATACATCGTTTGTGTTTCATTAATTTTTACGGGAGCATTGGGCAATATCATTGACAGTGTGTTTTATGGAGTGCTGTTCAATGAAAGCACCCATTCGCAGATTGCAAGCTTTCTACCCGATAGTGGGGGATATTCTACTTGGTTTTATGGCAAAGTAGTCGATATGTTCTACTTTCCGATTATCGAAACTAACTGGCCTACTTGGATGCCTTTTGTGGGCGGAGATCATTTTATTTTCTTTAGTCCGATTTTCAACTTTGCCGATGCAGCGATCAGCTGTGGCATTATTGCCTTACTTCTTTTTTATAGCAAATACCTAAACGAGTCTTACCACTCTACCGAAACAAAGTCAAAATAGACAATGAAGAAACTTTTCTGTTTTCAGCTCTGTTGCATATGCCTCACGGCATGGATGATAGTAAGTTGTCAGGTCAAGAGACCTGACAATGTGATACCCGAATCTCAAATGGAAGATTTGTTGTATGACTATCACATGGCTCAAGCTTTGGGAGATGATTTGCCCTATACTGAAAACTATAAAAGAGTACTTTATACGGAGGCTGTATTTCGGAAACACAGCACAACAGAGGCTATGTTTGATTCATCACTCGTATGGTACACCCGAAACACAGACGTTTTGGCAAAGATGTATGAAAGAGTCAGTAATCGGCTTCGCACGCAACGCGATGAGATCAATCACCTCATTGCCCTGCGCGATAAAAAGCCCAAGACTACAGTTCCCGGAGACAGTGTTGACATCTGGATTGGTCAACAGCTGAATCTGCTCACTGGGATGCCACTCAGTAACCGAATAACCTTTACCATTCCCACCGATTCAAACTTTAAAAAGCGTGATACATTGGTGTGGGAAGTGCGTTATCAATTTATAGAAGGTAAACCCGACACGGCTCATGCCGCCATTATGGCTATGCAGATTGTTTATGAGAACGACAGCATGATTAGCCATACGAAACGAATTCTTGACTCGGGCGTACAACGGATACGATTACAATCAGACACGCTAGGTTTGATTAAAGAGGTGAACGGGTTTATCCATTATCCTACCGAAAAATCAGTCCGCACGTTGCTAGTCGATCGAATCAGTTTGATGCGCTACCACTGCACCGATACGCTTTCGGCAGCTGCCAAGGATTCGTTGCAAGCCGATTCAATCCAAACCCAAGGAAAAGGCTCTAGCGGTTCAGAGACACAGGTAGATTCGTCAAAGACCAAGAGTCAACCTCGATTGCGTCCTGAAGAGCTAAATAAGCGAAGCAATGAAATACGGCAAATCAAACCGGAGCAGCTTGAAACAGAACAGCATATTCAGCAAGAGAAACTGCAAATGCAACGAGACAGACGTATGAACCGCAGACAGCAGGTAAGTGGTTCTGCTAGCAACAAACGCAATTAAATAGGTGTATTCCCCATGAAACGCTTTGCTTCACATTATCTGTTTGTACCCGAATCTGGTTTTCTGAAACAATACGTGGTGGAACTGGAAGAAGAGAGGGTGGTGCGCTTCTTTCCATTGACCGAAGAGATTGAATCGGTTGAATGGATGCCGGGAGTGATTGTGTTATCCAAAGAAAAAGCGGAAGATCTCTTTTCCGCTTTCATACTTTACCCTTTCGATTTTACGACCATGCAGCCTGTCGCCGAAACTCAGCGCAAACAACTGCGGTAGCAATGGCTACATTGAGTGATTCGGAGGTTTCGCGCTCCATCGGATAGTTGGGAATGTATAGTTTCTTGTTAATTAATTCCTTTACTTCGGAACCAATGCCGCTTCCTTCATTTCCCATCACAATAAGACCATTGGTTGTTAAGTGTTGCTCATAGATGTTTTCTCCTTCTAAGAAAGTGCCATATACGGGAACATCACCCAACGATTGTATCAGATTGGGTAAGGGAGTATAGTGTACCTTTACACGGGCAATTCCGCCCATGGTGGCTTGTACTGTTTTAGGGTTATAAACATCGACTGTATTTGGCGAACAGAAGAGGTGCTCAATACCAAACCAATCGGCCAATCGGATAATGGTACCCAGGTTGCCCGGATCTTGCACATCATCAAGTGCCAAGCATAGCGATTGACGAATCACTTCGATATCAAACGCATATTCCGGTTGTTCAAAAACGGCAAGAACCTGCTGTGGAGTCTTCAACAAACTGGCACGAGACAGCTCTTCGGTAGTAGCTTCGGCAATTTCATCTGCTTGTATATCAGGATGTTCATTCAACCAACCGGTAGTAGCTGTTAGAAAGCGACAGGGAAAACGACCTAACAAATCATTGACCAACTTAGGTCCTTCGGCTAAGAATACATTCTCTTGTTTACGGATCTTCTTCAGCTCCAAGGAGCGGATATACTTTATTTTATTTTTGCTCAACAGTATCATGTTACCTTTAATTTTACGACAAATCTATAAAGATATTCCCAATAAGCCATCCTCTTCATCCTCTTTTCTACTGATTATTTCCCAAAACGAAAAATATAAGCTATATTTGTATGCCATTTGACGCAAAATATCGTATGAAGAGAGGTTTATTTTACACATTATTTTCCGTTACAATTATATCACTCGTTTCGTGCACTGCCACAAAGTTTGTGCCCGAGGGTTCCTACCTATTAGATGAAGTAAAGATACACACCGACAATAAAGAGATTAAGCCGTCAAATCTACGGTCTTATGTTCGTCAAAACCCTAATCCGAAGTGGTTTAGCCTAATAAAGACTCAACTTTATTTGTATAATTTATCGGGTCGGGACTCTACGCGCTGGTCGAATAGATTTCTTCGTCGCATAGGCGATGCTCCGGTTATTTACAGCGAATCAGATGCGCAGCGTTCTCAAGAAGAGTTGACAAAAGTACTTCAGAACATGGGGTATATGGGAGCCAGCGTAACACACTCTGTTCGCATCAAAAAGAAAAAGCTTAAACTTGATTATGAGGTTAAATCTGGGCAGCCGTATATTATCCGTTCGTTAAAATACAACATTAACGACACGAAGATAGCCGAACAGGTACTGAAAGATTCTACCTTTACATTGTTGCACGAGGGTATGTTGTTTGATGTAAACAAACTGGATGGTGAACGGCAGCGTATTACCGACAACTTGCTTTCAAAAGGTTATTATAAATTCAACAAAGACTACCTTAGTTATACTGCAGATACGGTGCGCAATACTCATCTGGTAGACTTAACCATGACTCTTCACCGCTATAAAGATTCTCAGAGCGATGAACCCAAAGATCATCCTTTGTATCAAATCAACAAAATAAGTTTTATAGCCGATTATGATGTTTTGCAATCATCGGCTTTAAGCAGCATCGACATTAACGATTCACTGCATTACGATGGCTTTTCTATCTACTATAAAGATAAATTGTACTTGCGCCCTAAAGTGCTGACAGAGAATCTTCGTTTTGCCCCCGGCGAATTGTATAACGAAAAGGCCGTACAACGAACGTACACTAACTTTGGTCGCCTTTCGGCGCTAAAGTACACCAACATACGCTTCCTCGAAACGCAGGCAGAAGACACCACACAGCTCAACTGCTACGTGATGCTGACTAAGAGTAAGCATAAATCAGTCTCATTTGAAGTAGAAGGCACGAATTCTGCTGGTGATTTGGGAGCAGCAGCATCAGTCTCTTTTCAACATCGAAATTTATTTCGGGGTTCTGAAACTTTTATGACGAAGTTCCGAGGGGCCTATGAAGCCATCACGGGGCTACCAGGTAACTACCGTAACAACAATTACACGGAGCTTGCGGTGGAAACCAATCTGAACTTTCCTAATTTCCTGTTTCCTTTCGTCTCTTCTGATTTTAAACGGAAGATACGTGCCACTACCGAGTTTGGCTTGCAGTACAGCTATCAGCTACGCCCCGAATTCTCGCGTACCGTAGCTTCGACTTCATGGAGTTACAAGTGGGCACAACGCCAACGCACGCAGCACCGCATTGACTTGATTGACATTAGTTATCTGTATTTACCTTGGATTTCGGATCAGTTTAAAGACGATTTCACCAATAAAGGACAGAGTCATATTTTTGAGTATAATTACAAGAACCGATTGATTGTACGCATGGGATATAGCTACAACTATAACAGTGCCGGGAGCTCGCTGGTCAATAATACCATCAAAACAAATTCCTACTCTGTTCGTGTGAACTTTGAATCGGCAGGTAATCTGCTCTATGCCCTATCTAAAGCCACAAACATCCGAAAAAACAGTGATGGGGAATATGCCATTCTGGGAATTCCATACGCTCAATACCTCAAAGCCGATTTTGATTTTGCGAAGAATATTAGTATTGATTACCGCAATTCGCTAGCTTTTCATATCGGTATGGGGGTGGCTGTTCCTTATTTAAATGCAAAAATCATTCCATTTGAAAAGCAATACTTCTCGGGAGGAGCCAACAGTGTACGCGGGTGGACCGTACGCAGCTTAGGACCCGGTTCTTTCTCGGGTGGAGGAAACTTTCTTGATCATTCGGGAGATATCAAGCTCGATGCTAGTGTGGAATATCGTAGTAAATTGTTCTGGAAACTGCAAGGAGCACTATTTGTTGATGCAGGTAATATTTGGACCATACGCAGTTACGAGAATCAGCCAGGAGGAGTGTTTGAGTTTAATGAGTTCTACAAACAGATTGCAGTAGCCTATGGATTGGGGATTAGACTTGATTTGGATTTCTTTGTGCTTCGTTTTGACGGAGGTATGAAGGCTGTTAACCCAATGTACAAAAGTGGTAGTGATCGTTACCCAATTATGCAGCCAAACTTCAGTCGTGATTTTGCTTTCCACTTTGCAGTAGGATACCCTTTCTGATTGATACGTATACAAACG
Source organism: Bacteroides sp. (assembly GCA_017992695.1). Classification (GTDB taxonomy): domain Bacteria; phylum Bacteroidota; class Bacteroidia; order Bacteroidales; family Bacteroidaceae; genus Bacteroides. The sequence continues at coordinate 31,507 of JAGOOC010000008.1, read as the reverse complement.
AAGATTCCCCAAATTGTTATAGATTCAGTTTAGACTATTCTCTATACAATTTGGGGAATTTTCGTTTTAAAAACGTTTTTGAATAAACTTAGCGTGCTGCAAACATCGAGTTATCCATTGCAACTTGACGTGCAGCTGTCATTCCTTTTGCATCTAACGTTACGTTCATTGTAGTTCCGTTAGGTAATATCAGGTCTGCCGTTCCATCGTTCTTCATTTTCAATAACTCAGTAGTTTCTCCTTCGGCTACTACATTCCATGTGTTGGCGTCCTTGTTATAAATCAACTCCATGGCCTTCTTATCGCCTTCTTTTGAGATTGAATAACCATCTCTGAGCGTCTCAACCATGTAGTTACCGTTTTCACCTTTTACTTTTCTCACGTCACCAACGTTTGCCATTGGGTTCGAACCCGTCCAAAACTCAATAGAGTTGATAACCACGGCATCTGCCAAATAAGCAATAGGATAAACCGGAACAATGTTTAGGGCAATGAAAACTAATTCATTCACAAATTTATGTCCTACAGTTTGATTCCATGAAGAGAGGCGATTGAATAAACCAAACGATCCTACACATGAGCTAAACAAAATTGTACTGCAAAAAACACAGGCAGCTACATAAGTCAATCTACTTTTTTTCATACTTAATTTTTTAATTTATAGAATAAATGATCGTAAAACAGTTTTTTTTCGTTTAATTAGGTCTGTTTTTCATATACAAAATTAATAATACTGATTTGATTTTCAATCAAATCAGTCGTTTTTTTTACTTGCTAGTTTTAGTTTGCTACCTATCCAATAATCTACGGAATACTTACCCGGACCAACCAAATACATCAATACAAATACAGATAGGTAGATAATGGGTAACTCTTTAGCTGCAAAGTTTTGCTGGCCGTGAACAATAAAAACAATCACAAACATAGTAAATATCATTGGTATCAATGCCAGACGATATAAAACACCTGCAAGAAACCCTATAGAGCAGAACAGTTCTGCAAAAACGGCTAAACCTAGCGAGACACTAGTTCCCAACCCGATCGGATCGGGAAAAGCCTGAGAGAGCTCTTGAAAGTTCATCAGTTTCTGCAATCCATGATGCATCAGCAGTAAGCCAAAGACAATGCGCATAGCCAAGAGAAAGAGAGATACTTTTGAATCGTTGCACCTCATTGGAAATAAAAAATTGTAAATCATGTTTTTATGTTTTTAAAAGATTAAAAATAATATTCCACAAATATAGGGAAATTGCTTCATTTTTCAATTTGCTAATATTTATCAGTATCACACAATTTGCCTTTATTTAAAGGCTTAATTATAAGTCGCAAAGAGGGGTCATGGGTAAAGTAGCTCCACATCCAATCTAACAATATAAATAGTCGATTTTTAACTCCAACTATACTCATTAAATGAACAAACAACCACACTATCCATGCCGGAAACCCGGAAAAACGCATTCTTTTTAGTTCGACAACAGCATGATTGCGACCTACAGTGGCCATCGACCCTTTGTTGTGATAAATAAAGGGTTGCATAGGACGGTTTTCAACTAGTCTATTTAAATTACGCACCAATAAGCGAGCCTGCTGGATAGCAGGTTGAACGACCTGTGGGTGTCCTTTGGGATAATCGGGTAAAACCATCAAAGCAGTATCGCCTATCGAAAAGATGTTTTCGTAGCCACAGACCCGATTATAGGCATCGACTTTTAATCGATTACCGGCCCCATATACTTCAAGAGGTAAGCCCGATAGACTATTTGCTTTTACTCCTGCAACCCAAAACACATTGGCAGTTGAAATAATGCTACCATCACCTAGCGTTAATATATTGTTTTCATAGGTTTCCACTTTGCAATTGACCTTGATTTCAACTCCTCTTTTGGCTAAACAGGCTTTTACTTCGTCTGATGATTTTTCGGAAAAGGCAGCAAGTAAACGAGATCCCGCATCAATAAGAGTAATGCGCATGTGTGCAACATCCAAATCAGGATAATCGTGTGGCAAGATATATTCACGCATTTCGGCCAGTGCACCTGATAGTTCTATGCCGGTTGCACCCCCACCTACAATCACAAAAGTCATAAGTGCTTGGCGAGCTAACAAATCATTCGTATTCTGAGCCTGCTCAAAACTGTCCAAAATTTGGTTGCGGTTGTAAAGTGCTTCTGCAGTCGTTTTCAGCGAGAGCGTTTGTTGAGCCAATTCGTCGTTGCCAAAAAAATTAGTATCACACCCGGTAGCAATAACCAGATAATCGTAGCCAAGCGTACCAATAGAGGTCTCTAGTGTATTCTTTTCAGGAATTACTCGCTGCACCTCGCAAATACGAATATGAACATCTTTGCGTTTATGAAAAATTTTTCGGAAAGGAAACGAGATGGCACTGGGCTCAACACCCGCAGTTGCCACCTGATATAAAAGAGGTTGAAATAAATGATGGTTATTCCGATCAAAAAGAACAATCTGAAAATTTTTATTCTTGAGCTGACGAGCCAGTTTTAATCCGCCAAACCCTCCGCCAACAATTATTACTCGTTTCTTCTTCTTTTTATCAGGAATATCTATTGCTCTAGCCATATGAACTGTATTTTATGTCTATATTAAGATAATAACATTAAAAACAGTCAAAATGTTTTGAATGGAAATGTGTTAATTGATCGATAGATAATACAGTCGCTTGAAACAGCTATGACTTAGGGTTGTATTTTGATAATCGCTTGGGCGAACCATGCCACGAGCATCCCAAACAGTAGACTTCAGTGAAGTCAAAGCCTTCTGTAGATTCTTCATTATTTTTAGGAACTACAGTTCCATCTTGATTGACATAGACCAATAAGCGCTCTCCTTGGTCATTTTTTATATACATATTAGCTATTTGGCACTGAGGGCAAAGCATCTTTTTCATATTCTCTTTGTTACTTTATATACAAAGATAGGGCAATTATTGTATAATCCGGATAATCATTCGTTTTATTTAAAAGAAAAGCAATGGAGTCTTAACGTTGAAATATTAGATTTTTTTTCTACTTTTGCATAGTTCAATTATATCCTCAAACCATAGCAATATTTTTTCTAATTACCTGCTCGGGATAGTAAGAGGAATTGATAGCACAGATTTAGATTTTAAATAAAAATACAACGAGATTTTGAGTATGAATTATATACAGACTGAGATAGAAGGAGTTTGGCTGATAGAGCCCAAGGTTTTCTCGGATGATAGGGGATACTTTATGGAAGTCTTTAAAAAAGAAGAGTTCGAAGCTTATATTGGAAAAGTGAACTTCATACAAGACAACGAGTCAAAGTCATCATTTGGAGTGTTGCGCGGACTTCATTACCAAAAAGGAGAAGATAGTCAGGCTAAATTGGTTCGTGTCATCAAGGGTGAAGTGCTGGATGTAGCAGTAGACCTCCGTAAAACTTCGCCTACATTTGGAAAACATATATCCGTTCTATTAAGCGAAGAGAATAAACGTCAGCTTTTTATTCCTCGTGGTTTTGCACACGGCTTTCTAGTTATGAGCGAAGAGGCTATTTTTACTTATAAAGTAGATAACAATTATGCCCCGCAAAGCGAAGCTTCTGTTTTATATAATGATAAAGAACTAGGAATTAATTGGCCAATAGCAGCAGAGCAATTAGTATTATCTCAAAAAGACAAACAAGCAGATACTTTCAGAAGTGCTGACTGTTTTATGTAAGAACCCTCTAAGTATAATAAGATGAAAATAGCAATCGTTGGAACAGGTTACGTTGGTTTAGTAACAGGAACTTGTTTTGCCGAGATAGGAGTAGATGTAACCTGCGTGGATACAAACACTGAAAAGATTGAAGCATTGAAAAAAGGTTCTATTCCTATCTATGAAAATGGACTTGAAGAGATGGTAGTGCGAAACATGAAAGCTGATCGTCTGAAATTCACAACTTCACTGATCAGTTGCATTGATGAGGTAGAAGTTATTTTCAGTGCGGTAGGAACTCCACCCGACGAAGATGGTAGCGCTGATTTAAGTTATGTACTAGCCGTAGCTCGTACGATTGGTCAACACATGAATGATTACAAATTGATTGTAACCAAAAGCACCGTACCTGTAGGTACAGCCAAGAAGGTTCGGGAAACGATTCAAGAAGAATTAGATAAAAGAGGAGTTTCCATTGATTTTGATGTAGCCTCCAATCCTGAATTCTTAAAAGAAGGAAATGCAATTAGTGACTTCATGAGCCCCGATCGTGTTGTGGTAGGTGTAGAATCGGAGCGTGCCGAAAAGCTAATGTCAACACTCTATAAACCTTTCTTGCTAAATAATTTCCGTGTAATATTCATGGATATTCCCTCAGCAGAAATGACCAAGTATGCTGCTAATTCCATGTTGGCTACTCGTATTAGTTTTATGAACGATATAGCCAACCTTTGCGAAATGGTGGGTGCTGATGTCAATATGGTACGTAGCGGAATTGGTTCAGATACGCGTATCGGTCGTAAATTCCTCTATCCTGGTATAGGATATGGTGGTTCTTGCTTTCCAAAAGATGTAAAAGCCTTGATTAAAACAGCCGAACAAAATGGGTACAACATGAGAGTACTTCGAGCAGTAGAAGAGGTAAACGAGCTTCAGAAGAGCAATTTGTTCGAGAAATTGAAGAAACATTTCCATGGAGATCTAACCGGAAAAACAGTGGCACTGTGGGGGCTTGCCTTTAAGCCCGAAACAGACGATATGCGAGAGGCACCTGCTTTGGTCATCATTGAGAAACTACTGGAATCTGGTTGCAGCATACGGGTTTATGACCCGGCAGCAATAGAAGAGAGTAAACGTAGAATCGGAAATAAAGTATACTATGCTAATGATATGTATGATGCCGTTCTCGATGCCGATGCATTGATGCTATTGACTGAATGGAATGAATTCAGGCTTCCCTCGTGGGCTGTCCTTAAAAAGACCATGAACCAACCCCTTGTATTAGATGGAAGAAACATCTATGATAAAAAAGAGATGGAAGAAAAAGGCTTTGTGTATCATTGTATTGGTAAGTGAGCGTATTATTTTGTACTTTTGTACAAAAAGAAAGATGAATAAATATATAGCAGTATTATTAGTGATTTTGCTCACGGCTTGCCATAGCGGTAAGCAGCAAAACTCTATTCAGCCGGATGAAGATATTCATGCTAAATCTTCATTGCAAGGCATTTGGATAGATAGCGAAACTGATTCTCCTTTAATGCGTATTAAAGGAGATACAATTTATTACTCTGATCCTAAAAACATTCCTGTTTATTTCAAAATCATCAAAGACACTCTTTATACTTATGGAAATGAACTGAATCGTTATCAGATTGATCAGCAAACAGAACAGGTGTTTTGGTTTCACTCCTATCCAGATAATATTGTGAAGTTATATAAATCAGAAGAGCCTAACGATTCACTCGCATTCTCCGTGAAAATGCTAGAAGAAATGCCAATTTACAATGAGAAAACGGAGAAAGACAGTGTTATCATATACAATGGAACGCGTTATAGAGCGTACGTCTATATCAATCCATCAAAAATTAAAGTAATAAAAACAAGCTACTCGGAAGAGGGGATAGGCATGGATAACATTTATTACGACAATGTGATGCACATCTGTGTATATGAAGGCAGAAAGAGTTTATTTGCGAGCGACATAACCAAACAGATGTTTGAGCATGTTATTCCGACCGATTTTCTAACGCAATCTATACTGTCTGATATGAACTTTACAGGAATTGACAGTAAGGGATATCATTATCAAGCAATGCTGTGCATTCCCGAAAGTGCTGTATGCAATATAGCCAACCTCACTATTAGCTTTGAAGGTAAACTAAGCATTACGACAGCAAAATAAAAGAAAATCTCACTTATCACATTGGTTTACTTTGAGCATAAACAGTGCGATAAGTGAGATCTGCATAGGGTGAGAGAACAGGGGGCTCTCTTTATCTCTTCTCTTTAAATCCTCCTTTTCGACCACCTCCACTACGGAAGTTTCGGCCTTTACCACCACCATTGGAGCGCGGATTATATTCAGGAGCTTCTCCAAGTTCTGCAGGCACAGGAATTTTATAAATATTTTTTTCCAGAAAGTTCTCTATGTTTTTAAAGTTGGTTTGCTCTTTCTCGCTGACAAAGGTAATCGCAACCCCATCATTATTAGCACGTGCTGTACGTCCAATGCGGTGCACATAATCTTCACTGTCGTTCGGTACATCAAAATTAATTACAGAACGAATGTCATCAATGTCAATGCCTCTTGATACGATATCTGTTGCAACCAGAATGTTTATCCGCCCTGATTTAAACTCATGCATAATAAACTCACGTTGCGACTGTTCCAAGTCCGAATGCATCTCTCCTACATTCAACTTCATCATTTTGAGAGCCTTCGCCACCTCTTTTACCTTTATCTTAGAAGAGGCAAAGATGATAACACGTTCAGGCATTTCAGCGGCACAAAGGCTACGAACAATACCTAACTTCTGGTTTTCATAACAGATGTAAGCTGCTTGCACAATCTTCTCGGCCGGTTTGGATACGGCTAATTTTATCTCTGCAGGATTATTTAGAATAGTCTTTGCCAACTGTTGAATTTTAGCCGGCATGGTAGCCGAGAACATGATGGTTTGACGCTCTTTAGGCAAATATTTCACAATCTGCATTATGTCATCAGAGAAGCCCATATCTAACATGCGGTCGGCTTCATCCAAAATAAAATAAGACACTTTAGAAAGGTCGACATAGCCCAAACTCAGGTGGGAGAGGAGGCGTCCTGGTGTAGCAATGACTACATCGGCACCCAATATCAAACCACGCTTCTGCTGTTCAAAAAGCATACCATCGTTTCCACCATAGACGGCAACACTCGACGCAGGCATAAAGTAAGCAAAGCCTTCCATCTGCTGATCTATCTGCTGGGCCAATTCGCGAGTAGGAGACATTATAATACAATTGATGGCATCCTCTTGATGACCACCTTCAGAGAGTTTATTCAATATTGGAAGCAAATAAGCGGCCGTTTTACCGGTACCTGTTTGAGCGACTGCAATTAAATCTCGTCCTTCAAGTATTATAGGGATTGCCTGCTCTTGTATCGGAGTACATTCATCAAATCGCATTGCGTCAAGTGCTTCAAGCACATTGTCGTTTAATTTAAGTTCGGAAAACTTCATCGTTTATTTTTATTTCTTACAAAGATAAAATATTTCGCTATGCAGTACAACTGTTTCGGTTTCTTTTATTCGTTCAAGCATATATAACCTAGATATTTAGGTATGAATCCTTAAATCCTAAGAAATATAATACTCCATCCAGCCCAATGGTGTTAATTGCTTGCTTAGCATTGGCCACTACTTTCGGCTTTGCATGGAAAGCAATTCCAAGCCCGGCAACCCCAAGCATCGGAAGGTCGTTTGCGCCATCACCTACAGCAATGGTTTGTGCTATATCGACTTTTTCTACCTGTGCTATTAAGCGTAGCAACTCAGCTTTGCGTTTGCCGTCTACCACGTCACCCAAATAATTACCGGTCAATTTTCCGTCAATTATTTCCAGTTCATTGGCATATACATAGTCAATACCAAATTTTTGTTGCAGGTAATTACCAAAATAGGTAAAACCTCCAGAAAGGATGGCAATTTTATATCCATACTTTTTCAATACGTACATCAGCCGTTCTACCCCTTCGGTGATAGGAAGGTTTTCGGCTATCTCTTGCATAACCGATTCATCTAACCCCTTGAGCAGGGCTACGCGTTCTCGAAAACTCTCAGTAAAGTCAATCTCGCCATGCATCGCACGTTCTGTTATCTCTTTCACTTGATCGCCTACACCTGCACGTATGGCCAGTTCGTCAATAACTTCTGTTTCAATCAGCGTTGAGTCCATATCGAAACAGATCAGACGACGCATTCGACGGTACATGTTATCTTGTTGAAAAGAAAAGTCCATCTCCAGTTCGCTTGCTAAATGCATCAACTGTTTTTGCATATCAATACGATCTTTCGGGGTGCCTCGAACCGAGAATTCGATACAGGCGCGTGTAAACTCATCAGACTCATTCAAAGGAATTCGTCCGGTAAGTCGCTTAATGGCGTCAATATTCATACCCTGTTCAGAAAGTATTCGGGTTACAGCAGAGATTTGTCTGGCTGTGAGCTTACGTCCCAAGAGTGTCAAAATGTAGCGATTCTTTCCCTGCATCTGAACCCAACTCTCGTATTCATCAACCGTAACGGGATGAAAACGAATGCTAACCCCTAAAGAAGATGCTTTAAAAAGCAACTCCTTCATAATAAAACCAGAGTGATGCTCTTCTGTCATGCAAAGAATACCCAATGAAAGGGTATTGTGAATATCGGCTTGTCCGATATCTAGAATGGTAGCATCATACTTCGCAAGTATTTCAGTCACTGAGGCAGTGAGTCCTGGCCTATCTTCACCCGTAATACGGATAAGGATAAGTTCTGTTTTGGATGGTTTCATAGTTGAATAATACTTTATACTCATGCAAAAGTAGCTAAAATTCTTAATTTTTATGCTAAATAACATAATAAATAACACTTTATTAGTAACAAAACGACTTGTTTGTTTGGAAGTTGTTTTATTTAATGCTTATCTTTGCATCCGGTTTCTTAATTAAAGGCTTTGAAAATCAACGGATTCCTCTCTGTTTGAAGCCTCTAAAAACGATAATTCGGGAAGAAACTACTGTTTAAGGACAGTCCCGGATAGTATTAACCAAAACCGCATTACATGAGGTATGTAAAATGGATTTTTGTTGTATTACTAATTAGTTCCTTGACCGCTTTCGTAGAGAAAGACAAACCTACCGGAGGTTTAAGCGTAGGTGACGTAGCCCCTGATTTTGCAATCGAATCTACGTCGAGTGAGCAGTACATTCTTGACTTAAAAAACTTGAAAGGACAATATGTATTGCTTAGTTTTTGGGCAAGCTATGATGCGCAATCCCGGATGCAAAACGCAAGTTTAAGCAACGCGCTTCGATCGGCTACCCTCGATAATGTGGAAATGGTTTCCGTATCCTTTGACGAGTATCAATCGATATTTGAAGAAACCATTCGTAAGGATCAAATAGTTACGCCCACTTGTTTCGTGGAAACGAAAGGCGAAGACTCTGGTATATTTAAAAAATATCGATTAAACCGGGGATTCACTAACTATTTATTAGATGGAAATGGTGTTATTATTGCCAAAAACATCTCTGCTGCAGAACTTTCTGCTTATGCAAAGCGAATCGGATAAACGATTGGCTTATTATAAGGAGAAAGGGGAGATCCGATGAACGAGTAAAACGTTTATTGGATAGACAAAAGAGGAATGTATACAACAAAAAAAAATCCGTTTGTACTTGCTTCATACAAGTACAAACGGATTTGCTACTTTAAGCACACTTTCTCTATTTTGGTGCTTTCCTATAAAGATAGAATGCAATAAACGAATACAATATATTCGGAATCCATACTGCTACCACAGGTGGCATATTGCCACTGATGGCAAAAGTAGCCGCAATCGTTTGAAATAAAATATACGAAAAGCTCAAAGCAAGTCCGATACCCAAATGAAGCCCCATGCCGCCTTTAGTTTTCCTCGAAGAGAGCGAAACCCCTATAACCGTTAGAATAAACGAAGCAAACGACATGGCAATGCGTTTGTGGTATTCAATTTCAAACTCTTTGATATTGGCAAATCCACGACGTTTCTGCTTTTCGATATACTCACTCAACTGCGGGCTGGTAAGCATCTCCTGCTGATTCTTCATAATCAAGAAGTCCGACGGATCCATATTAATGATAGAATCAATCCGATCTCCCTTCGTTATGGTCTCTTTCAAACCATCTAGGTTGCGTATCATATAATCATGGATGGTCCACTTGTTAACGGTCGTCGTGTCATAGGTGATCCGCCTTGCGGTAAGATGAGAGACAAGCTTCTTGTCCACAAACTTATCTAGCGAAAAACGATTTCCTGTTTTATTGTAATCAGAGTAGTTATCAATATAAGCAATCACTCCACTATCGACTTCGAGCTGCACGTTGCTCACCGCACTTGTTTTTTTCTTCTTTACATACCTATCTTCAAAATTCAACCGAGTCACACTACCTTTAGGGATAATGTACGATCCCAACGCAAAAGTAGTCAAAGCTATGATTGCCGCCGATATCATATAAGGACGCATCATTCGCTTGAAACTCATTCCGGTAGAAAACATGGCAATAATTTCAGAGTTCTCGGCCAGTTTAGAGGTAAAAAAGATAACGGCAATAAAAACAAACAGCGGACTAAACAGGTTGGCGAAATAAGGGATGAAGTTCATGTAATACTGAAACACGATGGCCGTCCATGGAGCTTGATGTTCCATGAACTTATCCATCTTTTCATTAAAGTCGAACACTACTGCGATGGAGATAATCAACGCAATAGCAAATACGTACGTCCCCAAGAATTTCTTGATGATATACCAGTCCAGCCGTTTGATAAATCGGTTACTTCTCATACCTTATAGTCTTGTTGAGACTCTTTTTACCATCATCGGTTTCCAGGTCGAGAAGTCGCCGGCAATGATATGCTTCCGCGCTTCGCCTACTAACCAGAGGTAAAATGCCAGGTTGTGAATCGAAGCGATTTGCATACCCAACAACTCTTTTGCATGAAACAAATGACGCAAATAGGCCTTGCTATAAAGCGTATCTACAGAAGATGCACCATCGATCTCGATCGGAGAGAAATCCATTTCCCATTTCTTGTTTCGCATATTCATGATGCCATCTTTGGTGAAAATCATTCCGTTTCGTCCATTTCGGGTAGGCATTACGCAGTCGAACATATCTACACCACGTTCGATACCTTCCAAAATATTGGCAGGCGTACCAACACCCATCAAATAGCGAGGTTTGTCGGTCGGGAGAATCTCGTTGACTAACTCAATCATCTCATACATCTTATCGACAGGTTCGCCTACGGCCAACCCACCAATCGCATTTCCATCGGCTCCTTTCGAAGCGATGAACTCGGCAGATTCTTTACGCAAATCAGGATATACGCATCCCTGCACGATGGGGAAGAGCGATTGTTGATAGCCATACTTGGGCTCGGTCTCATTAAATCGCTGTATGCATCGATCAAGCCAGCGATGTGTCAGTCCCAATGACTTTTTGGCATACGCGAAGTCAGAGTCTCCGGGAGGACATTCATCAAAAGCCATCATGATATCGGCGCCGATGATGCGCTGAATATCCATCACCCGTTCGGGGGTAAAGATGTGCTTGCTACCGTCAATGTGCGACCGAAACTCAGCTCCCTCTTCCCTCAACTTGCGTATACCGGCCAGTGAGAACACCTGAAAGCCACCACTATCGGTAAGCATCGGCCGATCGAAGCTGTTGAATTTATGCAATCCACCGGCCTTTTCAAGCACTTCCAAGCCCGGACGAAGATAGAGATGATACGTGTTTCCCAAAATAATTTGAGCTTGTATGTCCTCTTTTAGTTCCGTTTGGTGCACTCCTTTTACACTGCCAATAGTGCCTACCGGCATAAATATTGGCGTTTCAATTTGCCCGTGGGCAGTCGTTAGCAATCCTGCTCGAGCATTGCTTTTAGCGTCGGTGTGTTGTAGTTCAAATGTCATTCCTTGCTGGCTTTCTTTGCAGTCAAGTCAATTGCATCGGTTACTTTCTCATTCGTCAATGCAAGGTTAAACACCTCTTTGATGTCACTCACATAATGAAAAGTTAACCCTTTGATGTAAATGTCCTGAATCTCATCTATATTCTTTTTATTCTCCACACTCATAATGATCTCCTTGATACCCGCACGTTTAGCCGCCAGAATCTTTTCTTTGATGCCACCTACCGGCAGCACTTTACCGCGAAGCGTAATCTCGCCTGTCATGGCTAAGTTTGCTTTGACCTTTCGCTGTGTCAATGCCGAAGCCAAAGAGGTTGCCATGGTAATACCGGCCGAAGGACCATCTTTAGGAATAGCACCCTCTGGAACGTGTACGTGGATGTTCCAATTGTCGAAGATGTCTTCGTCTAAATCAAGTATAGAGGCATGAGATTTAATGTACTCAAGCGCCAGCATAGCCGATTCCTTCATGACATCTCCCAGGTTCCCGGTCAGCGTCAATCGTCCGCCTTTTCCACGACTTAAGCTTGTCTCTACAAATAGAATCTCGCCACCTACAGCTGTCCAAGCCAGTCCGGTTACTACACCTGCATAGTCATTGCCCTGATATTTGTCACGGCTATATTCCGGTGCACCGAGGAAGTTGTACAAGTCAGCAGGTTTAATTTCTGATTTAGCATAAAAACCATCCGTAGCATATTGACGAGCAGATTTACGAAGAATCTTACCGATCTTCTTCTCTAGCTCTCGAACTCCACTTTCGCGCGTGTACGATTCAATAATCGCTTCTAACGTATCTTTTGGTATTTTGATATCATTCTTACTCATTCCCGTTGCTTCGAGTGCCTTTGGAACCAGATGCTTGCGGGCTATCTCAATCTTCTCCTCGGTAATGTATCCACTCACCTCAATCAACTCCATACGGTCTAGCAATGGTCCGGGAATGGAGTTTAAATTATTGGCCGTAGCAATAAACATCACCTTAGACAAGTCATAGTCCACATCCAGAAAGTTGTCATGGAACGTGGTGTTCTGTTCCGGGTCAAGCACTTCAAGCAAGGCTGAGGAGGGGTCTCCTTGACGGTCGGCTGTTACCTTATCAATCTCATCAAGAATAAACACGGGATTGGAAGAACCAGCTTTAATCAAACTCTTAATAATTCTACCCGGCATGGCGCCTATGTATGTTCTGCGATGACCACGTATCTCGGCTTCATCGTGTACACCTCCCAGTGACATACGGATGTACTTCCGCTTCAAAGCCGAAGCAACCGATTTCCCTAAAGAGGTTTTACCCACCCCCGGAGGGCCGTATAAACAGATGATGGGAGACTTCATATCGCCCTTTAGCTTCAATACAGCCAAGTGTTCCAAGATGCGTTCTTTCACCTTCTCCAACCCGTAGTGGTCTTTATTCAATGTCTTTTCGGCATTTTTAAGATTCAGGTTGTCTGTCGAATATATTCCCCATGGGAGGCTTAGCATTGTTTGAATGTAGTTCAGCTGAATGCTATAGTCGGGCGATTGTGGGTGCGTGCGTTCTAATTTAGCCAGTTCCTTAAGGAAAACAGCCATAACCTCTTCATTCCATTTCATCTTGGTTGCCTTGGCGCGCAGCTCTTCAATCTCTTGCTCTTGACCACCACCACCAAGTTCATCTTGTATGGTTTTGATCTGCTGTTGAAGAAAATATTCGCGTTGTTGTTGGTCAATATCTTCGCGTGCACGCATCTGTATCGAAGCCTTTATTTCGGCAAGTTGCACCTCTCTATTCAATATTTCGAGTAAGCGATAGGCCCGCTCCCTAAGCGAATTTATTCGCAGAAGTTCTATCTTTTCATCCTTCTTTAACGGGAGATTGGTGCAGATAAAATCGACTAAGAACATGTGGTTTTCGATGTTCTTAATCGCAAAAGCCGAATCTTGATGCAACAAGTCAGACGATTTAATGTAGCGAATCGTTAAATCCTTACAGCTGTCTACCAGTGCTTGAAATTCTTTATCCTTTTTGGGTGGAATCTCTTCCTCCAAAAGCAGCACCTCTCCTTTTAAATAGGGGTGAACTTCTGTGATGTTTTGAAGCTCAAAACGTTTCAATCCTTGCAAAATGACGGTAGTCGTTTGGTCGGGCATTTCAAGAATACGTATAATTTTACCAATGGTACCGATGGTATGCAAATCTTCAAACCCAGGATCATCAACTTGAGCTGTTATTTGACAAACAACTGCAACGTTTAAACTTTTCTTTTCGGCATCACGAATCAGTTTGAGGGATGATTTTCGTCCCACAGTTACCGGCATAAATACTCCGGGAAACAACACCATATTGCGAAGAGGAAGAACGGGAAGTGTTTCACCAGACTTAACATTCACTTCAAACATCTGCTCATCGTTACCTTCAAAATCGGCGATCAATGAAAATGCGTTATTGTCTGTACCTTCCATCTCTCTTAAGTATCTTTCTTTCATCATTATCGTATAAATTAGTTTATGTCACAATAATAGGCATAAATTGCATGCAAAGTTAATTGATTCTTCATTAATAAAGAAGCATGCATTCAATAAAATCACAAAAACAATGCCAAAAATTGATTCATATGCCTTAGTATCTCGGCTTTATTATTTATTTTTGACGATTCTATTAAAACTAACAGTAAAAATGGCCAATCCATATTTCCAGTTTAAACAATTTACGGTGTGGCATGACAAGTGTGCCCTAAAAGTAGGAACCGACGGTGTCCTCTTAGGCGCATGGGCACCTGCCAAAGAAGCTCGCCAAATACTTGATATCGGTACCGGCACTGGTTTGGTTGCTTTAATGCTTGCACAGCGTAGCCAAGCCTTCATCACAGCGCTAGAAATAGACAAAGAAGCTTCTATACAGGCTACCGAAAACGTAGATCGCTCTCCGTGGCAGAATAGGATAGAGGTAGTTCAGGCTGACTTTAAAAGCTACAATCCTACACAACGGTTTGATCTTATTGTGTGTAATCCGCCCTATTTTATTGACTCTATGAAGTGCATCGACGAGCAAAGAAGTACGGCTCGACATAACAACGAGCTAAATTACGAAGAATTATTACAAGGAGTAAGTCTCTTGCTTAGTGAAGATGGAGTATTTACACTCGTCATCCCGACCGTTGTTTCAGAAAAAGTGAAAAGCATTGCTGCTGAATATCAACTTTATCCCAGCCGTCAACTATTCGTTATCACCAAACCTGGAGCAAATTCTAAACGAACATTGATCAACTTCACCAAGGAAAAGCAAGTGTGCCAAAAAGAAGAATTATTGACGGAAATATCCCGACATAAGTACAGCCAGGAGTACATTGATT
Organism: Bacteroides sp.; assembly: GCA_017992695.1. Lineage (GTDB taxonomy): Bacteria > Bacteroidota > Bacteroidia > Bacteroidales > Bacteroidaceae > Bacteroides. The sequence continues at coordinate 16,506 of JAGOOC010000008.1, read as the reverse complement.
TAACTAAGGCGTTTTACCTGAAGCTTTAAAAAGGTCTAAGGCGTGTGTACCCATTTTTCTTGCCGTGAAAGAGTACTATCTTAACAATGCGTTAAATGGGCATTTAACACACCAATAAGTACGTACTCTTATCACCCCAAAGTACGCACTCTTTAAATGTCTTATTACCAATAATATATAGCGCATTTTTATGCTCTTTTTCGTTATATCATCTTTAATCAAGCAAAAAAAACATCAAAAATAAATACTATACAAATTCGCCTGATAATATATGTTAATCATTGACACTATATATTAGGCGATTGTTTGTATCCGGTTATTTATGTCTACTTTTGTTTCATTACTAACTAAAATACTCATATTTTAATGATGAAACAATTTATATTTAATCAGTTCATCCCAACTAATTTAATCTTTGGTTGTGGAAGCATCAAGAAGTTAGCTACTAGTCGGTTGCCAGGTAAGAAAGCACTCATTGTCATCTCTTCAGGAACATCAATGCGCAAGTACGGTTATTTAGATACAATTATCGAATTGCTTACCCAGAATGGAGTCACCACAGTGGTATACGATAAAATACTCCCGAACCCGATTCGCACTCATGTGATGGAGGCAGCAGCGCTTTGCAAACAAGAACAATGCGATTTTATCGTTGGATTAGGTGGCGGTAGCTCCATCGACTCGGCTAAAGCTATTGCTTTGATGGCCTGTAATCCGGGCGACTACTGGGATTATATTCATGGAGGAACGGGCAAAGGAAAACCCACAACAGGTGGCGCATTGCCTGTAATTGCCATTCCCACCACCGCAGGAACAGGCACTGAGGCCGATCCTTGGACAGTAATTACACATGAAGAGCGCAACGAGAAAATAGGATTTGGCAACGCAAGCACTTTTCCCGTTCTCTCAATCATTGACCCCGAGCTGATGCTTTCAGTACCGCCACATCTTACCGCTTACCAAGGCTTCGATGCTTTCTTTCATGCAGCCGAAGGGTACATAGCCAATATCGCTTCTCCCATTAGCGATCTTTATGCACTAAAAAGCCTCAATCTACTCTATCACAATCTGCCTTTGGCCATTACCGATGGTACGAACATAGAGGCTCGCAGTAATGTGGCACTAGCCAGTACATTGTCGGGGATGGTAGAGTCTACCTCAAGCTGCACATCCGAGCATTCGCTCGAACACGCCATGAGTGCTTATTACCCTGCTTTGCCTCATGGTGCGGGATTAATTATGCTGTCTCTGGCCTATTTCACGGCTTTTGCATCAGCTGTTCCCGAACGATTTATACAAATGACCGAAGCCATTACGAATGAGAAATCCAATGATCCTATGGATTTTATTCGTATACTGGCTATCATGCAAAAAGCCTGTGGAGTTGATGAGCTAAAGATGAGCAAGTGGGGGATAACAGAAGCTGACCTGCCACGTTTCTTACAGAACGCACGCGAGAACATGGGCGGACTCTTTAGTGTCGATCCTGCGGTATTGAGCGATGACACATTCTTGAAAATTTATAAAGACTCGTATAAATAATCGAACTTGATTTCATACGCTTCGTATTTCTTATATATAAAATCGGGATATAGTCTATTCAGACTATATCCCGATTTTATATATAAGGCATGCAGTAAAGATTATTTTATAATAATTTATGATATTACCCAATACCTTACTTAACGCATAATATCTGCCATATTCATTGATTTCATAACTTGAATCTCCTTCTTTTCGAACACAATATTGAAGTTTTATGTATGAATACATTATGTTTAAATGTACAACTCCTCATCAACAATAATTTCGTTATCTTATAACTTCCAAAATATGAGATAGATATACTATTATTCCATTCTTTTTGCTCATCAATACCATCCAACAATATCTCGCTTAAGTTCAATGGGTTAAATTGTGATTTATTATCATATTTTTAGTCAGAATTCTGAATCAGGTTCTAAAATATATTATATATTTGCAAACAAACCGAAAAATTTAATGCTTATGAAAAGAAATTATTACTTATCATTAGTCTTGTTTACAACCTTTGGGCTTTCTACGCCATTTTCATCAAACGCAGCTGATAATTTGAGCGTATTAAGTTCTCAAAGTACGCAACAAGCCAAAAAAATCACAGGAAAGGCACTCGACTCTAAAGGCGAACCGATTATCGGTGCCAGCATATTGGTAAAGGGAACAAGTAATGGAGTTATTACAGATCTAGATGGAAACTTCTCTTTAAATGCTCCACAAGGCAGTACTTTGGTAGCGTCTTATGTTGGCTATACCAAGAAAGAAATTCTCGTTGGCGCATCCACGAGCTATACCGTGGTATTAACAGAAGATACTCAGGCATTGAGTGAAGTCGTAGTAACTGCTATGGGTATTAAGAAAGATAGAAAAGCTTTGGGATATGCTGTGGAAGATGTGAAAGCTGAGGAGTTGATGAAAAACAAACAAACCAACGTTATCAATTCTCTTTCGGGTAAAATTGCCGGTGTAAATGTTACACAAGCATCTGGCGCTGCAGGTGGGGGGTCTCAAATCATTCTTCGAGGTGGCACTTCTGCCAGTGAAACTCGCGACAATCAACCTTTATTTGTTGTCGATGGTGTGATCTATGATAACTCTTCATCCGTTGTCGGAAACTCCGCTTTTGATGGTGCCATGGCATCTACCACAACGACCTCCAACCGGGTAATGGATATTAACCCGGAAGATGTAGAGAATATGTCCGTACTAAAAGGACCTGCTGCCGCTGCACTTTATGGGTCACGTGCTTCTGCCGGTGTTATTCTTATTACAACGAAGAAAGGCAAAGAGGGTTCTGTAGAGGTTAATTTATCCACTAAATTCATCTCTTCTTGGGCAAAATCACTACCCGAGGTGCAGACGAAATACAAAAGAGGCTTCCTCGAAGATCAATACAATGCGGATGGAACATATAAAGGCACATCCTATAATGATTTTTCCTATAACTCATGGGGCACAGAGATGACTGCTAGCGACCCGGTTTATGATAACATCGGTGACTTCTATCAAAATGGGGGTACTTGGGATACCAACCTAAGCGTATCTGGTGGTACGAAGAACAGCAGCTTCTACCTGTCGGGCTCTTTCTATGATCAAGATGGTATCATACCAACTACAGGCTATACCAAAACAACTTTCCGCTTCAATGGAGAGCAAAAGTTTAAAATATTCACCTTTGGTGCCAATGTGGCTTACTCGCAGGCTCGTACACAAAAAACATTAACTTCGGCTGCGCTTTATGGATCAGCTGGCACGGGAGCTCTTTATGCCGTGAACAACTGGTCGCCAAGTGATGACATGACTCACTATTTGAATGAAGATGGTTCTCGCTACCGCATGTTTGGCGATCGACTCGAACCTCAAAGCGAACGCGACAATCCCTATTGGTTGTTAAATAGGAATAAACTCGGTGATAATACAGAGCGTTTTACCGGTAGTTTCAATGTGAAAGCTGACATCACAAAATGGTGGTGGGTAGCTTATCGCATGGGTATCGACTCTTATACAACAGACAACGCTACCCGCATTGCTGCTAATGGCGCAATAAAGCCTGTGTGGAAAAATGGTATGATGAGTGACAACACCTTGCGCTTTCAATACCTGTCGACCAACTTACTGACGAATTTCAATCATAAATTCGGTGATTTTGACCTGAACCTGATGTTGGGTACATCTACTGATAACACCGACACGAGGACTCATTACGAAATGGCATGGAATTTTCAAATGCCTGATTTCTATTCAACCAACAACGTAAAGAGTACCGATCGTAACTTCAAATCGATCGTATCAAAAAGACGTTTAGTGGGTGCATTTGGCGAGTTTAGAGCCGACTGGAGAAACACCATATTCTTCACTATGACCGGGCGCAACGACTGGACTTCGACGCTTCCATTGGCCGACCGTTCTTATTTCTATCCCTCTTTCAGCGGCAGCGTTGTCTTTACTGAGTTTTTGCCTAAAATGAACTGGCTAAGCTTTGGTAAAATACGTGCATCGTGGGCAAAAGTAGGAAAGGACACCGGTGCTTATGAAACAAACACCAGCTTATGGCCGGTTGGAACTTTTATCGGCGATAAAGTAGGTGTAGGTAATACTTGGACACGTGGTAATCCTTATTTAAAACCGGAAATGACCAAATCGACAGAGTTTGGTTTGGAAATGCGTTTCTTTAATAATCGCCTGAGATTTGATTACGCTTACTACACCAACGATTCATATAATCAGATTCTCTCTCCGCGCGGACCGCAATCTACAGGATACATCTTCTGCTCCATCAATGCAGGTAATGTTTACAACAAAGGCATGGAGCTTTCTGTTAGTGGCACGCCTATTGAAAACAACGATTGGAAATGGGAAACCGGTGTAAATATTGCCGGTAACCGCGGTACGATGGATGGACTGCCCAAAGGCATGGACGTTATGTACGTGACCGATGTTCAGTTTGGTAACGCAAAAGCAGCCTCCTTCTCGGGCGGTGACTTCATGGCAATTGCCGGAACAAAATGGGCTCGCACGGAGGACGGAAAACTTATTCTTGATAAAAGCGGTATGCCTACGTCAGACAAGAATACCTATCAGATTGGTAACCGCGAATCTAAGTTCACAGGAGGGTGGAACAATACACTGTCCTACAAGAATTGGACATTTAATATGTTGTGGGAGTTTCGTGTAGGTGGTGATGTATACAACGGTACGATGTATGAAATGACACAAACAGGTGTAAGCAAATATTCGGGCGAGATACGCAAACACCTTATTGTAAATGGTGTTGAAAACGTAGGTACTGCCAAAGAGCCGGTATACGAGAATCGGACTTATGAATGGTCTGCCGATAAGACCTACAACTTTAGCGGTGTAACGATGAGTGGTGCCAATATTATCAAGAAGTACTATACCAATTACAACAATCTGGAGAGCGCGAATTATATGACTACCGTCAACGCTCTTCGTTTGCGCTCCATCTCATTGTCGTATGATCTGCCAAGAGTGCTTTTGAATAAGTCCAATTTCATTAAACGTGCGCTCTTTTCAGTTTCCGCCAACAACTTATTACTCTTCACTAATTACGACGGTGATCCTGAGGTAGCCGCAGCCGGCTCGGGTCGTGGAGGTTCTTCTTCAGTAGGTTTCGACTACTGTGGCGTTCCCGCTACTACAAGCATGGCATTCGGTGTTAATTTAACATTCTAACTTTATTGTAGAACAACAAAAATTCTAATTTATGAAAATAGTTAAATCAATTCTATTGAGTTTTGCAGGTTTGCTCTCTTTCACCTCTTGTACCGATTGGCTTGACGTTAACGTCGATCCCAATATTCCGACAGCAGAAAGTGCCACAATAGAGACTCGCTTGGCGCATTGTGAGTTTTATATGAATAGTGCGTATCAGTTTGCCGGCATGCGCAGCTATATGGCGATGGGAGACATGACCATGAATAGCCGTACATCCACTTATGGCGGCATGTCGCAATGGCTTCCGGTAAATGGTATCAATACGACCCCATATCAATGGTTTTTAGTAGGTGTTGGCCCTAATCTTCAAGATTTATATGACAAGGCTATGATGCAGGGTGCCTATCACTATGCCGGTGCTTCTCGACTGATTCATGCCTATGGCTATATGTTAATGACCGATCTGTATGGTGAAATGCCTTACACTGATGGTTTAGGTCAGAATGCACTTCCTAAATATGATACAGGTAAAACCATCTTTTTGGGTTGTCTGACCGAAATAGATGAAGCAATTGCGCTTTTTCAGAAGACACAAGAGCCGTCTACTCCATCCCTTGCGGTGGGTGATTCTTGGAATAACGGTGATGTCAGTAAATGGCTGAAAATGGCCTATCTCCTGAAGGCTCGTTGGATAAACCACCTGAGCAAGAAAGGAGCAGGTAGTTACAAAGATGGCAAGTGGGATGCCAACGAAATCTTAGCTTGTTTATCTAAAGCTCATGCAAGCAATAGTGATAATACCATATATCAACACACCGACGCCAATGGTCCTACACACGATGTTCTAGGCTGGGACGAACCGGTTGACTACTGTCCTTTGTTCTCTGTGCTGGGTATGAATGCCAACTATTTTACCACCCAAATGCTGATAAACAACTTCACTAACTTTGCCGGAAATAATGTCGAAGACCCTCGTGCCGACAAGGTGATTCCTTGGGCTTATTCTCAGAAAGGACCGAATTCTCCTATGGGTTTGAAATGGAGTGGAAATTGGCGCCGTTCTGCAGGCATTGATATGAACACATTGATTCGCACACAAGGTGCGCCTTATGCATCTTCATTTTCGTCAAGCAAGGCTTGGTACTGTGATTCGAAGGACCCCGGACGCCAAGGTGATACGATTTATGTGAATATGATAAGTGGCTCCAAAGGCTATTTGAGCAACAAAGACTTACTCAACCGCAAACTCGCTTCAGACGATCGTTCGGCTACTTCTGGCGGTTTCTATGTTCGCCCTTCGTCGCCAACCTATATTGCGGCTTACCATGAGGCCTGTTTCATCAAAGCAGAAGTGCTGTTTAAACAGAATAACGCCTCGGGTGCTTTCGAAGCTTACAAAGAGGGCATCAAAGCAAGCATCGATGCGATGAATCAAAAACTTAAAGCATGGTGTTCTGAAGATGATGGTTTAAGAAAGTGTCCTTCGTTCACTCCGATAGAACAGGTTGATATAGACAACTACATCGCTAACGGTATCGGTACAGCTGGAAATTTGACTTTGGGTAAGATTATGACTCAAAAAAGAATGGCCATGTTGTTCTCTGTCGAAATATTTAATGATATGCGTCGCTATGACTATAGCGAGGAGATATTTCTCAATTGGCATATACCTGCCGAGTACTACGTAAACACTGAGGCTCAGAAGGCAATTCCGCTTGGCAAGCACTTCCGCCGTTGGCGTCAAAGCTCTCATGAGACCAATTACAATAAAGACAACCTGCAGCTTATTGGCAGTCAGGTACCCGGTGCTAATATGAAAGACGGAACATTTTGGAACCTGGATGATGCTGTTTGGTCAGTTAACGTGTGGTGGGATTCTAATCAGGAGTAACGCTCAAACCGTTTGTCTATCAGACAGTTATCTACAATTATAAAATAGGGGGAAAATAGATAGGGGGAAAACTCATTCTGTTTTCCCCCTATCTATTTTTAAGTTTGTTGCGCTTTTAGCAACAACCAGAATTGTGTTTGAACTAAAATGAACTTAAATTTAGTTCAATAAATCCAATGCTTTGAAGCATTTCACCAATTTGTCGATAGCAATATCAACTTGTTCAATGGTATGAGTTGCCATCAGCGAAAAACGAATCAATGTGTCGTTGGGCGAGCATGCAGGCGGAACCACAGGGTTAATAAACACACCCTCGTCGAAAAGCATTTTGGTTACAATAAACGTTTTATCCATATCGCGCACATAAAGCGGAATGATGGGAGTAGAGGTGTGACCAATCTCGAAGCCTAATTCGCGGAAGCGTTTCAAAGCGTAGTTCGTGATGCTCCACAACTGATCGATACGCTCGGGTTCACTCTTCATGATTTCGAGTGCAGCGCGTGCAGCAGCTGTCGCACCTGGCGTGTTGCTTGCACTGAACATATAAGCGCGAGAGTTGTGACGCAGGTAATTAGTCACCGATTCGTCGGCAGCAATAAATCCGCCAATCGAAGCGAGCGATTTACTAAATGTACCCATAATCAAGTCTACATCTTTAGTTAATCCAAAATGATCGCAAGTACCACGACCTTGTCTTCCAAGTACACCCAATCCGTGCGCTTCATCGACCATGATGTTGGCGTTGTATTCCTTAGATAGACGAACAATATCGGGTAGGTTGGCTATATCGCCTTCCATACTAAAGACACCATCTACTATAATTAGCTTCACGGCTTCTGGACGACATTTTTGCAACTCTTTCTCCAAAGACTCCATGTCGTTGTGTTTGAATTTCATCACCGTAGAAAAGGACAAACGACGGCCTTCAACAATTGAGGCATGATCCAGTTCATCACAAATAATGTAATCTTCACGACCAGTAACGCACGAAACAACACCCAAATTTACCTGAAATCCGGTAGAATAAATGATAGCATCTTCTTTGCCGACAAACTCGGCCAACTCCTTCTCTAATGCGAGGTGAAGATCTAGTGTGCCGTTCAGAAACCGTGAACCGGCACATCCTGTACCATATTTTCGAGTAGCCTCGACAGCTGCTTCAATCACCTTAGGATGGTTTGTGAGACCCAGATAGGAGTTCGAACCGAACATCAATACCTTTTTCCCACTCATAATCACTTCTGTGTCTTGCTCGCTTTCGATGCAACGAAAATACGGATATACGCCTTGCGCCTTAATCTGCTGTGGAAGGTCGTATTTAGCTAACTTCTCTTGTAATAATCCCATGATTGTTCTTTAATATAATCTCTATCGTTTGAGTATGGTTTTCAAATTTTAATAACCATTATCCTACTAATCCTTAACAAGTGTTTAAAACAGGGGGCAAAGATAACAAAATATGTGTTTCACTGTTCTTTTTAAATGAAAAATTATATTCATCTTACTTTTAGAACTATTAGAGCCATTAAAAAGAAAGAAAATATAGATATTTGTAGTACATTTGTAATCTACAAATTATTGTAAAAAAGAGCATGAACGAATACAAGAAAAAAATAATATTCATTATCAATCCAATTTCAGGAACGCAAAACAAATCTCTGGTCATAAAGTTGTTAGATGAGAGAATGGACAAAGAAAAATATTCCTGGAGCGTAGTGTATACAGAAAGAGCCGGTCATGCCATAGAAATAGCTGAACAAGCGGCATTAGATAAAATAGATATCGTAGTAGCCGTTGGTGGAGACGGTACCATTAACGAAATAGCTCGTTCTCTTGTACATACCAATACTGCATTGGGCATCATTCCCTACGGCTCAGGTAATGGACTAGCACGTCATCTTCACATCCCCTTAGATCCCAAAAGAGCACTTGATATTTTAAATAGAGGTGTTATTGATGTCATTGATTACGGAAAAATTAATGGCACCACCTTCTTCTGTACGTGTGGGGTAGGCTTCGATGCTTTTGTGAGTTTAAAATTTGCTAACGCCGGTAAGCGAGGCTTGCTTACCTATTTAGAAAAAACACTGCTTGAGAGTTTGAACTATGAACCCGAAACCTATGAATTGGAAACGGAAGATGGAACATCAAAATACAAAGCTTTTCTTATTGCTTGCGGTAACGCCTCTCAATATGGAAACAATGCCTACATTACCCCTCAAGCCACGCTCACGGACGGATTACTAGACGTAACCATTTTGGAACCATTTACTGTACTTGACGTGCCCTCTTTGGCTTATCAATTGTTTAATAAAACAATCGATCAAAACAGTCGAATCAAGACCTTTCGCTGTAAGAAATTGACCATTCACCGCACCAAACCCGGAGTGGTTCATTTTGATGGTGATCCTTTGCAAGAGGGCAAGATCGTTAATATTGAAATTGTAAATAAAGGATTACGTGTAGTGGTGCCGCAAGAACCCGTGAAAGATAATAGCAACGTATTACAAAAAGCACAAGAGTACGTCAACGGCATTCGACTAATAAACGAAGCCATCGTACAAGACATTACTTACAAGAACAAAAAGATCTTAGATAAACTGACAAAGAAAGGCAATTAATTTACCAATTACGAAATATTGTGTATTTTTGCAGGCTACTAAAATAAAAGAATATCATAAAAAGACAAAACATATGTTTAGAACGCACACGTGCGGAGAGTTGAGAATCTCCGATGTCAATAAGCAAGTTACGCTAACGGGATGGGTACAACGCAGTCGTAAAATGGGTGGAATGACCTTTATCGACCTTCGCGACCGCTATGGCATTACTCAGTTGGTGTTTAATGAAGAGGCAAACATTGAGCTATGCGAACGTGCCAATAAGTTGGGACGAGAGTTCGTCATTCAAATAACAGGAGAAGTAAACGAGCGTTTCAGCAAAAATGCCCATATTTCTACAGGCGATATTGAAATCATCGTATCGGAGCTGAATATTCTGAATGCAGCTGTCACTCCTCCTTTTACCATTGAAGACAATACTGATGGGGGAGATGATATCCGGATGAAATACCGCTATTTGGACTTGCGACGCAATGCTGTACGTTCCAATCTTGAGTTGCGCCATAAGATGACTATCGAAGTACGTAAATACTTAGATGAACTGGGATTTCTGGAAATAGAAACGCCCATCTTGGTTGGTTCTACTCCCGAAGGTGCACGCGACTTTGTAGTACCTTCACGCATGAACCCAGGACAGTTCTACGCATTGCCACAATCGCCACAGCTCTTCAAACAGTTGTTGATGGTTTCTGGTTTTGATCGTTATTTCCAAATTGCCAAATGTTTCCGTGATGAAGATTTGCGTGCCGACCGTCAGCCCGAGTTTACACAAATTGACTGCGAAATGAGCTTCGTTGAGCAGGAAGATGTCATCAGCACATTCGAAGGAATGGCCAAACACCTGTTCAAGAGCATTCGCGGCATTGAAATAACTGAGCCGTTCCAGCGCATGCCTTGGAGTGAGGCCATGAGACTTTACGGTAGCGACAAACCCGATACGCGTTTTGGCATGCAGTTTGTCGAATTGATGGATATTCTCAAAGGACATGGGTTCCCTGTGTTTGATGATGCTGCATACATTGGTGGTATCTGTGCCGAAGGTGCTGCAAGCTATACCCGAAAACAGCTGGATGCGTTGACTGAATTTGTGAAAAAATCTCAGATTGGTGCCAAAGGAATGGTGTATGCTCGCATCGAAGCAGACGGAACGGTGAAATCAAGCGTCGATAAGTTCTACACACAAGAGGTGTTGCAACAGATGAAAGAGGCGTTTGGAGCTAAACCGGGCGACTTGATCTTGATTCTATCGGGTCCTGATGCGATGAAAACCCGTAAACAGCTGAACGAGCTTCGCTTAGAAATGGGTTCTCAACTGGGATTGCGTGATAAAAACACATTCTCTTGCTTGTGGGTTGTAGACTTCCCGCTGTTCGAGTGGGACGAAGAGAAGCAACGCTTCATGGCCATGCACCACCCATTTACCTCGCCCAAACCCGAGGATATACATTTGCTGGATAGCGATACAGGTGCTGTACGCGCCAATGCTTACGATATGATTATTAATGGTGTTGAAGTAGGCGGAGGTTCAATCCGTATACACGACAGCCAGTTACAAAATAAGATGTTCCAGCTACTGGGCTTTACCCCCGAACGCGCACAAGAGCAGTTTGGTTTCTTGATGGATGCATTCAAACATGGCGCACCTCCTCACGGTGGTTTGGCTTATGGATTGGATCGTTGGGTATCGCTTTTTGCCGGATTAGATTCTATCCGCGACTGCATCGCATTCCCTAAAAACAATTCGGGTAGAGATGTGATGAGTGATGCTCCTGCAGCACTTGATCCGTCACAACTGGAAGAGTTGAATCTGATTATTGATATCAAAGAGTAATAGGTGAAGGAGAGGGTACGCATCTTTCGTTTCACTGTTATAGGTACACTGAATGTGCTCATTACAGTGGTTGTTATCTGGTTAATGATGGATGTATTCTCATACGACTATATCCCTACCAACATAACGGCATACGTTATCGCTCAATCGAACAACTTTGTCTGGAGTAAATATTGGATATTTCCAACTAAAAGCCAAAAGAACAACATCTGGAAACAGATACTGTTCTTTTGGCTTGCTTTTGCTTTAGCATATGGGGCTCAGTTTTTATTCTTGATCACACTGGTCGAAGTTGGAGATATAAACGAATATTTAGCTCAATTCTTGGGGCTATTCATTTATGGAGCAATGAACTTCATCATCAACAAGAACGTAACCTTTAGATAATAAATCACTAATCCAAGTAACGCTTGGTCACTCCTTCGTAAGCATCAATCCTTCTATCGCGCAAGAATGGCCACCAGCGACGCACATTCTCCGAACGCTCCATATCTACTTCTACAATCGAAGTTTCTGCCTCACTGCTTCCGGCTTGCATCAGCATTTCACCTTGCGGTCCGGCAACAAAGCTGTTTCCCCAAAACTGAATGCCGTTGGTCTGTCCGGATGGATCGGGTTCGTGCCCTACGCGGTTGACCGAGATAACCGGTAGCCCATTGGCCACTGCGTGTGCACGTTGTGAGATGATCCAAGCGTTGAGCTGGCGAGCTTTCTCGTCATCCGTATCGGAGCTCTCCCAACCAATGGCAGTGGGATATATCAGCAGTTCGGCACCTTTCAAGGTCATTAGGCGTGCGGCTTCGGGGTACCACTGATCCCAGCAGATAAGTACACCAAGCTTACCCAACGAAGTTTGTATCGGTTCAAAACCAATATCGCCGGGCGTAAAATAGAACTTTTCATAATAAGCGGGGTCATCTGGAATGTGCATTTTACGGTATTTGCCGGCTATGCTTCCGTCTGTATCAAAAACAACGGACGTATTGTGATAAAGCCCCGGTGCACGTTTCTCAAACAAAGAGGTTACCAAAACCACCTTGTGGTTAGCTGCTAATTCTGCATAAAACTGGGTAGAAGGGCCGGGGATAGGTTCGGCAAGATCAAACAAATCGGTATTCTCTGTTTGGCAAAAATAAAGGGAGTTATGTAACTCTTGCAGCACAATTAGTTGTGCACCTTGTGAGGCACAATGTACAATGCTCTTGGCTAAATTGTTCATGTTGGTCCGAGCGTCTGCCGAATTGGACTGCTGGACAATTCCTACTTGTATCTTTCTCATCATTACTTTTTCTTCTTTTAATTATACAATCACACCTACAGGGTATTGCATGGTTACACAATGCAGTGATCCGTGTTGCTTAATCAGCACACAACAATCAATGCCAACAATATCGTATGTGGGAAAAGCTTGTTGCAGTATCTCTTTCGCCTTTGCATCGTTTTCGGGTTGGCGATAGGTGGGGTAGAGTACCGCATCGTTCAGTATCAAGAAATTGGCATAAGTAGCTGGCAAACGCTCACCTTTTTCTTCTATTTTATCCACCATAGGCAAGGGAAATAGTCGATAGGGTTCACCGGCAAGTGTGCGGAATGTTTTCAGTTGCTCTTCCATCGCAAGTAAGGCCTCATAGTGTTCATCGCTTTTGTCGGTACACTGCACATAGGCAATGGCGGAGGGAGAACAGAAACGCGCCAGAGTATCTACATGGCTATCGGTGTCGTCTCCTGCCAAGTAGCCATGGTCAAGCCACAACACTCTTTGCATATGAAAAGCGCTCCGGAGATACTCCTCAATATCTATCCGGTTCATAGGCTGGTTGCGATGAGGAGCCAGCAAACACTCGGACGTGGTAAGCAGTGTTCCCATACCATCGCTTTCGATGGATCCACCTTCGAGTACAAAGTCGAGACGATCAATATAGGTTCCCTTCAACAATCCCGCTTGTACGGCATGGAGCGTGATGCGATTGTCGAGATCGGAAGCAAATTTATTTCCCCAACCATTGAATGCAAAGTCGACTAATGAAGGTCCGGTTGCATCCATTAGGGTGATAGCACCATGGTCACGTGCCCAAGTGTCATTCGTTTCACAATTCAAGAAACGGACATTCGACAGATTGACCTGGTTGGCTAGCAATTGCTCTTTAACTTCATCAGGCTGCGGTGTCACAATCAACAGCAACTCGCGTTTCGCTATTTCACGGGCAATCTGAATGAAGCAGGCTTCTGTTTCAGCCAACTTATCCGCCCAATCGGTTCCGGAGTGCGGCCAAGTGAGCTGAACACCACTTTGCAGGAACCACTCGGCAGGCAAAAAAGGAGCTCGCATTTCTACCTGTTCGTGCGCTACTAAGCTAAAATTCAGCTGCAAATCTTTTTCCGAACCACCATTAAGAGGCAATCCAACGATAATTCCCATAAGTTTAATACTGATTTACGTACAACATTTTATTTTTATGTCAAATAATGCATTTATACCTGCTTTGGTTTTCGGTCGAAAAAAGGGTTTTTAGACGAACCACTTAGCGGAATAGCAAATACCGTTTTGCAATCGCCCAACCAACCGAGTTGCTGAGCAGCTATACCGGCCGAAAACATCACACGATTATCTACTCTGCAGTCGGCAGCGGTAGCACAAGCTGACCCTATGGCAATGCCTACATCAATTGTATTGAGCGCACAAGGAATGCCTTCAGCACGTTCTACACAAGTAGGAAAGCCACAATAACCACAATTTAGTCCTTGTGCTTGCTCGCGCGTACCTATTAATATAACACATTCGGCACTGAGAATGTTATCGGCATCGCGCAAGAAAAATTTCATCCCGTTCTCTTCGGACATCGCTATTATCTTATCCGACAGCGTTTTTATATCTTCGCCTTCGACCATGGCTATCTCAATAATATCGACACCTTTCCCTTTAGGGGCAGTACGGGCAGCAGTCATCATTTGTTTGGCCACGCTTACAACCTGTTGGTGGCGTACCTCTCGTTCGTTCAGTATCATTTTCTTTTTCAATTAATTTTGCAGGCAAAGATAGCATTTTTAAAGAAAAGAGTACCTTTGTCGAAAAGAAAGATTTAGAAACAAAATGCTACAAATAAAGAATGCTTGCATTGTCTTCGGAGACGAAATACTATTCGCGGAGTTAAATGTGCAATTGAAAAAAGGAGAAACAGCCTGCATCTCGGGGCAATCAGGAAGAGGAAAAACTTCACTACTCAATGCGATTATGGGATTTGTTCCATTACACAAAGGAACGATTAGCGTGGGCGATATTGAACTGGGACCAACATCCATTGATGCCATTCGCAAGCAGATCGCTTGGATTCCACAAGAACTTGCACTTCCGGTAGAGTGGGTTAAGGAAATGATCAAGCTTCCCTTTGAGCTTAAAGCAAACCGAAGCACTCCGTTTGCGGAGGAGCAACTCTTTGCTTGTTTCGAGGCATTGGGATTGGAGGAGGAATTATATCGAAAACGTGTAGGAGAAATATCGGGCGGACAACGACAACGCATCATGATAGCCGTAGCGGTTATGCTTCATAAACCACTAATTATTGTTGATGAACCTACCTCGGCACTCGATGCCGAGTCGACAGACAAGGTGTTGGAATTTTTAAATAGACAAACCGTCAAAGGTACGACTGTATTGGCCGTATCGCATGATAAAAGATTTGCAGCCGGGTGTCATCATCTTATTGAATTGTAGCAGTCATTGTCTAATTACAAACAAAAAACATGGGAACGATTGATATCTCTTATTTCAGCTTACTGATCGGACTACTACTGCTGGCAGTTCCGCTATTCTATCTATGGAAATTTAAAACCGGATTGGTGCAGGCCACCCTCATTGGCACTGCACGTATGGTGCTCCAACTTTTCCTTATTGGTGCATACCTGAAGTTTTTATTTCAATGGGACAACCCGTGGATTAATTTTCTTTGGGTAATTATTATGGTGTTCGTGGCGGGACAAACGGCGTTGGGGCGCACAGAACTAAAACAAAAGATACTATTGATACCTATTTCGGTAGGATTTCTATGCAGCGTGGTGCTGGTAGGAATGTATTTCATGGGTATCGTGTTGCAGCTTGACAATGTATTTAGCGCGCAATACTTTATTCCTGTTTTTGGAATTCTGATGGGCAACATGCTTTCGAGCAACGTGATCGCTTTAAATACTTATTACAGCGGATTGAAACGAGAACAACAGCTTTATTGTTACCTGCTGGGCAACGGGGCAACAAGACAAGAAGCACAAGCCCCTTTTATACGTGAAGCCATTATCAAAGCCTTTAGTCCGCTGATTGCCAACATTGCTGTGATGGGATTGGTAGCACTGCCGGGTACTATGATTGGCCAGATACTGGGAGGTAGTAGTCCGAACGTTGCCATCAAGTATCAGATGATGATTATTGTGATCACATTTACAGCATCCATGCTGTCGTTGATGATTACCATTTCATTGGCCTCTCGGAAATCATTCGATGCGTATGGAAGATTATTGCAAGTAACAGTAGAAAAGAGGGAGAAAAAATGACCGCGAAGATACTGAAAGAGATAAGCGAGATTTCAACCCCTGGTTTTTTTATTACGGCCGAATTCTCACAAATAGGTGAAAGAATGCCTGTCGGTATTGATTCTTTTATAAAATCCAAATTAAGCATTATCGCTGAAGGAGTTCATGCGCGTAAGTTCGTTTTTCAAGAAGAAACGTGGAGAATTATTCTCACATTTTTCCCTACTAATAGTGTTGTTGACGAACGATACGCATTGAAAAACAAGATAATGAAGAATATGATTTAAGTTAAGTATAGTATAGACTACTTTTCTATCTTTTGCTAAATCGCTTATTAATCTGCATCGAATTCGCTCGTTGATGTACTAAAAAACGATAAAAGCAATAGACTCTTCTCTTTTTTTGCTATCTTTGCACTTAATTTTTATAAT
>JAGOOC010000054.1 GCA_017992695.1 Bacteroides sp. | reverse complement strand
TAACATAAATATTAATCCCATTTACGCCATGAAGAAATCCGTAATTCTATTTTCGCTTTTCTGTTTTCTGTGTGCTATTCCGGTAGCTCAGGCAGCAGATACGATTTTTGTTAAGGAAACACGTATTCCTATTTTAATAGAGAGAAAAGACAATGTACTGTTTAATATTCGCTTGGATGCCAAAGAGAGTCAGCGCTTGAATGACGTCGTTTTGAAATTTGACCAAGAGGTGAATCTTGCTGATATACAGTCTGTCAAGTTGTATTATAGTGGAACCGAGGCATTGCAAGATAGAGGAAAGAAACGATTTGCTCCCGTTGAGTATATCTCTAGCCATAAACCGGGAAACACCCTTGCTGCAAATCCTTCTTATTCGGTCATGAAGGCTGAAGTAAATACTCCTAAACGAGAAATTGTATTGAAGGGAAATCAAAAGCTATTCCCGGGATTCAACTTCTTTTGGGTGAGTTTACAAATGAAGCCGGGTACGAAATTAACCAATGTTGTATCGGCAGATATCGTTTCAATAACGGTAGACAATAAGAAGGCTCCTTTAACAGTTGTCTCTGAAACGAATATTGCACACCGCATGGGAGTGGGCGTGCGTCATGCCGGAGATGATAAGTCGGCTGCATTCCGTATACCGGGCTTGGTTACCACCAACAAAGGAACTTTACTGGGGGTTTACGATGTGCGCTACAATAGCAGTGTCGATTTGCAAGAGCACGTCGATGTAGGGTTGAGCCGTAGCACAGATGGTGGAAAAACTTGGGAGAAGATGCGTTTGCCACTGGCTTTTGGAGAGTACGACGGACTTCCTTCCGCTCAAAATGGAGTGGGTGACCCTGCCATCTTGGTAGATACCAAAACAAACACCGTGTGGATTGTGGCTGCGTGGACTCATGGCATGGGTAATCAGCGTGCTTGGTGGAGCTCTCATCCGGGTATGGATATAAACAATACGGCACAGTTGGTGTTGGCGAAGAGTACAGATGATGGAAAAACATGGTCTGAACCTATCAATATAACCGAGCAGGTAAAAGACCCTTCTTGGTATTTCTTGTTGCAAGGACCCGGTCGCGGTATCACCATGAGCGATGGCACGTTGGTGTTTCCTATCCAGTTTATTGACGCTACTCGTGTACCCAATGCGGGCATAATGTATAGCAAAGATAGGGGTAAGACCTGGCACATACACAACTATGCGCGCACAAACACTACTGAAGCGCAAGTGGCAGAGGTAGAACCGGGCGTGTTGATGCTCAATATGCGCGATAACCGTGGTGGTAGTCGTGCGGTAGCTATTACGAAAGATTTAGGAAAAACGTGGGTGGATCATGAGTCTTCGCGCAAAGCGTTGCAAGAGTCTGTTTGCATGGCCAGCTTGATAAGCGTAAAAGCGAAAGACAATGTTTTGAATAAAGACCTCTTGATTTTTTCAAATCCCAATACAACCAAAGGACGCCATGATATAACAATAAAAATCAGTTTGGATGGAGGGGTAACTTGGTTGGCCGATCATCAACTCCTGCTTGATGAAGGTGAAAACTGGGGATACTCCTGCCTAACCATGATTGACAAAGAAACCATAGGTATCTTATACGAAAGCAGTGTTGCACACATGACTTTTCAGGCAGTCAAACTTAAAGACATTGTAAAGTAAAGAATTGACATTACTAAAAGTATACCAATAATTGTGCTATGACGAAGAATAAACAAATTTTCTTAATCAGTCTTTTTATTTATTTATGCATAAGCGTTGCGGTTAGGGCAGGTGAATATCACCTGCTACCGAAGCCGCAACAGTTTACTCCTTCAATATCCAACTTTGTGCTGGATAGAGTAAAGCTTTCTACTCCTGTACTTCGGTCAGAGTGGGAGGCTTTTGTTTCTGAAAGAGGAGGTGTAATAGATGCGAAAGCTCGTGCCGGTATCGAAGTGAAGCTGGTATCCTCTTTGCCGGGGGTATCGCTCAATGCCGATGAAGCTTATCTTTTGACAGTAGAAAGCAAGAAAATTAAGATTGAGGCAGTGAGCGAACGAGGGGTGTATTGGGCTATGCAAACACTTGCTCAATTGCAGGATGTTTGTTCTAAGAAAGTGATCTTTCAAGGATGTGATATAGTCGATTGGCCGGCATTCCGTGTACGCGGATTCATGCAAGACGTAGGGCGTAGCTACATCTCCATGGATGAACTGAAGCGAGAGATTGCGATGTTGTCGCGCTTTAAAATCAATGTGTTTCATTGGCACCTTACTGAGAATCAGTCATGGCGATTAGAGAGCAAGGTTTTCCCGATGTTGAACGATAGCATAAATACAACTCGTATGCCGGGCAAATACTATACCTTGCAGGAGGCAAAAGAATTGGTTGCTTTTTGCAAAGCGCATAACATGATGCTGATTCCCGAATTTGATATGCCCGGACACAGCGAAGCTTTTGTACGCACCTTTCGACACGATATGCAAAGTCCAGAAGGAATGAAGATATTGAAGCTGCTGTTGGAAGAAGTATGCGATACGTTTGATGTGCCTTATCTTCACATCGGTACGGATGAGGTTCAATTTACGAATCCGACGTTTGTTCCGGAAATGGTTACTTACGTACGTGCTAAAGGCAAAAAGGTGATCTCTTGGAATCCCGGTTGGCACTATAAGCCCGGCGAAATTGATATGACACACCTATGGAGCTACCGCGGCAAGGCTCAGCCGGGTATTCCTGCCATTGATTCTAAATTTCATTACTTGAATCACTTCGATACGTTTGGCGATATTGTTGCTTTGTACAATAGTCGTATATACAACGTAGAGCAAGGAAGCGATGACATAGCCGGAACGATTGCAGCCCTTTGGCACGATCGGCTGGTAGATAGCGAGTGGAATATGGTTCTTGAAAACAACTTCTATCCCAATATGCTGGCCCTTGCCGAAAGAGCTTGGAGAGGCGGAGGAACAGAATACTTTGATAGGAACGGAACCATACTTCCATCTGAAGATTCGGAAGAATTCAACGCATTTGCCGACTTTGAGAAGCGCATGCTCTGGTACAAAAAGCACTACTTCAAGGGTTATCCTTTTGCGTATGTGAAACAAACGAATGTAAAATGGAACATCACGGATGCATTTCCGAATGGAGGTGACTTAGGTAAAGCTTTTCCGCCGGAATCGGAGCTCAAGCAGACTTATGTGTATGAAGGTAAGGAGTATGCTACTCGTTCGGCCACAGGTGCCGGAGTTTACTTGCGCCATGTATGGGGTAAGATGGTACCTTCTTTTTATAAAGATCCCAAAGAGAATCACACAGCCTATGCTTATACCTGGGTTTACTCTCCCAAAAATCAGGAGGTAGGCGCGTGGGTTGAGTTTCAGAATTATGGTCGCTCGGAGATGGACTTAGCTCCGCTACCCGGTAAGTGGGATTATAAGGGAAGTCGCATCTGGATAAATGACAAGGAGCTATTACCTCCGGTATGGACAGCAACTCATCGGCAGAGAAGTAATGAAATTGCTTTGGGTAACGAGAATTGTGTGGCTCGTCCGCCTATATCTGTACATTTGAACAAGGGATGGAATAAAGTCTTGTTGAAGTTGCCGGTTGGTAAGTTCTCGATACCCGAAGTGCGGTTGGTGAAGTGGATGTTCACAACGGTCTTTGTTACGCCCGATGGAGAAAGAGCTGTAGAGGGATTGATTTACTCGCCTGATAAAACAAAATAAACGATTGATATGAAGAATGTACTATTTATGGTTATGATGCTGTGGTATGCAATGGCTTGCCATGCACAAGAACGCAAATACTCAACGTTTTACGAACAGCGGGCTACTCTCTTTGAAGAGTTGCCCGTCGGTTCTAAAGATATTATTTTCTTGGGAAACAGCATTACCAACGGAGGAGAATGGGCCGAACTGTTCAACAATAAACATGTCAAGAACCGAGGCATTAGTGGTGATGTTTGCATGGGAGTTTATGACCGGTTGGATGTGATTCTGAAAGGGAAGCCTGCTAAAATATTTCTTTTGATCGGAATAAACGATCTTAGTGGAGGTAGATCTGCCGACACCATTGTTCAACAAATTAGCTTAATTATTCAGAAAATCAAACGAGATTCTTCAAAAACAAAACTATATTTGCAAAGCATACTTCCAGTTACAGATTTTTATAAAATGTTTGGAGGGCATACCTCGCATTGGCGCACTATACAGTCAATCAATGAGAGGTTGCGTGAGTTATCTGATATAGAGAAAATCACATACATTGATCTTTATTCTTCTTTTGTAGATAGTCAAACCGGTAAAATGAATACAGTCTATAGCAATGACGGTTTGCATTTAGTGGGGAAAGGGTATCTTAAATGGGTGGAAATAGTTAAACCTTATGTTACCAAGAAATGATAAAACGACTATTCATCTCTTTATTTCTAATTGCCGGAATGGCTTTGTCTGCCCAAGAGCGGATCAAGGTAGCCTGCATTGGTAACAGCATTACGTATGGATACGCATTGAGCAACCCTGCAACTGAGTCATACCCTTCGCAACTTCAGCAGCTGTTAGGTTCTGCGTATGAAGTAGGCAATTTTGGGAAATCGGGAGCAACGCTTTTGAATAAAGGACACCGCCCTTATATGAAACAGACTGAATTCCGGCAAGCGCTTGCTTTTGCAGGAGATGTGGTGCTGATTCATCTGGGCATCAATGATACCGATCCACGTAACTGGCCCCACTATCGTGACTTCTTCGTAAAAGATTATTTGGCACTGATTGATTCGTTTCGAACCGTGAAGCCGAAGTGTAGAATTATTATTTCGAGGTTAACCCCAATTGCCGATCGTCATCCCCGTTTCGAATCGGGCACACGCGATTGGCATGGAGAGATACAGCAAGCGATTGAGACAGTAGCTGCTTATGCGGGTGTGCAACTGATCGACTTTCATGCCCCCCTTTACCCTTATCCGTTCTTGTTGCCCGATGCTATACATCCGTCCAAAGAAGGAGCCGGCAAATTGGCCCAAACGGCATATGCTGCAATTACCGGTGATTTTGGCGGTTTGCAATTACCTGAGCTTTATACTAATAATATGGTGTTGCAGCGAGACCGTCCGCTTGCTATTCGTGGAAAAGCAAATGCCGGCGAACAGGTCACAGTAGTGCTTGCCGGGAAAAAGAGGACAGCTAAAACTGCTGAAAATGGCTGTTGGGCTGTGACATTTCAGCCATTGAAAGCGGGTGGACCTTACACCCTCACCGTCTCGACCCGAAAACAGAAACTGCATTATACGAATGTGTTGATCGGTGAGGTGTGGCTCTGTTCGGGACAGTCGAACATGGAGTTCATGGTGAAACAGGCCGCTACGGCAAAAAAGACGATGGCGCAGGCAGATAATGACCAAATTCGTTTGTTTGATATGAAAGCCCGTTGGCGAACAAATGCGATAGAGTGGGATGCTTCGGTACTTGACTCGCTGAACCAACTGCACTATTATGACGCCACAAAGTGGGCGACTGCCTCTTCGAGTAGTGTTGGTTCTTTCTCTGCAGTGGCTTACTACTTCGGAAAGATGTTGCAAGATAGCCTGCGTGTTCCCGTGGGGTTGATCTGTAATGCTGTCGGAGGTTCTCCTACGGAAGCTTGGATAGACCGTAGCACGTTGGAGTATCAGTTTCCGGGCATTTTACGCAATTGGACGCAGAATGATTTCATACAAGATTGGGTGCGCTCACGTGCAGCCTTGAATGTAAAGAAATCATTAAATAAACAACAACGCCATCCTTACGAGCCGTGTTATTTATATGAAGCCGGCATTCGTCCTTTGAAACAGTTTCCCATCAGAGGGGTGATTTGGTATCAGGGAGAGTCCAACGCTCAGAACAGGGAAACACACGAAAAGTTATTTAAGCTCTTGGTACAGAGTTGGCGTACGAATTGGGAAGCAGCGGAGTTACCGTTTTATTATGTTCAGCTCTCAAGCCTGGATCGTCCCTCGTGGACTTGGTTTCGCGACAGTCAGCGCAAGATGATGAACGAAATTCCTCATACGGCAATGGTTGTGTCAAGTGACTGCGGCGATTCGCTGGATGTGCACCCAACCCATAAAGAACCGGTAGGGGAGCGTCTGGCGCGCTGGGCATTGAATCGGACTTATGGGAAAAAAGAGGTGGTTCCTTCCGGACCGCTATTTCGCAGCGTAGTCTTTAATGAAGGTGCTGCGTATGTCTCCTTTGATTACGGCGAAGGGATGCGCAGTTCGGACGGACAGCCCTTACTGACTTTTGAAATAGCAGCCGTCGAGGGAGTTTACTATCCGGCAACAGCCGAAGTGGTTGGAAATCAAGTCAAAATATATAATCAAAAGGTGAAATATCCGCGCTATGTACGTTATGCTTGGCAACCGTTTACACGTGCTAATCTGGTGAATGCATCCGGCTTGCCGGCTTCTACGTTTCGTGCGGAATAGCGATAAACGGGATAGTGATAAATAGATAGAACAATAGTTTATGATAAAAAAAATAATTGGAGGATTGCTTTGTTGTTGTAGTGTTGCTTATGGGCAAAAGGCACAAGAGCCGACAACAATAAGATTGAATGATGGTTGGTCGTTCGCACAGGTAGGTACCGAAAAATGGTTACCGGCTACGGTTCCGGGCACTGTACATCAAGATTTAATTCGCCATCAGTTATTGCCCGATCCATTCTACGGCCTCAATGAGGCGAAAATTCAGTGGGTGGAAAATGAAGATTGGGAATATAAAACGAGTTTCACGCTGAACGAAGAGCAGCTGAATCGAGAAGGCGCTTTGTTGACTTTTGATGGATTAGACACCTATGCCGATGTTTACTTGAATGGCACTTTGCTGTTAAAGGCAGACAATATGTTTGTAGGCTATTCGATTCCGATCAAATCGGTTTTGCGTAAAGGCGAAAACAGGCTACATGTTTATTTTCATTCACCGATTAAACAGACTTTGCCACAACAAGCTTCTAACGGATTCGACTATCCGGCCGATAACGATCACCACGAAAAGCATCTGAGTGTTTTTACGCGGAAAGCTCCCTACAGTTATGGCTGGGATTGGGGCATTCGAATGGTGACAAGCGGCATTTGGCGTCCGGTATCCATACGTTTCTATGATGTAGCAACGATTGAAGATTATCACGTCAAACAACTTTCGCTCACCGATAAAGCTGCCCAACTACTCAATGAACTGGAGATAAACAGTATTTCTACTGAAGAAGTGGAGGCACAAGTGGCTGTCTCTTATTCGTTGAATGGGGGAGTGCAGACCACAGTGATGAAGGAGATACGCTTGTATCCCGGCCTCAATCGGATAAGTATTCCGGTGGAAGTGTCGCACCCGGTGCGCTGGATGCCTCATGGATGGGGAAAACCGACTTTGTACGATTTCTCTGCTCAACTGGTAAGCAAGGGAGCAACAGTTGCCAAGCAACAGCACCGCATTGGTTTGCGTACCATACGGGTAGTCAATGAAAAAGACAAAGCGGGAGAGTCGTTCTATTTTGAGGTAAATGGCATACCGATGTTTGCCAAAGGGGCCAACTACATTCCTCAGGATGCTTTATTGCCTGCTGTCACCACTGAACGCTATGAAACCTTGTTTCGTGACATGTGCGAAGCCAATATGAACATGGTACGCGTATGGGGCGGAGGAGTTTATGAAGATGACCGATTCTATGACCTGGCCGATGAGAACGGTATTTTGGTGTGGCAAGACTTCATGTTTGCCTGTACCTCTTATCCAAGTGATTTTACGTTCTTGAAACGGGTGGAGGCCGAAGCGGTTTACAACATCAAGCGTTTGCGCAATCATGCTTCGCTAGCCATGTGGTGTGGCAATAATGAGATTCTCGAAGGATTGAAGTACTGGGGTTGGGAAAAGAAATACACTTCCGAAGTCTATCAAGGTATGTTTCGAGGTTATGACAAGCTGTTCAAAGAGTTATTGCCAGCCAAGGTAAAAGAGCTGGATGGCGATCGTTTCTATAAGCACAGCTCTCCTTACTTTGCCAATTGGGGCCGTCCCGAATCGTGGGGAACAGGTGATAGTCATAACTGGGGGGTGTGGTACGGTAAGAAGCCATTCGAATCATTAGATACTGATCTGCCTCGCTTTATGAGCGAATTTGGTTTTCAATCGTTCCCCGAGATGAAGACCATCGCCACCTTTGCAGCTCCCGAAGATTATCAAATCGAATCGAAGGTGATGAACGGGCATCAGAAAAGCAGCATCGGCAATGCGCTGATCCGTACCTACATGGAGCGAGATTACATTGTTCCGGAGAAATTTGAGGATTTTGTATACGTGGGGCTGGTGCTTCAAGGCAAAGGGATGCGTCAAGGGTTTGAAGCTCATAGACGCAATCGCCCCTATTGCATGGGTACTTTGTACTGGCAACTGAATGATAGCTGGCCGGTTGTATCCTGGTCGAGTATCGACTACTATGGCAACTGGAAAGCTCTTCATTATCAAGCAAAGCGTGCTTTTGCTCCGGTAGTAATTAATCCCATGCAAGAGGGAGACTCACTAAACATCTATCTGCTATCGGATGAGTTGAAGAGCTATAAAGCGTTAACGTTAGATATTCGCCTGATCGATTTCAACGGAAAACTGATAAAGAAGGAATCAATATCCTCCTTAGTGCTTCCGGGGAACACCTCTTTGCGTGTTAATCAACAGGCTTTAACTTCACTGCTGACAGCCGAGCAGCGTAAAAACTGCTTTCTTACGCTCACTTTGAAAGAGAACGCCCGGCGGGTGCTCGCCCAAGAGGTTTATTTCTTTGAACCAACCAAGAACTTGAATCTTCCTCAAGCTACTATTTCTTATAAGTTGAAGCAAGCGGATGGCAAATGCGAATTGACGCTCTCTTCGGCTCAACTGGCGAAAGATGTATTTATTCAGATCCCGATACAAGGAGCGCGGTTTAGTGATAACTTTTTCGATCTCCTTCCGGGAGAGACGAAGAAGATTACAATAACCTCGCCTTTACTAAATAAGCAAGAGAAACCTCAAGTAAGCATAAAACATATCAAAGAGACATATTAACGAAATCAAACAATCATGATGAGACAAACGTTTAAAGTGGCCGGTTTACTGGCATTTACAGGGCTTATGGCCTCATGTAAATCGGAGCAAAAGCTGGCCGATTATCAAGTGATTCCGTTACCGCAAGAAATAGCGGTAGCGCAGGGCACTCCTTTTATCTTGAGTGGAGACGTGAAAATCGTTTACCCCGAAGGAAATGAAAAGATGCAGAAAAATGCGGTGTTTCTGGCCGAGTACCTGAAAAAAGCTACCGGAAAGAATTTTGCTATTGAAACAGGAACCGGAGGCAAGAACACCATTACCCTGCAACTGGGTTTGGAGGCTGAAAACCCCGAGGCATACCAATTAAAGGTAGGTAGCGAAGGGGTTACAATTGTTGCACCAAGCGAGGCCGGTGTGTTCTACGGAATTCAAACCTTGCGCAAATCAATTCCGGTAGCAGTGGGAGCAACCATCTCATTGCCCACAGTGGAGATCAATGATTATCCTCGCTTTGGGTATCGCGGTGTACACTTGGATATCGCCCGCCACTTCTATTCGGTAAACGAAGTAAAAACGTTTATCGACATGATGACTCTGCATAACATGAACCGTATGCACTGGCACCTCACCGAAGATCAAGGTTGGCGTTTGGAGATCAAGAAATATCCGAAATTGACCGAAATTGGCTCGAAGAGAACAGAAACGGTTATCGGACGCAATTCGGGTGAGTATGACGGAAAACCTTACGGTGGTTTCTATACACAAGAGGAGGCCAAGGAGATTGTAGCGTATGCAGCGCAGCGTTACATTACCGTAATTCCTGAAATCGACCTTCCCGGACACATGCAGGCTGCATTGGCTGCGTATCCTCATTTGGGATGTACCGGTGGTCCGTACGAAGTATGGAGAGAGTGGGGTGTGTCGGACAATGTGCTTTGCGCAGGCAATGACAGCACGCTTACCTTTATTGATGATGTGCTGACTGAGGTGATGGAGATTTTCCCATCTAGCTATATTCATGTGGGTGGCGACGAGTGTCCGAAGACTCAGTGGGAGAAGTGTCCGAAATGTCAGGCTCGTATCAAGTCGTTAGGCTTGAAGTCGGATGATAAACATTCGAAAGAAGAGCGTTTGCAGAGTTTTGTGATCAATCATGCAGAGAAGTTCCTCAACGACCATGGCCGTCAGATTATCGGCTGGGATGAGATTCTGGAAGGCGGATTGGCTCCTAATGCAACCGTAATGTCATGGCGTGGTGAAGCAGGCGGTATCGAAGCTGCTAAGCAGAAACACGATGTGATTATGACTCCGAATACGTATCTCTATTTCGACTACTATCAAACAAAAGATACAGACAATGAGCCGTTGGCCATTGGTGGTTACTTGCCGCTAGAAAGAGTGTATAGCTACGAACCGATGCCTGCTTCGCTGACTCCCGAAGAGCAGAAGTACATTGTGGGTGTTCAGGCTAACCACTGGACAGAGTACATGCCTACTTTCGCTCAGTTGCAGTACATGGCATTGCCGCGTTGGGCTGCTTTAAGCGAAGTTCAATGGACGATGTCTTCAAAGAAAAACTATCAAGACTTCTTGAAGCGTTTGCCTCGTTTAATCTATATGTATAAAGCCGAAGATTATAACTATGCGAAACACGTCTTTGATGTGACAGCTGAGTTCAATTCGAATCCGACCGATGGCACACTTGATGTGACGCTGACCACGCTTGATGGTGCTCCCATTCATTATACATTGGATGGAACAGAGCCTACTGCTGCTTCACCTGTATATGAGAGTGTGTTGAAAATCAAAGAAAACGGAACGTTACAGGCAGTTGCTATTCGCCCTTCAGGCAATAGTCGCATCATCTCTGAGAAGATCGTATTCAGCAAATCGAGCATCAAGCCTATTGTAGCCAATCAGCCGGTGAACAAGCAATACGAGTTCAAGGGTGTAGCTACGTTGGTCGATGGACTCAAAGGCAACGGAAACTACAAGACGGGCCGCTGGATTGCTTTTTACAGAAACGATATGGATATTACCATTGATCTGCAACAACCCACCGAAGTTTCGAGTGTAGAGATCTCTACTTGTGTAGAGAAAGGTGATTGGGTATTTGATGCCAGAGGATTTTCAATTGCAACCTCAGCCGATGGGAAGAACTTCTCTGAGGTGGCATCCGAAAGTTATGCTGCCATGACTGAGAAAGACCGTAATGGCATTTATACGCATAAGTTGACTTTTGCTCCGGTAAAAGCGCAATATGTGACGGTAGTTGCCTTATCCGAACAGTCTATCCCTGCGTGGCATGGGGGTAAAGGTAGCCCGGGCTTCTTGTTTGTAGATGAGATTACCTTGAATTAATGGTAGAGAAAATGATACGAAAAACTGTATTCTTTTCCCTTTTTGTGTTTGCTGGATTGCTTACTTCGTGTAACTCACGACAAGTTTCTTCTCTTACACAGCGTGTTAGTATACAGAAAATGATTGGAATTCCTGATGCAGAGCCTGACTTTGCATCAGGCGTTTCTGCTTGTTATGGTGGGGTTATAGATGACCTGTTGTTAATAGCCGGAGGATGTAATTTCCCCGACCTCCCATTGACCGAAGGGGGAAAGAAGAGATACTATAAAGGAATTTACGCTGCCAATCGTACCGCTGATTCTGTTCTAGCGTGGAGAAAGGTAGGAGAACTGCCGGTAGCTGCTGCTTATGGTACTACAATGCCTATTCCCGGAGGATTGGTGTTTGCAGGGGGGATGAACGAGGCGGGATCACTCTCGTCGGTCTATCGGTTAACCCTGAGTGACGATAAACAATCGGTCATTTTGGATACACTTCCCTCATTACCGTTTAACATGGACAATATGGGCGGTGTCACGGTGGGTGATCAATTGTTTGTAATCGGTGGAAATGTAAACGGAAAGCCCTCTCATTCGCTTTATTCGATGGCAGTAAATCGGTTGAACGAAACTTGGACACAAGAGCCCTCTTTTCCCGGCGATGCCAGAGTGCAACCCGCTTGCGCTGCGCAGTTCAGTGAAGGTGGCTCTATTTATATGTGGGGTGGCTTTGCGCCTTCTGTCGATGGATCTTCTGCTACCTTATCAACCGATGGGTATTGTTATTCGCTTGCGAATCGCACTTGGACACCGCTTGGTATGCCCATAGGAAATGATTCTGTATCCATTTCTCTAGGAGGCGGTGGAGCTGTTACGCTAAACGATAGCCTAATTGCCTGTTTAGGTGGAGTAAATAAAGATATCTTTCTGGAAGCGCTTCGTCGAGGGGAGGGACTTCAAAAAGCGATCGTCTCTCGTCATACGCAAGAGGTTGACCGATTTAAAGCGGCAGATAGTATCTATTTATCGCATCCGGCCGACTGGTATCGTTTTAATAGTAAGGTACTCGTTTACAACACGCGTCGCAACTGTTGGACAGAGTTGTTACAACACCCTTCGGTGGCTCGTGCCGGAGTGGCTATAGTGTGCAGTGGAGACACCCTGTTTTCTATTTGTGGTGAATTGAAACCGGGTATTCGTACTCCCGAAATCAACCGGTTGATCATTCATACGAATAGTCAATAAATTGGAGGGTGTGTCAAAACTCTCTTATTGGAAGAATTACCCCTGCTACAAGTATATGTGGTAGGG
>JAGOOC010000007.1 GCA_017992695.1 Bacteroides sp. | reverse complement strand
GGCTAAAAACTTTTATGCTTACCTTATTGAGAAGGTTGCAGCCGTGTTTGAAGATCTTGAACCGGTAAGCCGAGTCAAACGATTTATCTTTCGATTCATTACAGTTCCTGCGAAATGGGTAAAGACAAGCAGACAATGGGTACTCAATATTTATTCCGACAAACCATACAAGTTGCTTTGGAGTCCGTAAAAACAACTTTTCGTGGGATTACTTATGCCTTCAACTAACTGGGGAAAGGGGAAGCTATGCCCTATAACCTGAAATCAAGGAGAAAAGCAGGGGGAAAAGCTACGAGAAGGAACTATTAGGTGAATTAAATCGCTATTTGAATCAGTTATAAATTAGCTGCGGAATTGAGGCTATACACTTCATCATTTTGTTTCTTCGCACTGAAACTATTGTTTCTCCTTGGTGAAACTTTTGTTTCTCCACATAGAAACTTTTGTTTCATCTGGGTTGAAACAAAAATTTCAGCCTAGATGAAACAACTCCGGTTTAGGTTATTTCAACAGACGATATAGCTAACACCGCATACAACTGATTGTAAAAAAACGCACCTGTTACTAAGTAGCGGGTAACAAAAAGGTGAATAAGACTTTCGCCTTACAATAGCTTTTTCAGCTCCTCTATATCCGGCAAAGCTTTACGAAGTCGTTCTGGCATATCTTGGGATGCACGGTAAGTAGCTACTCCCATTGGCTTGTTATAATCACGAACTGCAAATTCTACAAAGGTTTGATTCATCTCTCTGCAAAGAATTATTCCGATAGAGGGATTTTCATGGGGTTTTCTGATATATGTATCTAAGGCTGATAGATAAGTATTCAGCTGTCCTAAATAGGAAGCACGAAATTTCCCGGATTTTAACTCGACCGCCACTAACGAATTAAGTTCCCGATTAAAAAAGAGCAAATCAATAAACATTTCTACCCCGGCAACCTCCATGCGGTATTGATTGCCAATAAAGCTAAAATCTTGTCCAAAGGTCATGATAAACTTCTTCACGTTGGAAACAATCGCCTTTTCTATCACTCGCTCGTTCACATCTTCTTCTTGCTCATTCAATTCCTCCACATTGATAAAGTCCAATAGATATTCATCCTTGAAAGAACAAACGGCTTTGATAGCTTGCTTAGCATCGGGCAATGTTTGTGCAAAATTGTTAGGCAAAGTTCCCCGATGGCTGTAAAGGTCTGTTTTCAAGTAATCCCTTAAAGTATATTTGCTCCAATAATGAGTGGCACACTCATGTATATAGAATAGCCTAGCCTCCAAAGTCTTAGCTTTGGATATAATTTCGGTATGGTGACTAAAGCCAATTGCAAGGAAGTCAACCCAATTTAATTCGCCAGCCAGTGGCTGGCGAATTACTGTCAAGAGCATTTTTTCATTCAAAACTAAATCATCAGCCAATGGCTGGCGAATTAAAACGGGTTCCCATTCTTCATAGAAGGCTCGCATATTCTTTATATTTGAAACTGAAAAACCCCTTAGTACCGGCAGCTCTTTCTGCAACAGGCAAGAAATCTGTTCGATTGCTCCCTTCCCCCAAAAGCCTTTACGAGAATTTCCGGACACGTAACGCCCGATACCGTAATAAAGGGATAGTTGTTCCTTGTTCACCGATGCAACTGCACGATACTGACTACGCAGGATAGCTTCTTTTGCAGATTGAAAACTCTTTATTCATTTACCGCTTTGCGGAAGCTCTGCTTGCCCCTTGGCTTATCTTTGATGTTGTTTTCAGATTCAATGGAGTTGGTTTGTATAATTGTTTTATTTCAAAAAAAAATTATTAAATATTTTCATAATGAACAAATGTTCATTACCTTTGCGCCATAATAATAATAATAATAATGTCAGGAAGACCTAAAATTACAAGAAAGATCGCAATCCAACCTGTTGTCTCAGGGTTCAGGCCGTATGGCATGGGGCAGACAGCTAAGAAAAGAGATTCTTTATTTTTATTGTATGAAGA
Source organism: Bacteroides sp. (assembly GCA_017992695.1). GTDB lineage: Bacteria > Bacteroidota > Bacteroidia > Bacteroidales > Bacteroidaceae > Bacteroides. The sequence goes on along the minus strand of JAGOOC010000007.1, from coordinate 75,812 downwards.
ATACGAAGCATTACGTCTTTGTGATTATGAAAAATATACTCAGGCAGAAGCTTCTACTTTTATGAATGTATCTCGACCTACATTAACTAGAATTTATATGTCGGCCAGAGAAAAAATTGCACAAGCATTTGTAGAAGGACGAAATATAATTATTGAAGGAGGTAAAGTTTGCTTTGACAGTGAATGGTATACTTGTGATTCATGTAAAAGTGTTTTTAATAATCCATCAGATGAAGAAATAATAGAAAAATGTCCTCTTTGCGGAGGAGTGGATGTCTGTAATTATGAAACAATAGCTGAAGATAAAAAGGCTGATTCTTTTCATTTTGATTACGGTGGCTGTGGAAGAGGACACTGCTCAAACAAACGTAAAAGAGGACGTAAATGCCTGATAAAATGAATTTTAAATTATTAGTTTAAAAATTTAATATGAAAGTAGCAATTACAAGTTCTGGAAATACCGTAAAAAGTAATCTAGATAAACGTTTTGGTCGTTGTTCGTTTTTTGCAATTTATGATACGGAAACAACAGATGTGGAATTTATCCCTAATCCTAATAAAGAAGCAGAAGAGGGAGCAGGACCCGCATCGGTTCAACTTGTTGCATCTATTCCGGTTAATAAAATAGTATCAGGAGAATTCGGATTTAAAATTAAATCATTATTGGTTGATTTGAAGATTCAAATGATAGTTGTTAAAGAACCCGATATGACAATTGAAGATATTATTAAGTTACTCAGTCAATAAAATTATTAAAACTATGCCACGTATGGATGGAACAGGTCCTGAAGGGAAAGGTTCTCGCTCAGGGCGGAAAGTAGGTAATTGCGTAGAACTCTCAAAAGAAGAACTTTTGCAAAAGCTTGGTCGAGGTGAAGGAAAACGAAGGCAAGCTGGAGGTGGAGAAGGAGATAAAAAACGATTAAGAAGTAATGAAAAATTAATTAAAATAGATTCTAATGAATAAAAAAATTGCGATTCCTATAGAGGATGGAATGTTGTGTGCTCATTTTGGGCATTGTGAGTATTTTTATGTAGCCGATTTGGTTAATAATGAAATTGTCAAAGAAGAGATGATCACTCCTCCTGAACATCGGCCCGGACTTTATCCTGCGTGGGTTGCGGGGAAAGGTGTTTCAATTGTTATTGCAGGAGGAATGGGTGAGAAAGCGAAAGAACTTTTCCGCAAAGAAAATATTGAATTGTATGTAGGCGCTGAAAGAAAAGAGCCTAAAGAATTGGTTCTTCAATTTATTAATGGAAGCTTAATTACTGGAGCCAATACTTGCAATCACGATGACCATCATGAACATAGTTGTAGCTAGCGGTAAAGGAGGTACAGGCAAAACATTCTTTTCAACAAACCTGTTTTACTCGTTTCGTAAAATGGGATTTCTCTCAAGTATGGTTGATTGTGACGCTGAAGCTCCAAACTCTTTCATTTTCTTTCCAGTAAAAAAGGTAAAAGAAGAAGTCATATCAGAATACAGACCCGTACTTGATCGCTCAAGATGTGTTATGTGTGGAAAGTGTTTTGAATACTGTAGCTATAATGCGATTTTCTTCTTACCTGCTATGAATAAGATTCAGTTGCTGGATGATTTATGTCATGGATGCGCTGCTTGTTCTGTTGCTTGTACGCATTCAGCAATAAGAGATTATTATAAGATTATAGGAAAAGTTACATCGTATAGGACTGAAAGGGATGGATTGTGTATGTTTGAAGCGAAAATGATTCCAGGGATTGCTTCTGCAGTTCCGGTAATTAAATCAGCTATAAAGACGGCTATAAAATCATCTATTCAGCAAGATATTCATTATGTGATTTTTGATTCACCTCCGGGTACTGCTTGTCCTTTTATTCAAACAGCTTCGTGTGCTGATTATGTGATTCTTGTAACTGAGCCTACTCCTTTTGGTGTAAGTGATTTGAAGCAGGCGGTTGAGACGCTGAAGACTATCAATAAAGAGATAGGTGTGGTTGTAAATCGGGCTGGAATCGGAAATAGAGACGTTTATCAATATTTGGAAGATGAATCAATTCCATTGTTGGGTGAGATTCCTTACGATAAAGAGATAGCCATGCGGTATTCTGAGGGGAAGATAGCAGTAAAAGACATTCCTTCATTGCAAGTTATATTTGAAAATATAGTCAATAGAATAGTGAGATATGGAAATAGCAGTAATTAGTGGAAAAGGAGGAACTGGCAAGTCAAGTATAAGCTCTGCTTTTATTTCAGTAGCACAGTCTGTAGTGGCTGTTGATTGTGATGTTGATGCCTCTAATCTTTATTTATTGTTTTCTCCCTTGTGCAAAGAAGAGCAAATTTTTATATCTGGTCATCACGCTGTAATCAATAATGAAAAATGTACTAATTGTGGCCTATGTGTAGATCATTGCCGTTTTGATGCTATTGCTTCTATTGATGAAAAGGTGCAGACTTCAGAAACTAGTTGTGACGGATGTTATTTGTGTTCACGTATATGTCCGGTTCAGGCAATAGAAATGTTGCCAGCTGATAAAAGTCGTTTGTACGCCGGGACTTTTCGTTATGGAAATATGGTCTATGGACGTTTAGCTCCGGGAGAAGAAAATTCAGGGAAACTAGTAAATTTATTACGGGAAAAAGCTAAAAAATATGCTAAAGATTCTGGATATGAGACTGTGATTCTGGATGGGCCTCCGGGAATTGGTTGTCCTGTTATTTCTACTATAACAGGGGCCGACAGAGTAGTTATTGTAACAGAGCCAACGATTTCAGGTTTCAAGGATATGCAACGTGCTGTGGATGTTGCTTGTAAGTTTTCTCTATACTTATTTGTAATTGTAAATAAATACGATTTAAATAAAGTGGTTAGTCAGCAAATTGATGCATGGTGTGAAGAACGAAACATTCCAGTTGCTGCTCATTTACCTTTCGATAATCAGATTGTAGAAGCTATGGTTGCCGGTAAAACAATTTTTGAATATAATCAGAATAGTGAGATATCACGTTTAATCCGCGATGTTTATTATCGGATTGTTAAAGGGTAGTGTATTCAATGTGTAGTAGTCATTTGATTAAAAAAAATAGTTTTAGAAATGTCTGAAAAAGCAGATCAAAAAAAAGAAAATAACCTAAAGGGTGAGAAAGCTTATCCAAAGGTTAATCCGGAATTATGCATGAATTGTGGTAGTTGTGAGGATATTTGTCCCATTGGCGCTATAAGCATTAATAAATAGAATGAAACAAGTTATTGAAAAACTCCCTATGACAGGGGTCAAGAATATTATTATAGTTGCTTCAGGCAAGGGAGGAGTTGGTAAGTCTACCATCTCGGCTAATTTAGCTATAACTCTTGCACAAAAAGGTTTTAGAACCGCGTTGGTTGATGCTGATATTTATGGTCCTTCTATTCCTAAGATGTTTAATATAGAGAATGAAAGACCTTGTATGTCTGATCATGACAAGAACAAAATGGAACCAATAGAAAAATATGGAGTAAAAATAAATTCTATAGGTTTTTTTGTTGATAAAGACAAATCAACAATTTGGCGTGGCCCGATGGTTTCAAATGCCATTACTCAATTATTTACTGATACGCATTGGGGTGATATTGACTACATGATTATTGATTTCCCTCCGGGGACTGGCGATATTCAAATTACAACAGTTCAAAAATTAAATATAAACGGTGCAATTATAGTAACGACGCCTCAGGAAATATCTATAAATGATGCTCGAAAAGGAGCTGAGATGTTTGTCAATTCAAGTATAGAAGTGCCGCTGGTAGGAGTTGTTGAAAACATGTCGTGGTTTACTCCGCAACAGCACCCTGATGAAAAGTATTATGTATTTGGAAAAGATGGGGGAAAGAATCTGTCTAATGAGTTAGGCACGCCTTTATTGGCTCAGGTTCCACTAATAAAAGAAGTGGGTGAAGCTGCTGAGCAAGGTGAAAACTATTCAAATCTGAAGAATGAAGACCTCAACTTAATTTTTGATAAGTTAGCAGAGCGTGTAATTCAAATTGTTCCTGTTAAATAATAACATCTTATGATTAGTCATCAATGTGAAATAAGGGTATTATATGCCGATACTGATAAAATGGGGTATGTACATCATTCAAATTACGCCCGATATTGTGAAAAAGCTCGGTGGGAGCTTTTAAGAGATCTTGGAATATCATATAAGACGATTGAAGATTCGGGTCTTATGTTGCCTGTAGTTGGAATGAACTTTAAGTTTCTTAAGCCGGCAATATATGATGATTTAATTAGAATAGATACTAATTTGCAAGAAATAAAGGGCCCGCTGATGAAATTTGCTTATTGTATCTATAATCAGAAAAATGAATTGATAAATAAAGGAGAAACAACGCTTGCATTTGTTGATGAAAAGAGCAGGAAACCATGTCATCCTTCACTTCTGCTTTTAAAAGCTTTAAAGGAAAAAGGAGTGCATCTTGTCTAGATGACTTTAAACAGGTTAAAAGACTAGATTAATATAAAGAAATGATGGAAGAAAGAATAAATAAAGCAGTGGAGTTATTTAAGAGTGGATATAATTGTTCTCAGTCTGTGGTTGCGGCTTTTGCTGATTTATATGACTTAAGCGGTGAACAAGCGTTGCGTGTTTCTGCATCTTTTGGAGCAGGTATTGGTCGTATGAGAGAGACTTGTGGCGCTGCTTGCGGTATGTTTATTCTTGCAGGACTGGAGAAGGGGGCAACTATTTCTAAAGACCAAAAAGGGAAAGGAGAGAATTATAGATTAGTTCAGGATTTAGCTGAAATATTTAAAGAACGTAATGGCTCTATTAATTGTGGTGAGTTATTAGGACTTAATAATGGGCATGTAGTTTCGTCTGCTCCTGAGGAACGTACAGATATTTATTATAAAAAACGTCCGTGTGTGAAGATGGTGGAAGAGGCTGCAAGAATTTGGGCTGAATATCTTGAATCAATGAAGAATCAACGCGAAATATACTTTGCCGGAGGGTGCTTCTGGGGCACAGAGCATTTCTTGAAGCAGATTCAAGGAGTAGAGCAAACTCAGGTGGGATATGCCAACGGGAGTGTGGAGAACCCGACATACGAACAGGTGTGCAGCGGCCATACCGAATTTGCCGAAACAGTAAAGGTGGTCTACGATCGGCAGGTGGTAAAACTGGAACTGCTGATCGATCTGTTCTTTAAGACAATTGACCCGACCAGCCTAAACCGTCAAGGGAATGACCGGGGAACGCAGTATCGCACAGGCATCTATTATACCGATGAAACCGATTTGCCACAGATTAAAGCCCACGCGGAGGATCAGGCGAAGAACTACACGCAACCGCTTGTAGTCGAAATAAAACCGCTCACTAACTTCTATCCTGCCGAAAGGTATCACCAAGACTATCTCGATAAGAACCCGAGGGGCTATTGCCACATCAATCCTGCTCTGTTCGATTTGGCAAAGAAGGCCAATACAAAGATCAAATAAAGAAAGAATTAAGTTTCGCAGGCTCTACCCCGCAGTTTCAATTTGTAAATAGAGTTCCCTGAATAATTTCAATTAACTGGTTTTCATTAAAATAGCCTTCCGAATACTTTCTCATTTAGCTAAAAAAATGGTATCTTTGAGTGTTAAAAATAAGTCATAATCAGCAAATTTAAAATCATCAATTTCCGGCAAAATTAAACCATCAGTTTATCTTCTTCCCTATGGTTTATACTTCTTGTTCAAAAATCGTTTTTCTGTTCTCTAACCTATAGCTTGCCCCTTTTTTATGGAAAGCTATTCATAAAAATTTGTATGTTTGCGTATTGAAAACTAATATACTAAGTAAAGGAAAAAATGAAAATCACCGTTCTGATAGACAATGCCCCATCACATGTTCATGCGGATTTACGAACAGAACATGGATTAAGTATCTATTTTGAGGTCGATAACCGCAAATGGTTGGTGGATGTTGGGGCTTCGGGGAAGTTTGCCGAAAACGCTGAGAAATTAGGGATCAACATTGCTGAAATCGACTATCTCCTCTTATCTCATGCCCACCGTGACCATACGGGCGGACTGGCGGAATTTATCCAACGTAACACCAAAGTTAAGATATACCTGTCGTCACATAGTATTGGCAAAACTTACTACTCTACCCGTAGGGGATTGAAACGGGATATATCACCAGACTGTTCTGTTATTGAAAACAACAAGGAGCACTTCGTTTACGTAGATTCGGATTTGAAAGTATCTGAGAGAGTTTCACTAGTATGTGGTATACCTGCATTATTTGATGTTCCAGAAGCAAATCGCACATTGCTGGTTGATGATAAACAGGACGATTTTCGTCATGAAATGGCAGTGTGCATTGATACGCCGGAAGGGAGTGTGATCATTTCATCGTGCTCTCATCTTGGGGTTTTAAACACTCTGGCAGCCAGCCATAGGCGAGATGTTTTCGCTTATATCGGAGGGACACATCTGATCGATTCGGACGATGAAAATCAGTATGAAACGGATGAGCATTTGAAGGAAATAGCGAAAAACATAAAGTCATTGTATCCGAAAATGAAACTTATAACAGGGCACTGTACGGGAGCGAATGCCCGAAAAATTTTAGAGCAAATACTTGCCGAAAAATTTATCTCTTTTTACAGTGGCTTTACTATTGAAATATAAAAGGGTGCTGCTATGTGCTGCACCCTTTTATATTTTTCTTGAGATTTTTTTAATAATTATTTTGTAGTAGTTTCCCTCCGATCGCAAACACCGTTCTTGTTTGCATCTACAAAATTGGCTTCCCGTCCGCCATTACCTCGTCCGCTACCGTCGCGTAATCCTTGTCCTGTGTTTCCTACACGGGCTTTACCTTGTCCGGCAGCTTGGTTTCTACCACCACCTTTGCGGCCACTCCCTTTACGAAGTCCTTGTCCTTTGCCGCTTCCGTCCATTAATCCTTTGCCGTTTCCGACCTTGCAAGTACCATTTTCGTAGCTATCACATATACCGTTGCTGTTTGCATCAACGAAACAGACTTTCCGTGTCTGTGTGCTTTTTGTCTGGCTTTTTGACTGTGTGTTTTGTGCCGAAGCGATACCAATTGTAGCAACTAAGGCAACTAATGATAAAATCAATTTCTTTTTCATGGCTAATTTTTTTTGTTAATAATTTCTTTTAATAATTTCTATTCCCATTTCCACAACCACGTCCTCTGCCGATTCCATGTCCGCATCCTGCTCCTAATATTGGAGTTTTCCTGAAAAGAGGAACAAATACGGTTTTCAGCTTGTCTTTCTGTCCCGGCTTGCACACCTTGTTTAATTCGATATAGAAGTTGATTGTAGCCTCTTTTAATTCAGCATGCAGAGAACCAATCTCACGTGATATATCTTTCATCTTGGCCGTATCCGGCTGTTCTGCCTGGAGTTCTCCAAAAAGCTCTTCTTTATATCCGTTTATCGATCTGATAATCTGATTGGCATTGCGTCGAAAAGAACGGCTGCTCTGCCTAAAAACTTCCATTTGACTATTGTCAAAGCCTAACGTCTGGCTGAAATACATGCCATTTATAGGCTGCGTGTTAGGTTCAAAAACAATATTTTCTTCTTCTGTATTTACCTGCCTATTGTTGTATACAATCGTTCCTATTGTTGCAACATTCAATAGGGAAAGAAAAGCGATCACGATCCAAAGTCGTTGAGTTTTATTTGTTTTCATCTGCTGTATATATTGAAAATTGCTCTATATAATCGTCATTTACAATTAAACCGGAGTAATCGGGTGTGGAATGATGTTTATAGGTGTTACCAATTGTAATTCCAAGGGTAGCGACAATAGCGATACCTACAGCGACCGCCATACTTTGCCACAATTTTACTTCTCCGGGAGTGCGAATTTGTTCCGCTTCAAGATTTTCAATTTGTGCTAAAATCCTGCTTCCTAAGAATGGCGATGGCGACATCGCTTTTTCTTCTTTTATGTATTTATTGATTTTTTCCATTTTTGTATATCTATTGGTTAGACAAATGTTATTTCCGGTTTCTTATGGGTGGCGTCATTTTTTTACTCAGATTTGCTTTTGCCCTCCATAAAAGTTGTTCTACAGCTCGTTGCGAAATCTGCATAATCTCGGCTACTTCTTTTTGCGGTAACTCTTCATATCTTGTAAGTACAAAGGCGATACGTTGTTTCTCAGGTAATGAATCTATTATTTTGCGTATATTTTCTTTCTCTTGGGCAACTTCAAGCTCCCTGTGTGGGTCTATTGTATCGACAGCCTTATCAAACAAGCTTTTCAGTAACTCCTCACCAAATTGCAAAAATCCCCTGCGTTTCTTTTGTGCGATATAGTTCAGCGAAGTAGTTACCGCTATCCGATATAGCCAGGTTGATATTTCGGATTCTCCACGATATTGATCTTGATTCTGATAAGCCTTAATAAAAACCTCCTGCGTGATATCTTCGGCATCTTCACGAACATGAACAAAACCTATTGCTACACGAAAAATAAGCGAATGGTACTTTTCTACCACCTCGGTAATATTGATTCTGTTTTCCCTCTTTTTCTTCATACTGATAATTAGACCACGATTTTAATAAGAATCTTATGTGCTCAATGAAAAATAATATGAAACTGCAGCCTAAAGTTACAAAAACTTTAGGGAATAACAAAGCCGAGGCTTGGGAAAGTACGGGTTTTGTGTGTTTAGTAAACGTGAAAAAACAAGTTGTGACAGTTTTTTACAAGAACAGGATGTCTCATATCCATTAGAAAACATCTGAATATGATCTGAAATATTCATTGAAAATTACTGTAAAAGCTAATCAAACAATTGATTATTAACAATATATAGTTATAGGTCTGGAAAAAAGCCGTATTTTTAAATGTCCTACCAAGGTATTTATTATGATTACGAAATTTCCTCCAGAAGTGCTCACACCAGAAGATCTGGAGGAAATTTCTACGCTTAACGAATGTGAGAGACGACAATTCTTGGCCACCAAAGTAGTCTTCTTTCGTAAACAAGGGTTCAGCATTAGCAAACTTACTAAAATGATGAAGACTAGCAAAAACACAATCTATAAAGGCATACGGGAACTCAGAACCGATGATGGCCTTGGAAAAGGTCGTGTCCGCCGCCAAGGTGGTGGTCGGAAGGATCTTCTGAGTCTACATCCTGATTGGATAGATGCGTTGAAGGTTGTAATTGAGCCACATACAGCACATATTACACGCAGTTGGAACGGAGCTCCTCTGCTTTCGGTAAAGGATGGAGCAGAAAGGGCTACCAAGACAACTACCGCAAATGGGTTGACTGTACATATGGATATAAATTCAAAGATTTATGATATACGAAGACCAATTGATGAATCTTATAAAAAAAGGGTTGCGCAGAGAGTTCTTTTTCAGGAACAACTACCCAAATGGAATTACCTCATTAAACAGTCATAATGTGTACCAAGTTATTTCTTAAGCGTTACTATGTTTTATTTTTCACCTCTCTCTTTTCCTCTTCTTCCACAACTGCCAAGAGTTGATCAGGTTTTGCCACAAAACGTATGATCCCGGACCAACAGATGCGAGAGGGTTTAAATAGGTATGTGCCATCCAAAGAGCCAGAATAGTATTCTTTTGCCCCAAAGCTTGCCCCCCACCGATGCGATCATTGTATAATCCGCCCAAGGTTTTGCCCAGAAAGAACTGTAAGCAGCAAGCCACTAAGGCACCAAAGGCAATCCAGATCTCGGTTCGACCATCACCCGAACTGTTGAGAAGCGTAAAAACGGTTTGAGCAGTAACAATCATCAGTGAAAATGCCCACAAATAAAAGGCCGATTCGTGATAATTCAGCAGCACCCGATGTGCCTTGGGAAGGAATCGACGCAGCAACCAAGCAACGAAAATAGGAGAAATAAGTAGCGGAAAGACTTTCATTAGGATGTGCGAAAAAGCACTCCAAAAATGCTGATCGGGGTTTGGCTGAATCAGCGGAAAGAATATAGGAACAGCCAGGGCAGCACCAATGTTTGCTAATAACGTATACGTAGTTAGGCTGGAAGCGTTGCCCCCCAACTTTGCAGTGATCACCGCAGCTGCGGTTGCCGTGGGGCAAATAATGCATACCATCACTCCTTGAGCAACCACTTGATTGAATCGATAAAGCAGAAGGTAAACAACCAACGCACCAACAATTTGAATCAGAAGCAGCCATAGGTGCAAGCGCTTGGGGCGGAGTTCACGTGGCGATACTTTACAGAAAGTAAGCAACAACATACTGAAAATAAGCACAGGTGTCAAAAAAGAAAGTGCAATGAATATCGGATAACCAACTCCACCAATCAACATAGCAATTGGCAGTGTCCAATCTTTAAGAAATTTCAGCATCACCACATTGTTTTAGAATTTGCACGGCAAAGTTAGGGTTAAAAACACAAAACTTAACGGTAAATAGCAAGTTTTCGGCAAATTTCTAGTACATTTGCATATTATTTTAGATATGGAACGACGTAGACCAAACATATTATACAAACTTATATTCCTATGCCTGCTCGCTTTTCCCCTTAACGGTAGTAGAGCGTGGGCGAAAGATTTTATTGTCGTTATAGATGCCGGTCATGGTGGCCACGATCCGGGCGCAGTAGGACGAATTTCTAAAGAGAAAAACATTAATCTAAACGTGGCGCTCAAGCTAGGTGACTTGATAAAACAAAGTTGCAGCGATGTGAAAGTGATTTACACCCGTAGCAAAGATGTGTTTATCCCCTTAGACCGCCGTGCCGAGATAGCCAACAACGCCAAGGCCGACCTCTTCATTTCCATACACACCAATGCGCTGGCCAAAAACAAAACAGCGACAGGCGCATCGACTTGGACACTGGGACTTGCCAAATCAGATGCAAACTTAGAGGTGGCCAAACGGGAGAACTCCGTGATCCTCTATGAAAACGATTACCAAACCCGATATGCGGGATTCAACCCAAACTCGGCAGAGTCGTATATCATCTTCGAATTCATGCAGGATAAATACATGGAACAGAGCGTACACCTGGCTTCACTGGTGCAAAAGCAGTTTCGCCACACGTGCAAGCGGGTAGATCGCGGAGTACATCAAGCCGGTTTTCTGGTGCTTAAAGCAAGTGCCATGCCTAGCATTTTGGTTGAATTGGGCTTTATCTCTACGCCCGAGGAGGAACGATACCTCAACACCGAGCATGGAACCAGCAACCTCGCTCGAGGGGTTTATCGGGCTTTTCTCTCTTACAAACGAGAACATGAAATTCGCTTGACTGGAGCAAGCCGAACAATTGTTCCTGAGGAAACAGAAGAGACTCAACTTGCAGCGATCGAAGAGAAAGAGGTAAACGATACTTCGACAAGAAACAACGGGTTATTGGCAGAAGCATCACAACCAATTATAGTAGAGGGTGCAACAAACGACAGCGATATTACGTTTAAAATACAGATATTAACCTCATCAAGCCCACTATCTAAAACCGATAAACGCCTAAAAGGGCTCAAGGGGGTAGAGTACTATAAAGAAGGAGGAGTATTGAAATATACCTATGGAGCTTCTTCAGACTATAACAAGGTGCTGCGCACCAGACGCAGCATCGCAGCGCAGTTTAACGATGCTTTCATTATTGCCTTCCGCAACGGAGAGAAGATGAACATCAATGCTGCCATCAGCGAATTTAAAAAAAATAAATAAAAGACAAAATGAAGTATATCACGAAAGAAGTTAAAATAGGAATTGCCGGCATAGCAGCATTATGTGTATTGGTTTATGGTATCAATTACTTGAAAGGGATTAACCTGTTTAAACCGGCCAGTTATTTTTATGTAAAATTCGACGATGTGAATGCATTAGCGAAATCGAGCCCGGTTTTTGCCGATGGAGTTCGTGTAGGTATTGTACGTGATATCGCTTATAACTATACACAACCCGGAAATGTAGTGGTGGAGGTAGAGCTGGATACTGACTTGCGCATTCCTAAAGGAAGTAGCGCTGAATTGGTATCTGAACTCATGGGTGGAGTCCGGATGAACCTTTTATTGGCCAACAACCCGCGCGAAAAACACGCAATAGGGGATACCATTCAAGGACATCTGAACAATGGCGTCATGGAAAATGTAGCTCAGATCATGCCGCGAATAGAAAAGATACTACCCAAGCTTGACTCAATTTTAATATCTCTGAATAACATCTTGGCCCATCCAAGCATTCCGGCAAGCTTGCAATCGCTTCAAAAGATAACCGAAAATCTGGAAACAGCGAGCGGACAAATGGCGCATGTACTGAAAAAAGATATCCCACAATTAACCGGCAAGCTAAACACGATTGGTGACAACTTCATTGTGATCACAAACAACTTGAAGGAGATTAACTATGCCGAGACTTTTTCGAAGATAGACTCGACAATAGCTAATGTAAAATTGATTACAGAGAAGTTGAATAGCAAAGATAACACTGTTGGTTTACTACTGAACGACCCACAACTATACAACAACCTAAACGCTACCACAAGCCATGCAGCAAGCCTATTGGAAGATTTGAAAACGCATCCGAAACGCTATGTTCACTTCTCTCTTTTTGGTAAAAAAGATAAGTCGCAAAATAGGGCTAATTAGATTTTATCTAAATAGAAGTTATCTAAAAAAAGAAAATAGAAACGTCTAAATGCCTACTAACAGACTTAAGAAAAGGAAAGTCGAACAAAGGATGTGAAGGTTAAAAAACGCTTCATAAAGAGATAATATACTAACAAACAACTACTTGCAGAAAAGCAAACATCTTCGATTTGAAGAGTTTCGCAAAACCCAGTCAAACAACTGATAATAAGCAAGTTAGCGTTTATTCAAGAAACACAAGGAAAAAAGGATTTGTTTTTCTCGAATAAGATTCCCAATTTTGCATCTTGTAGAAGTTTTGCTAAATTAATAAATGTATTAGAGCCGTTATGAGTGAATCCAATCATGTCGGGCTGTGGAACCGCTGTCTTGATATCATCAGAGACAATGTGCCAGAGTCGACATTTAAAACGTGGTTTGTTCCCATCGTACCATTAAAATATGAGGACAGAACGTTAATCGTACAAGTGCCGAGCCAGTTTTTCTATGAATTTCTGGAAGATAAATTCGTGGACTTGCTTCGTAAGACGTTGTATAAAGTCATAGGAGATGGTACCAAACTGATGTACAATGTAATGGTAGACCGGACTTCAATACCGAATCAAACGGTAAATCTTGAAGCCAGTAACCGTTCTATGGCCATACCACAGAAAAGCGTGATTCGTGGGGGAGGCAATAAAGCGCCCAGTATCCTGCAGGCTCCGGCTCCTCAAGATTTAGATCCGCACCTAAACCCCGACTATAATTTTGAAAACTTCATTGAGGGATATAGCAATAAACTATCTCGCAGCGTAGCCGAGGCAGTGGCTCAAAGCCCGGCTAAGACTGTATTTAACCCCTTGTTTCTACACGGTGCATCGGGGGTAGGAAAAACCCACCTGGCTAATGCGATTGGAACAAGAATTAAAGAGTTGTACCCCGGCAAACGAGTGCTCTACGTATCGGCACACTTGTTTCAAGTACAATACACAGATTCAGTGCGAAATAATACAACCAATGATTTTATCAACTTCTATCAAACCATTGATGTGTTGATCATTGACGACATTCAAGAATTTGCCGGTGTCACTAAGACCCAAAACACCTTCTTCCATATTTTTAATCACCTGCACCAAAATGGTAAGCAGCTAATATTAACCTCAGACCGCGCACCTGTGCTGTTGCAAGGTATGGAAGAGCGTCTGCTTACCCGATTCAAGTGGGGAATGGTAGCTGAGTTGGAAAGACCAACTGTGGAGCTACGCAAGAACATTTTACGAAACAAAATTCACCGTGATGGGTTGGAGTTCCCAACTGAAGTCATTGAATACATAGCAGAAAACGTGAATGAAAGTGTTCGTGATCTGGAAGGAATTGTGATCTCTATCATGGCTCACTCTACCATCTATAACAAGGATATTAATTTAGACCTAGCCCAGCGTATCGTACGCAAAGTGGTACGCAACGAAGCACGCTCTATCAACATTGATGATATTATCAATACCGTTTGCAAGCACTTTTCCTTGGAAACAGTGGCTATACATACGAAATCAAGAAAAAGAGAGGTTGTACAGGCACGCCAAGTTGCGATGTATTTGGCCAAAGCACATACGGATTTCTCCACTTCCAAAATTGGAAAATTTATTGGAAATAAAGATCATGCTACAGTATTGCATGCCTGTAAAACCGTGAAGGGTCAATGTGAAGTAGATAAAGCTTTCAGGGCAGAAATTGAAAACATTCAGTCACTTCTCAAAAATAAAGGAGCGAATTTATAAAAATTTCTGCTCGCGAAGCACCTTCAATAAATTCTCAGACATGTACTCATTGTCTTTCTGCTTATAACGAACGTCGGTAAACACCTGAGCTAAGGTCTCTTTGTGGTTCTCTTCGATAAACTGCTTGTTTTCAGGAAGTGATTCTTTATAAGCATACAAACGATCAATATCAGCGGGTGTATAGTCGTGATACTTCTCGGCATGTACAATAGCCTCCAAGGGCAAACGATCGGTTTGCGCAGGGATTACTTCGGGGTAGCCCACGGTTATTGTGGTAATAGGAAACACCAACTCGGGTAGATGCAGTGCGCCAATAATTTGTTGAGGATTATACGTAGTAGTGCCCAAGTAGCAAATACCCAGTCCAGCCTCTTCGGCCAGTGTACAAAAAGTCTGCGCAACCAAAAGCGTATCCATAGTCGCATTCAAAAATGACATCAGGTTACGGTAGCCAGGTTGTGCCTTTCGTTGCTCACACCACTGACTAAAGCGATTAAAATCGGCGCAAAACGTAAGCACTACAGGTGCCTGTTTCACCATCGGCTGATGAAAGTGTGCCGGAGAAAGTTTTTCCTTCATTTGAGCATCACGGGTTACTACAACACTGTAAAGTTGAATACCGCCGAGGGTTGACGCACGAAAAGAAGTCTCAAGCAAATCATTTAACAAATCTGGAGAAATATCTTTTTGTTGATACTTTCTGATGGTTCTCCTGTTTTTTATTGTTTCGATCATATCTTTTTTTTGCAAAGATACAAAAAGAATAATATTTATGTCACAAGCAATAAATATATTAATTTTATTTTTGAAAATCTAACCCATTACGAAAAACACATAATAAACTGACAACCAACGAAATAACAATCAATTAAAGAAAACTTAAATTTGAAATACAAAAAGGAGAGTTTTATTTTGGAATAACAAAAAAACATTTATAGCTTTGCATTGTTATTTATTTGGGCAAAACTTCTACAAACTTAGTTCAACTAAATACACTAACCATCAAGGCATATAAACGTGGAAAAACAATCTTACTCTTACAATGAGGCATACGAAGAATCTTTACGATACTTCGAAGGAGACGAACTCGCAGCGCGAGTTTGGGTAAACAAATACGCCGTAAAAGATTCTTTCGGGAATATTTACGAAAAGTCGCCCGAGGACATGCATTGGAGAATTGCAAACGAAGTGGCACGCGCCGAAGCAAAGTACGCCAATGCCCTTAGCGCACAAGAACTTTTTGAGTTGTTTGACCATTTTAAATACATCGTTCCGCAAGGTAGTCCGATGACAGGTATTGGCAACGATTATCAAGTAGCATCACTCTCTAACTGCTTCGTTATTGGAGTAGATGGTGCAGCCGACTCTTATGGCGCCATCATCAAAATCGATGAAGAACAAGTGCAATTAATGAAGCGCCGCGGTGGCGTGGGGCATGACTTATCACACATACGCCCCAAGGGTTCTCCTGTCAAGAACTCTGCCCTTACCTCCACCGGGCTGGTTCCATTTATGGAGCGATACTCTAACTCTACGCGTGAAGTGGCTCAAGATGGCCGTCGCGGCGCATTGATGTTGAGTGTTTCCATCAAACATCCCGATTCAGAAGCATTTATCGATGCAAAAATGACCGAAGGAAAAGTGACAGGAGCCAATGTTTCAGTAAAGTTAGACGATGCCTTTATGCGAGCAGCAACCGAAGGCAAGCCCTACGTACAGCAATATCCGATAGATTCGGCAACCCCCACTACAACCAAAGAGATAGATGCCACTACCTTATGGAAGAAGATTGTGCACAATGCATGGAAATCGGCCGAACCAGGCGTTCTGTTCTGGGATACCATCATTCGTGAATCTGTGCCGGATTGCTATGCCGATTTAGGGTACAAAACCGTTTCGACCAACCCGTGTGGCGAAATTCCATTATGCCCCTATGACTCTTGCCGTTTGCTAGCCATCAATCTATATTCGTATGTAGTAAATCCCTTTAAAAAAGAGGCCTATTTTGACTACGAGCTATTCAAGAAGCACGTCGAATTGGCACAACGCATCATGGACGACATTATCGATCTGGAGCTGGAAAAAATTGAGCGCATCATTGATAAAATCAATGCAGACCCCGAGAAGGACGATGTGAAACATGCCGAACGCGAACTTTGGGAGAAAATATACAAAAAAAGCGGACAGGGAAGACGCACCGGAGTAGGCATTACGGCCGAAGGTGATATGCTTGCCGCATTGGGGCTGCGCTACGGAACAGAAGAAGCAACGGAGTTTTCGGAGGAGATACACAAAACAGTGGCTTTGCACGCTTATCGTTCATCGGTAAACATGGCCAAAGAGCGGGGTGCATTCGAAGTGTATGACAATGAACGCGAAAAAAACAATCCGTTCATCAACCGCCTGCGCGAAGCAGACCCTCAACTGTATGAGGATATGAAAAAGTACGGACGACGCAACATTGCATGTTTGACTATTGCACCTACCGGTACAACAAGCTTGATGACTCAGACTACCTCGGGCATTGAGCCTGTGTTTTTACCTGTATATAAGCGTCGTAGAAAAGTAAACCCCAACGACACGAACGTTAGGGTAGATTTCGTTGACGAAACAGGCGATGCTTTCGAAGAGTACATTGTGTTTCATCATAAGTTTGTTACTTGGATGGAGGCAAACGGATATGACCCGACCAAACGCTACACATCGGAAGAGGTAGATGTAATGGTTACCAAATCTCCCTATTATAAAGCAACATCCAACGACGTGGATTGGTTAATGAAAGTAAAGATGCAGGGAAGAATCCAGAAATGGGTCGACCACTCGATAAGCGTAACCATCAACCTGCCCAATGATGTGGATGAGGATCTGGTTAATCGTCTGTATGTGGAGGCCTGGAAATCGGGATGCAAAGGATGTACAGTTTATCGGGATGGTTCTCGTTCGGGCGTGTTGATTTCAGCTAAAGCTGATAAGAAAAACGAACTTCCTCCATGTAAGCCACCTACAGTAGTAGAGATCCGTCCAAAAGTTCTTGAAGCAGATGTGGTACGTTTCCAAAACAACAAAGAGAAATGGGTCGCTTTTGTTGGCTTACTTGACGGACATCCTTACGAAATATTTACCGGCTTACAAGACGACGAAGAAGGCATCTTGCTGCCCAAAACAGTAACTACGGGACGAATTATTAAAAACGTAGATGACCATGGAAACAAACGTTACGACTTTCAGTTTGAGAACAAACGCGGATATAAAACAACCATTGAAGGGCTATCTGAAAAGTTTAACAAGGAGTATTGGAACTATGCTAAATTAATATCGGGAGTACTTCGATGGAGAATGCCCATTGAGCAAGTGATTAAGCTCGTAGGCTCTTTGCAGCTCGATAGCGAAAACATCAACACTTGGAAAAACGGTGTAGAGCGAGCGCTGAAAAAATACATTCAGGACGGCACAGAAGCTAGAGGGAAAAAATGTCCTAATTGTGGAAGTGAAACATTGGTGTACCAAGAGGGATGTTTGATCTGTACCACCTGTGGTGCATCCAGATGTGGGTAATCTGAAAACACTACCTTTAATCATTAAAAGGAGCTCCCAAAGGGCTCCTTTTAATGATTAAAGGTAGACTCAACACAAACGTTTGCGTACTTTTTAGACCAGTTCAACAGACTCGTAAGAACCACATAAGCAGAATATCTCTATACTTGTATGATTATTCATAGTTTGTTATCAATATAAAACAAAAACCGAATAGATATGATTGTATCATTTAATATTGAATATCGGACCAGCTGGGGAGAAGAGGTTTGGTTGACAGGGTCGGCTCCCGAATTGGGTAATGATGACTTGACCAAAGCAGTTTCCCTAAGTACTGTTGATGGTATTCACTGGACAGTTGAAAAGGAACTACACCCAATCGGCGAAATAGAGTTCACCTATAGCTACTTTATTCTTCAAGGCAAGGAAATTGTGCGCAAGGAGTGGAACAGCTTACCGCGTAAACTATGCTTGCAGGGAGATAACAAGAAGAACTATCGAATTTATGATAGTTGGAAGAACCTTCCTGAACAACACTATTTATACAGTGCTGCCTTTACAGAATCATTACTGGCACGCCCTCATAAAACCACATTCTCGAAAAACCATAATAAAGGTTTGATGATAAAGGCGTATGCGCCTCGCATCAACAGTGACTATTGCCTGGCCATTTGCGGTAATCAAGAGGTATTGGGCAATTGGGAGGCTGACAAGGCACTGCTCATGAGTGATCAGAATTTTCCGGAATGGGCAACAGAGATGAGCGCGACGAAATTGACTTTCCCACTCGAATACAAATTCGTCTTATATAATAAAAAGGAAAAAAGAGCCGAAGCTTGGGAGAACAATCCTAATCGATACATGGCCGACCCGGGAATTAAAGCAAACGAAACATTTGTGATATCAGATCGCTATGTATATTTCAACATCCCGGCATGGAAAGGTGCTGGAGTAGCGATACCTGTTTTTTCTTTAAAAACAGATAATAGTTATGGCGTAGGAGATTTCGGCGACTTAAAAGGAATGATTGACTGGGCCGTAGCGACCAATCAGAAGGTGGTGCAAATTCTACCTATTAATGATACAACGATGACACATACGTGGACAGACTCGTATCCATACAACAGCATCTCTATCTATGCACATCATCCGATGTATGCAAATCTAAGTCGGCTCGGAGCGTTGAAAGACAAGAGAGCTGCCACAATCTTTACTAAACAGCAGAAAGCGTTAAACAACTTACCGACGATTGATTACGAAGCTGTAAATCAACTAAAATGGAAGTATTTTCACCTTATTTTTAAACAAGAAGGCAAAAAAGTATTGGCTTCGGATGCCTTTAAAACCTTCTTTGATGCCAATAAAGAGTGGTTGCAACCTTATGCTGTATTTAGCTACCTGCGAGACGCTTATCAAACTCCTAATTTTAGGGAATGGCCTCAATATGCAACTTATCATGCGGAAGAAATAGAAAAACTATGTCAACCAGATAGCAACGACTATCAGCAGATTGCCATCTATTTCTATATACAATTTAACCTTCACCTGCAACTGCTGGAAGCCACTACCTATGCCCGTGCCAACGGGGTGGTTTTAAAAGGAGACATCCCTATCGGCATCAGCCGCAATAGCGTGGAAGCATGGACAGAGCCCTACTACTTCAACCTCGATGGACAAGCAGGTGCTCCGCCCGACGATTTTTCGGTAAACGGACAAAATTGGGGATTCCCGACCTACAACTGGGAAGTGATGGAGAAGGATAACTACGCCTGGTGGATGAAGCGTTTCCGAAAAATGTCGGAGTATTTCGACGCTTACCGCATTGATCATATATTGGGATTTTTCCGTATTTGGGAGATACCAATGAATGCAGTTCATGGATTGTTAGGTCAATTTGTTCCGGCACTGCCCATGAGTAGGCAGGAGATAAGGGGTTACGGACTCCCTTTCCGTGAGGAGTTCTTGAAACCTTACATCCATGAATCGTTCTTAAAACAAATTTTCGGCCCACATACTGAATTTGTTAAAAGCATATTTATTGAACCCACGGGTACATGGGAGATGTATCACATGCGACCCGAGTTTGATACACAACGCAAAGTTGAAGCCTTCTTTGATGGAAAAACAGACGAGGACAGTATATGGATGAAGGAGGGATTATACGCGCTCATCAGCAATGTGCTCTTTGTGCCCGACCACAAAGAGACCGATAAATTTCATCCTCGTATCGGGGTACAAAACGATTTTATCTATCGTTCGCTTAAAGAGTGGGAGAAAGCAGCTTTCAATCGGTTGTACGATCAATATTACTATCATCGCCATAACGAGTTTTGGCATCAGCAAGCTATGAAAAAATTGCCGCAATTAACACAGTCAACCCGCATGTTGGTTTGTGGCGAAGATTTGGGAATGATACCTGAATGTGTAGCATGGGTAATGAACGACCTGCGTATTCTCAGCCTCGAGATACAACGTATGCCGAAGAATCCGGCCTATGAGTTTGGACACTTAAATGAATATCCGTACCGCTCGGTTTGCACTATTTCAACGCACGACATGTCGACCCTGCGCGGGTGGTGGGAAGAGGATTATCAACAAACGCAACGGTATTACAACTCCTTGTTGGGGCATTATGGCAGTGCGCCTTCGGTAGCAACTGCTGAACTGTGTGAGGAGATAGTGCACAAACACTTACAGAGTAATTCTATGTTTTGCATCCTTGCTTTGCAAGATTGGCTTTCGGTTGATGAAAAGTGGCGCAACCCGAATGTGCAAGAAGAGCGCATCAATGTTCCGGCCAATCCACGCCACTACTGGAGATATCGGATGCACCTGACCATAGAGGAACTACTTAAAGCTGAAAGTTTAAATAAGAAGTTAAAGCAATTAATTAACCAGACAGGAAGAAATCCTCAAAAATAAAAATATTAATTAAAAAGGTATCTTTTCATATAAATAGCCTATTTTTGCAGATGAAATGGACCAATGAATGAAAAAAATGACAACCCTATCGAGTTCTATTTTTTTAGAAAACATCAGTTTTTATTCTTACCACGGTGTGGCGCTGCAGGAAAAAGTTGTGGGAAACGAGTTTGTAATCAACTTGAAACTAAAGGTTGATTTCGTGCAGGCTACTGAAACTGATGAGGTGGAAGACACGGTGAGTTATGCCGATGTGTACGAAGTAGTGCGTGAGGAGATGAGTATTCCCTCGAAGTTATTGGAGCATGTATGTGGTCGCATTGTACGCCGGTTATTCCAATCGTTCCCGGCTATTGAAGAGGTTCAAATTAAACTGGCTAAACGACACCCACCAATGAGTGCCGACATTGACACAGCCGGAGTAGAAATGCACGTAAGTCAGAAATAGGTTAGGGTAAACAGTATGCCAACAGGCCAATAGATTCGCTATTCATTGGCGAATTCATTGACCTGTTGATATATTGCGATTACTTCATCTTTCTCTTCTTAACAGACGCTACTGCTTCAATTACAACCGGTTTTCCCTTGAAACGTTGTGTGTAACTTGAGTAATCCGGACGAACCTGAACATAAGTAGGATCAATAAACAAAGGACTGGAAATAACGTGATCGGCAGTTGAACGGTTACAACAGAAAACGATATTTTCGACGCTTGCCAACCGAGTTAAAGCCTTTACATCTGTATCGTGAGGTTGCAACGTCATCGGGTCAGTAAAGAAAAACAGGTAATCGATTTTCCCATCAACAATACGCGACCCAATTTGCTGGTCACCGCCCAGGGGACCGGATTTCAAGATGGTAAGGTCCCACTTCTCTTCCGGATGTTTATCTTTCAATGCCTCTAAAATCAGCGTACCGGTAGTTCCTGTACAATAGAATTTATGTCCCATCAGCAATTTTGAATTCCAAAGCACCCACTCTACCAAATCCCTCTTCATTGCATCGTGAGCCACCAGCGCAATATTTCTTCTTACAAAAGTTTTCATTTTATATTATTTGTCAAAGTTGAACAATTGCGAAAAACGCTTTCGCCTCATCGCATAAAACTGCCACAAGATACTACTTTTTATCCGTTCAGGAATAACAGGAATAGAAGTTTTTCTTAAATTTTCCTCCCGATCAGCTGTAAAGGATGGACGTGTTTTATGATACGCCCTCCTTGCACAAAGAACGGCTTTGGCATTCGAGAATTGAATCTTTAGTAAGAATACAAACATGGCCACATAATCGAGTACACAGCGTGTGCGCATCACCGTATTTAATTCCTCGGCAGGCAAATTCTTATAAAGCATCACGAGGTTATTGCGAAAATTAAGAAAGGTCTTGCGCGGATTCTCCTTATTAAGTGTTGCGCCACCTACATGGTAAACAACACTTTGAGGGATACAAACAAGGCCTCGTCCACGGGCACGAAGTCGCCAACAGAGATCGATCTCTTCCATATGAGCAAAAAAACGTCCGTCGAGACCACCGGCATCTCGGTAATCTTTTAGACGAATGAACAGTGCAGCACCTGTAGCCCAGAATATTGGACAAACGGTGTCGTATTGTCCATGATCTTCTTCCGCGAACTCCATTAACCGCCCTCTACAGAAAGGATAACCGTATTTATCGATAAAACCGCCCGCAGCGCCCGCATGTTCGAAGGCTGTTTGCTTGTGCCAACTACGTATTTTCGGTTGACAGGCAGCTACTTCTGCATGTGTATCTAAGTAAGCCGTTAATGGTTCTAGCCAATGAGGGGTAACTGCAACATCCGAATTGAGTAGCACCACGTAGGTTGCCTCTACTTGCTGCAAGGCTAAGTTATAGCCATCGGCAAAACCGTTATTCTCTTCGAGTAGCAAAAGGCGAACAGAGGGAAACTCTGCACGCAGCATACGCACAGAGTCGTCTGTTGAACCGTTGTCGGCTACACAAATCTCAACGCCATGGCCTTGAGAATGTTGAATAACGGAGGGGAGGAACGAACGGAGCATTTCGCATCCGTTCCAATTCAGAATAACGACAGAAACCTTTATCATAAGCTTATTATAGTGCCCTTCAGCGCCGTTTCATCTTCATTCCATTCATTCAAACGGACAGAAACAAGCTGATTGTCAAGTGAGAGATCATTCTCCGTTTCTACACGAATATAGTTTGCTGTAAAGCCATGCATCGGTGTGCCGGGCTTGCTCTTTTCCATCAACACCTGCATGGTTTGACCCAAGTAACGGCCATAGAAGGTTTTCGTCTTCTCATCGGACATAGCCAACAGACGCTGGCTACGCTTATGCTTCTCATCGGGTGTTACTACATGATCGATCTTTAATGCTTGTGTACCGGGGCGTTCAGAGTAGCTGAACACATGCAACTGGCTAACATCAAGGCCCTCGATAAAGCGACAAGCATCTTCGAAGAACTCTTCTGTTTCGCCACGTGTACCTACGATAACATCGACACCAATAAATGCATCGGGCATCGCTTCCTTAATTCGCCTGATTTTTGAAGCAAACAAAGCAGTATCGTAGCGGCGGCGCATGAATGCAAGAACATCGTCGCTACCCGACTGCAAAGGGATGTGGAAATGGGGCATAAAGCGATTTGAATGAGCTACGAATTCAATAATCTCATCGGTGAGCAAGTTCGGTTCAATCGAAGAGATACGGTAGCGTTCTATTCCTTCTACTTGGTCGAGTGCTTTCACCAAATCAAAAAAGGTTTCACCGGAGCTCTTGCCAAAGTCACCAATATTCACTCCAGTCAATACAATTTCTTTGCCTCCTTCGGCAGCTGCTGCACGGGCTTGCTCTACCATCGACGCTACCGTTCCGTTACGGCTACGCCCACGTGCAAACGGAATGGTACAATATGAACAATAGTAGTCGCATCCATCTTGTACCTTAAGAAAGAAACGCGTACGATCTCCTCGCGAGCAAGAGGGAGCGAATGAATGAATATCTTTCAAAGCTGACGTATGTGCCTCACTCTCTTCATGCTTTTGTAGGTTGCCCAAATAGTGTAGCAAGTCACCTTTCTGCTCGGCACCCAAGACTAGATCTACTCCCTCAATCTTCGACACATCGCCGGGTTTGAGTTGTGCATAGCAGCCGGTCACAACCATAAATGCCCCCGGGTGTTGCTTTACAAGCCGATGAATGGCCTGACGACACTTTTTATCGGCCATCTCGGTTACAGAACAGGTATTGACTACGCAAATATCGGCCTTTTCGCCTTTGCGTGCGGTGCGCACACCAGCTTCACGTAGTATCTTACCTATAGTGGAAGTCTCTGAGAAATTCAATTTGCAGCCCAACGTATAGTAAACGGCTGTCTTATCCTGAAACACAGTGGTATCTATCATAATCCGTAAAAATACATATTTGGTGCAAATTTACACATTATTAGTTTTAAAAGTTGTTATCCGATTCATTAGTTCATGAAGTAAAGGCTTTAAGTTATGAAAGTTTATGCCTACTTTTGCACAAATCACTAAATAACGTGCAATGATTAAAGAGAACTTCATTAAACTATACGAGAGTAGTTTTCGCGAAAATTGGGATCTACCTTGTTACACCGATTATGGTGAGAAGGAGAGTTATACTTATGGTCAGGTAGCCGAAGAGATAGCTCGTCTGCACCTATTATTCAAACATTGCAGCTTACGCCGAGGAGACAAAATCTCTATTATTGGAAAAAACAACGCTCGATGGTGTATTGTTTATATGGCTACAATCACCTATGGTGCGGTCGTAGTTCCTATACTTCACGACTTTAACCCGAGCGACGTGCATCACATCATCAGCCATTCCGATTCTGCGTTTCTCTTCACCAGCGACACAATCTGGGATACACTCGAAGAAGAGAAACTCTTAGGCGCTCGGGGTGTTTTCTCACTAACAGATTTCCGTTGTCTGTATCAACGAGACGGAGAAACCATTCAAAAGTTCCTCAAGCACCTTGATCAAGAGATGCATGCTGCCTACCCCAATGGATTTAGCAAAGAGAATATAGAATACACCACCTTATCTAACGATAAAGTGATGTTGCTCAACTATACCTCAGGTACCACTGGCTTCAGTAAAGGAGTCATGCTCACCGGCAACAACCTGGCCGGCAATGTTACCTTCGGCATTCGCACCGAGCTTTTAAAACGTGGAGATAAGATTTTATCGTTTCTTCCACTGGCACACGCCTACGGATGTGCATTTGATTTCTTAACAGCCACTGCCGTTGGTACCCATGTTACGTTGCTGGGCAAGGCACCCTCACCAAAGATTCTTATGAAGGCATTCGAAGAGGTGAAACCAAGCCTAATCATCACTGTACCACTAGTCATCGAGAAGATTTACAAAAACATTATTCAGCCACTTATTTCTAAAAAAGGAATGAAGTGGGCATTAAGTATTCCCCTACTAGACAGCCAGATTTACGGACAGATTCGCAAAAGACTTGTTGATGCACTAGGAGGCCGATTCAAAGAAGTCATCATAGGCGGAGCAGCCATAGATCCGGAAGTAGAGGCATTTTTCCATAAAATAAAATTTCCATTTACCATCGGCTATGGCATGACAGAGTGCGCACCACTTATCAGCTACGCACCCTGGAATGAATTCATCTTGGGTTCGTCGGGAAAAATACTCGATACCATGGAGGCACGCGTCTATAAGAAAGATCCAGAAGCCGAGATAGGCGAAATACAGGTACGTGGCGAGAATGTAATGGCTGGTTACTACAAGAATCAAGAGGCAACAAAAGAGGCCTTTAGTGAAGATGCTTGGCTGCGCACCGGTGACTTAGGCACCATAGATGAAGAAGGGAATATCTTTATCCGAGGAAGACTAAAAACCATGATTTTAAGTTCGAGCGGGCAAAATATTTTTCCCGAAGTGATAGAGACTAAACTCAACAATCTGCCGTTCATATTAGAGAGCTTGATCATCGAACGAAATAAAAAACTAGTAGCCTTAGTTTATGCCGATTATGAGACATTAGACGCTTTAGGATTAAACCGTGAAGAGAATTTAAAGACCATTATGGACGAAAATTTGAAAAGTCTTAATAGCATGGTTGCCTCTTATGAAAAAGTGAGTCAAATTCAGCTCTATCCTACTGAGTTTGAGAAGACTCCAAAGAGAAGTATAAAAAGATACCTATATAACAGTATAGCAGAGGTTTAGCTTGTTTTAAAACATGTTATACAACATATTAAACAGCATAGAAAAACGTTATTCAAAAAATAATTGAAAAAAAAGTTGGGCTTTTGAGAACAACGTATTGAGAAAGTGCATATCTTTGCAATGTTTTAATAAGCAATTAATTGTATTACAGATTTAAAAAGCAAAAAAAATGAAAAAATTAGTTTTGATGTTCGTAGCTATCGTAGCTGTATCTTTCGCTTCTTGTGGTAACAAAGCAGCTGACGCTGAAAAAGCAACTGCAGATTCTATCCGTATCGCTGACTCTATCGCAGCCGTAGAAGCAGCAGCAGCAGAAGCAGCAGCAGCAGTTGATACTGCAACTGTAGACAGCACTATCGTAGTAGCTGAGTAATCTCAGTCAAACGAACTCGAAAGAGACTTAAAAGCCTGTCATGCAAAGCATGACAGGCTTTTTTAATATCTAAACCCAAGCACTTTAGCTAGGTTCAAACCTTTCAATTAGGAAGTTATTGAAATAGTACTAATATTCAATAATTATTTTCACAATAAAAAAAGTCCAACTCATTACTGAGCTGGACTTTTTTATTATTTTATACGTAAAACTCGTATGTATCTTCTGCTTATTCAGCAACTACTTCGAAAGGAATCTCTACAGAGACATCTTTGTGTAGTCTTACGATTGCTTTGTAAGAACCAACTTCTTTCACAGCGTCTTTTACAACGATGCTCTTTCTGTCGATCTCGTGACCTAACTTCGATAATGCTTCAGCAATTTGAATATTGCCTACAGAACCAAAGATGGTACCGGTTGAACTTACTTTGGTTGCAATAGTCAAAGCCACGCCTTCTAACTTAGCAGCAACTGCTTCAGCGTCATTCTTGATTTTCTCAAGTTTGTGAGCGCGTTGCTTTAAGTCTTCAGCCAACATTTTCTTTGCAGAAGGAGAAGCGATGATCGCTTTTCCGGTGGGAATTAGAAAGTTACGACCATAACCAGATTTCACTGTTACGATATCGTTCTTATAACCCAAGTTTATTACGTCTTCTTTCAATATAATTTCCATACTTTTCCTCCTTATTTCATCATGTCAGTTACAAATGGAAGTAACGCCAAGTGACGTGCTCTCTTTACAGCCTGCGCAATACGACGTTGGAACTTCAAAGAAGTACCGGTAATACGGCGAGGTAAGATCTTTCCTTGTTCATTCAAGAATTTCTTCAAGAATTCAGGATCTTTGTAGTCGATGTAGCGAATACCATTCTTTTTAAAACGACAGTATTTCTTCTTCTTAACGTCTACTGAGGGCGGGGTCAAATATCTGATTTCTGATTGAGCTTGTTGTGCCATAATTTAATCCTCCTTTTTGTTTGATTTAACACTTCTTCTTTTTGCAGCGTACTCTGCAGCGTACTTATCCATTCTAAAAGTCAAGAAACGGATAACACGTTCGTCGCGACGGAAATTAAGTTCCAACTTGTCAATAACAGTAGGATCTGCCTTAAACTCAACCAATTGAAAGAATCCTGTAGACTTCTTCTGGATAGGATATGCCAGTTTTTTCAGTCCCCAGTTCTCTTCATTGATAATCTCAGCACCTTCAGCCTGAAGAATGCCTTTGAATTTTTCTACCGCTTCCTTCATCTGAACATCAGACAAAACGGGAGTTAAAATGAAAACGGTTTCATATTGATTCATACTCGTGAAATTAAATAAATAATTATTTTATTTTAAAAATGCGGTGCAAAGTTAGCCATTTAATTTTGATCTGCAAACAATTAATGTTTTTTTGTGGCCGTATATAGGAATTCTCGAAGAAGACCTTTACCTTTGCAAGGTTGCTTAAACAATAATTTCATGATGGAACAATTCAATTTTGACATCCGCCTCATTTTTGCCATTCTGAATGGTAAAGTATCTGCCGCTATAAACCGAAAGCTGTACCGTAACTTCCGCTCGAATGGTTTAGAGATAACTCCTGAACAGTGGACCGTTCTCATTTTTCTTTGGGAGAAAGACGGGGTTACGCAACAAGAGTTGTGCAATGCAACTTTTAAAGACAAGCCCAGCATGACTCGTTTGATAGACAATATGGAACGTCAACATTTGGTGGTACGCATTTCAGATAAAAAAGACCGTCGAACCAATCTAATCCATTTGACGAAAACCGGAAAAGAGCTGGAAGAAAAGGCACGTAGCATTGCCAATCGCACGCTGATAGAAGCGCTATACGGAGTCACCTCAGAAGAGATGGCTATCAGCCAAGAAGTTTTACGCAAAATATTTTTCAACACCAAAGATTAGCGTCTTCTAGTAACTCAGTAGTCTAAAAACAACTATTTACTATTAAATAATTGTTTTTTTGCACAATTTATTTCGCCCGTTAAAGAATTATGCTTTCCTTTGCGTCACATACTATAATAGTATATAATGCAATAATATATATAATCTATTAAAAAGACATACACATGAAAGGCTTATTGAAAAATTTAGGATTACTATTAATCTTAGCTGGAGCAATCACTCTGCTTATTTGTTCTATTACAGGCAATGTAAACAACAATACAATCTTGGGCGGTTCAGCGGTTTTAGTTGTATTGGGACTTGTCTCTTACATTATCATCAACAAGAGAATTACTGATTAATATCCATTGAACATAAAAAAGTCCAGAAAACATATTGTTTTCTGGACTTTTTTTATTCCCTTGACTTTTCTCATCATCCCTCTACCTCTGGAGTAATGAGTTTATATCCTTTCCCATGAATATTTATAATCTCAATAGAGTCATCTTCTTTCAAGTGCTTGCGCAGCTTAGTAATATACACATCCATGCTACGTGCATTAAAGTAGTTGTCATCAATCCAAATCGTCTTCAGCGCAAAGTCGCGCTGCAATATTTCATTGGCATGAGCACATAGCAAACCAAGTAGTTCAGACTCCTTCGTTGTAAGTTTCGTTTGCTTACCTTCGCTTGCAAGGATTTGCTTTTGAGTATCAAAGGTGAATTTACCTATTTTATAGACATTGCTCTCTTTGTTTTTCTTTCCACGAACTCGTCTTAAAATTGCTTCGATTCTAAACGTAAGCTCTTCCATACTAAATGGTTTGGTGATGTAATCATCTGCACCTATTTTAAATCCTTCTAATATATCTTCTTTCAGCGTTTTAGCTGTCAAGAATATAATAGGAATTTCGGCATTAACTGCACGTACATCTTGCGCTAACGTGAAACCATCTTTCTTGGGCATCATTACGTCAAACACACATAAGTCATATTTATTCTTCAAAAAAGCCTTGTATCCAGCTTCTCCATCGGGATATAACTCTGCTGAGTAACCTTTCGCCTGTAAATATTCTCTCAAAAGCATGCCAAGATTCTCGTCATCCTCGCATAGTAAAATACGCAGTTTTTCGTCCATATCATTAATTTTTTAATAAAGGTAATGCAATAATAAATTTTGTTCCCACGTTCAATTCGCTCTCTGCTCGGATGGTTCCTTTATGGTCTTGAATTATCTTTTTCACATAAGCAAGACCCAATCCGAAGCCTTTTACATCGTGCAGATTACCTGTATGCACGCGATAGAACTTATCAAACACCTTTTTCAGGTTTTCTTTCTTAATACCGATTCCATTGTCTTGTATCGAAATCATCAACTTTCCTGGTTCATTCCAGGTTCTGACATTAAGCAACAAGTCTTGTTCGGGTTTCTTATACTTCACCGCATTATCCATCAGATTGAAAATAACATTGGTGATGTGCATCTCATCTACAAATATAACAGGATCGGTAGCCTCAAGGTTCGATGTTATCTTACCGTTATACCTTTCAACCTTTAAGGTAAACGTATTAACCACCCCATTAATCATCTCATTTGCATCTAATTCTTTCATTTTGAGGGTTGCTTTCTGCTTGTCGAACATCGACATTTGAAGCACCTTTTCTACTTGAAACCTTAATCGCTTTGTTTCATCATTAATTACGCCCGATATGTGTTGAAACATTTGCGGTGATTTGCTAACCGCCGGATCCTTCAACATCTGTGCAGCAAGCGAGATGGTCGATATCGGAGTTTTAAACTCATGTGTCATATTGTTGATAAAATCATTCTTCATCTCAGTAAGCTTCTTTTGACGGAAGACAATATAGATGGTAAAGATAAAAGTGATCAGCAACACGAATGTGAAAATCATCGACGGTATCATGAAACTAACCGAATCAAAAATATAATCGTTTTTCCCCGGAAAATGAACCTTTACAATACTCATTTTCGCTGGCGGATCATTCTGAAACAAAGCCTGAGCATAAGTATCCTCACTTCCTTTCGCTTCATAATCGGCACAACGATACACTTCGCGTCCATCTTTATCAATAACCGTAAAATGATAAGGCAATTCAATACCATTATTTATCAGTGCAGATTTCAAATAGTCATCTAAATCTTTGAACCGCACTCTTTCGCCGATTGACTTGTCACTTGCTCGGTACACCATTTGCAAAGCCACTTCGTCAAGCAGTACGCGTTGATACATGTACCGATTCTTCACCGCTTCAAGCAGAGACTTCGATGTTCTGGGAATGGTATTATAACCATGATTTCCAGAGATCATTGCTT
This sequence comes from Bacteroides sp., assembly GCA_017992695.1. Taxonomy (GTDB): domain Bacteria; phylum Bacteroidota; class Bacteroidia; order Bacteroidales; family Bacteroidaceae; genus Bacteroides. Next base: position 45,187 of record JAGOOC010000007.1, on the reverse strand, counting down.
TTGGCAGCTCAGACGGCTTATTGGTCATCACCTTAAGCTCAAAATCCGAATAGATCCTCCCATCTGGCGACTTCATTGTAAAACGTTTTGTTTGCTGAATCAAACTTTCATTTTGTTGCATTGACGAGTTATTCGCCATTGCTTTCATTTCTGTTTCAGCTACATCTTCTCTCAACCAGCGCTCCGTTTCGGCATACTCCACATCTTTTGATACTTGGTACAAGCTATTCTTTACCGAAGTATCAAATTGTTCTTTGCGCATCTTCACCATCTCCTCTATGTAACTCACTTGTAAATAGAGTAAACTAAGGAAAGAGAGACCCATCACAATTCCTAATATCCAAATTGTTGACTTTTTCATAGCAACAAAATTAACACTCCCTAATTAACATACCTAATCTATTAACCTGTTTTAACCGCAAGTTCTTGTAAATTAACCGAAGGGAAGTATTTAGGTCATAATCTGATGAGTATAACAAAACAAATAACCCTTTGGTTTGCAAATTTAATAAAAAATTAAACCTTTTCATCCTATTTTTCTACTTTAATTAATCATTGTTAATTTAAAAAGCCGTTATTCTTTCGTTAAGAGAGAATAACGGCCTTTACATATTTAACAAATTCACTTACTCTTCTGTTTGTCTCGCTTCAAAATCTTTGATCAGTTTTTCTTGTACATCAGTAGGTACAAGTTCATAACTCGCGAATTTCATAATAAACGAAGCTCGTCCACCAGTCAATGAGCTTAGTGCTGTAGAGTATGAAGACATCTCCTTCAAGGGTACTTTGGCCATCAGTTTTTCAAAACTGTTCTCACTACTCATCCCCATAATCATAGCTCGACGCCCCTGCAGATCGCCCATCACATCTCCCATCTTATCCGATGGAACAAATACTTCAACATCGTAAATAGGTTCTAATATCTTTGGGCCTGCGTTCTTGAAAGCTTCACTAAAGGCATTGCGCCCGGCAAGCATGAAGGAAATTTCATTAGAATCAACCGGGTGCATCTTTCCATCATAGACAATAACACGTACATCACGGGCATAAGAACCTGTTAAAGGCCCTTGTTCCATACGAGCCATTACCCCTTTAAGGATAGCCGGAAGGAAACGGGTATCAATAGAGCCACCTACAATACTGTTAATAAAAACCAACTTTCCACCCCAATCCAGCGGCACCACTTCAGTACCCTTCACACTTATTTTAAATTCTTGATTATTAAACTTATAAGTATCAGGTACAGGCATTCCCTCTTTATAAGGCTCTACAATCATATGTACCTCACCAAATTGGCCGGCACCACCCGATTGTTTCTTGTGACGGTAATCGGCACGAGCTGATTTCGTAATGGTTTCGCGATATGGAATTTTCGGCTCTTCAAACTTCACCATCAGTTTTTCATTGTTCTCCAATCGCCATTTCAGTGTGCGCAGGTGAAACTCTCCTTGTCCGTGCACTAGTATTTGCTTCAACTCTTTGGAGTGCTCGATAACCCATGTCGGATCTTCTTCACGCATACGATTAAGAATCGTCATCATTTTCTCTACATCACCCTCGTTGATAGGTTTAATAGCGCGTGTGTATTTCGAGTTGGGGTATTTTATAAAGCTAAACTGGTAGTCACACCCTTTACCATTGAGCGTGTTACCTGTTTTTACATCCTTAAGTTTTACAGTAGCACCGATATCACCTGCTTGCAGCTCTTCTACTTTCACACGGTTGGCTCCGGCTACTACAAAAATCTGGGCAATACGCTCTTTTGAGCCACGATCGGCATTGTGCAAATCATCTCCTTCCTTGACCTTCCCGCTCATCACTTTGAAATAAGACACTTCGCCAATATGCGGTTCCACACTGGTTTTGAAGAAATAAAGGCTTGTCGGGCCATTTACATCAGGAGCAACCTCTTTACCTGCTGTATTCATCGCCTTGGGCATTTGCGAAACAAAAGGAACTACATTACCCAGAAACTCCATCAACCGGCGTACTCCCATATCCTTACCTGCACAGACACAGAACACCGGAAACATGCCGCGCATAGCCAGTCCTTTGCGAATTCCTTCACGCATTTCATCTTCAGAAAGAGAGTCTTGCTCAAAAAACTTCTCCATCAAAGCTTCATCATTTTCAGCAGCAGCTTCGACCAATGCCTTATGCATCTTGCTCGCTTTCTCCATCTCCTCTTCCGGAATTTCTTCTATGATAGGTATACCTCCCTCGGGCTTCCAAGAGTATTTCTTCATCAACAGCACATCAATAAGTGAGTTGAAACCGGGGCCGGTACTAAGTGGATATTGAATGGGGATAACTTTGGGGCCATAGGCCTCTTTCAGTTGTTCGAGAATATTGTCGTAATCACATTTATCATTATCAAGCTGGTTAACTAAGAAGATTACAGGTTTATCGAGCTTTTCAGTATATCGGAAGTGGTTTTGCGTGCCAACCTCAACTCCGTATTGTCCATTTAAGAGAATAATAGCGGTGTCAGTAACGTTTAGTGCAGTAACTGCGCCTCCTACAAAGTCGTCCGCTCCCGGACAGTCTATCATATTCAGCTTTTTGTTGTTCCACTCTACATGAAACACGGTGGAGAAGACAGAATAGCCATACTCCTGCTCTACAGGAAAATAATCACTTACAGTATTTTTTGCGGCAATGGTTCCGCGACGTTTTATAATACCACTCTCGAGAAGCATAGCTTCAACGAGAGTGGTTTTCCCAGAGCCAGAACTTCCCAACAGGGCGATGTTCTTAATTTTGTTCGTCTGATATACCCTCATAATATGTAAGATTTAAAATTAATAACTCAGTATGCTACTTGCACACCTTTAATTTTGTGAGTCGCAAAATAGACATTAATAACATGTAATGCAATAAATTAACGGTGTTACTAAACAATGTTATTCAACATATACAATGATAGCGTACAGATTCATTAACTCATAAAGTACCCTTGCTTGCAGATAAAACCTCCAAAGCCTATATACAAAACATGGGGATGTTGTATACCACAACATCCCCATGTTTTAATACACTACACCCCCATGTTTTATGGCACAACATCCCCATGTTGTGATAGCAGGGTGTGTGTGTTCTGCCAGAAGAATACGTAGGTTATACATCCTATCTTCTATACCTTTTGATGTGTTAAAAGTATCGAAGCCAGAAGGCCATTTCAAATTATTAATCGATCAATTGGTTTGATATTACAGCCAAAGTTCTACTTTTGTAGTCACCGAACAGCATTAATGTTAAAGAAGACTCATGGCAGGCATCTATATTCATATTCCCTTTTGTAAAACTCGCTGCATTTATTGCGATTTTTATTCGACTACTCGTAGCGAACTTAAGGAACAATACATTGGTGCGCTTTGCACCGAGTTAACAATGCGCAAGGACTACCTGCAAGGCGAACCTATCGAAACTATTTATTTCGGAGGAGGTACTCCTTCACAGTTAGCAGCCACCGACTTTGAGCAGGTCTTCATTGTTATTAAACAGCTTTACAACATGCAGCATTGTCGCGAAATCACACTCGAAGCCAATCCTGATGATCTGACCCCCGAATACCTGCAAAGCCTTTCTCACCTACCCTTCAACCGCATCAGCATGGGCATACAAACCTTCGATGATGCAACACTGAAGCTTTTAAAACGTCGTCACACCTCCTCACAGGCCATTAAAGCCATTGAGACTTGTCGTCAAGCAGGCTTTCAAAACATCAGCATCGACCTTATTTATGGATTTCCGGGAGCAACCCTCGAGCGATGGGAATGCGATCTTAAACAAGCCATTGCACTTGATGTAGAACACATCTCGGCCTACCACCTCATCTATGAGGAGGGTACACCTTTATATACCCTGCTCAAGAATCATCAAATCGAAGAGGTTGACGAAGAGAGTAGTGTGCACTTTTTCTCGCTACTGATAGATCGATTAACCGAAGCCGGATACGAGCACTACGAGATATCCAACTTCTGTCGTCTAGGAAAGTTGTCACAACACAACACCTCGTATTGGCAAGGCATCCACTATCTGGGGTGTGGTCCTTCGGCACACTCTTTTAACGGAGATTCCAGGGAGTGGAATAGCGCTTCAATCGACACCTATATCAATGGAATAAACAATGGATTGCGCGCCTTCGAAACCGAAGAGCGAGACGAGGTTACTTGCTACAATGAGTTTATCCTCACCTCCCTGCGAACGGTGTGGGGTATTTCACTTCAACGCTTACAATCAGAATTCAGCGAACAGCTGCACCGGTACTGTTTGCGCATGGCCGATGAACATCTTCAAAGTGGAAAACTTGAACTACGAAACGATTCGCTTTGCCTAAGTCGCGAAGGTATTTTCGTTTCTGACGGTATTATGAGCGATCTGCTTTGGGTGGAAGAGTGAACAATCCACATAGTTATAGAAAAAGAGAGGGATTTCACATAAATAAGTTATATTTGCAACGAACCTCAAACGAATACTGTATGCACATTGGAAAAAAGAATTGGAGCATTTTATTGATTCTATCTATATTATTATCTCATACCTTGCCACTACAAGCCGATAATGCCAAAGCCGATTCCCTCATTCAAAAAGCAAAGCTGGTCATATACACCAATCCGCGGCAATCGGCCTATTTCGCTCAGCAAGCACTCGAGCTGTTCCCTACAAAATCGCCCAATTCGAGGCGCGCTGAAGCACTGCTCGCCTACGGAGTAGCCTGTAAATTTCTGGGCGATTTCGATATAGGAATCAAAGCCTTATACGACGCATTGCATTACTGCAAGCAAGAAGACTATCGGATACTATCGGATATCCAAATGCAAATGGCTAATATCTACTGCAGGCTCAAAGATTATAATAAAGCATTCGAGATTAACGATAAAGCGGCCACACTCTGCAAAATCTATCAGGATTCGGTGGGATTGGCGGGAACATACAACACACGTGGCATCATTCACTACAGCCTCAACGAATTCAAAACTGCTGAACAATGTTTTCGCAACGCCTTGCAGATAAATCGCAAGATAGGCAACATCAAAGCTGCTGCTGCCAACCTGAATAACATGTGTTTGTATGAAGGAGATATCAACGAGAAGCTATCGTTGATCAATGAAGCAATTATCATCAATAAAAACTTTAACGCCACGTGGGCGCTTGCCGAAAACTACAACAACATGGGCAAACAATATTTCTTTGCTCATCAATACGACAAGGCACTCAAGGCGCTTAAAGAGGCCAAAATTGCTGCTGCCACATCCAATGGTAAAGAGCTGATCTGCGATAATTACGAATACTCCTCCTGGGTATATGCTGCCATGAAACAGTATGATAAAGCATACGATTGCTTGCTTCAGCTCTACACGATGAGCCAAGAGCTGCAAAACGACAAAAAGCTACGCGACGTAGAACAGGAGATTTCAAAAAAGAAACTCATGGATCAGCAACGCGAGAATGAATTGGTTGAACAGGCCTACGAAATAGAATTGCTCCGCCGCAATATATTCCTGCTGAGTGCAACTTTGCTTTTTTGCATCGCGGTAGCTATTTTTCTGCCTCGGTGGTACCGACGACGCAAGAATATGCAGCTCTTCGAAACCCGTTACCAACTCGAACAGTCCGAACGCGAATTGGCCGAGCTCAAGGTGGCGCAACAGGAGCAGGCAATTCACTCCATCCAAAACGAGTTGGAAGTAAGTAGACAGGAAGTGACTACTTTTGCCATGTTTCTACGGAGCCGAAATGAGCTATTGGAACGCATTCGCGAGCAGATCAAAGAAGGATACCGCATGGATCCCGGCACCATTTCAACACATTTGAAAAAGGTGAACGCATTCATCAGTCAGTATCAAAATGGATCGGAAGAGACCAGTGCCCTACTGTTGAACATTGAACAAAAGAACGCCGATTTTCTTAAACGCTTAGTAGCACTTCACCCCGACCTTACTCAGGGTGAAAAATACCTGGCCACGCTCCTACGAGTCAACTTATCCACCAAGGAAGTTTCACTCCTCACCGGCAGTGTTCCTAAAACCATTAACATGAATCGTTATCGGCTGCGAAAAGCATTGAGGTTGCAATCTGAGGACGACTTAACCACTTATTTGCAAAAGATCTGACTGTGCTATTTACCGATCTATCTATCAGCTACATCAAATACTTCAAAACAAACAAAGCGGCCAATATGCACATTCCAGCATTCAGTTTCTTTTGATTAGAGCTTAGCAGGTTTAGCACAACATAGCTAATCATACCCAGAGAAATACCCTCTGCTATACTGTACGACAAAGGCATCGCTATGATACAGATAAAGGCAGGAATAGATTCAGCGTAATTGTCAAAATCGATAGCCACAACAGGAGAGAGCATAAACAGCCCTACCAATATAAGCACCGGCGCAGTGGCAGAAGGAGTGATAGACAAAAAGAGAGGCGAAAACAACAAAGCGACTACGAAACACAAGGTTGTAATGAGTGAAGTTAGCCCGGTTCGCCCTCCTTGAGCTACACCTGCCGCACTCTCAACATAGGTGGTAACTGTACTCGTTCCCATAATAGCACCCAATGTAGTAGCTATGGCATCGGCCATAAACGCTTGCTTAATGCCAGGCACCTTACCATCTGGAGTCAGCATTTTAGCTTTGGTCGTTACGCCTACTAAGGTACCCAATGTATCGAACAAATCAACAAAAAGAAAAGTGAAAACCACTACGGCCATTTTCAAGCTAAACACCTCCGAGAAGTCAAACTTAAATAAAAGAGGTTCGGGAGACGGCGGAAGGCTCATAATGCCTTTGTACTGAGTAATACCCATAAAAGCACCAATTCCGGTGGTTAACAGAATACCCAACAAAAGAGCTCCTTTGACTTTCTTAATCAACAAAAGCGAAGTTATACCCAATCCGATCAGTGCTAAAAGAGGAGCGCCGGATGTGATATCTCCCAATTTAACAAGCGTTGAATCACTGTTTACAATAACACCCGCATTTTGTAAGCCGATAAAAGCTATAAACAGCCCGATACCTGCACCGATAGCATTCTTTAATGTTTGAGGAATCGAATCAACAATGGCTTCACGAATATTAAAAAGGGTAAGTATTATAAAGATAATTCCTTCAATAAACACAGCAGTCAGCGCAAACTGCCAGGTATATCCCATAGCCATGCAAACAGTGAAGGAAAAGAAAACACTCAACCCAACTCCTGGAGCAAGTGCAAAAGGCAACTTTGCCCACAGAGCCATAATCGTGGTTCCAACAATGGCCGATGCAGCAGTAGCAGTGAAAACGGCCCCAGCATCCATCCCAGTAGTCGACAAAAACTGTGGATTAAGCGCTAAAATATACGCCATTGTTAAAAAGGTGGTAACACCTGCAATGACTTCGGTTCGGACGGATGTTCCGTTCTCTTTAAGCTTGAAATATTTTTCAATCATTGTTCTTTCTATTTCAAATTACACTTGAGTTCTGTTATTAAAGGGCGCAAAGTTAGCCATAAATTTGTAATTACGTCTGTCGAACTGCAAAAATCGCCCTACTCTTCCGATAGTTTTCTGTTCATGCTCACTTCTTTTCCATAATGAACAATGTAGATACAAAACAAAATACAAAATACTGATTACCAACACAATAGAAATATGATTGTAGCATCAATAAGCATCAAAAACATCTATTTGTAGAGCAAAAGTAGAACATAAAAATTAGGCTTACTGTTGACAAATCGGTTACTTAGCACTCTAACTCAAGCGGTTTATTAACCTTTAAAAATAATTATATGAATCACAAACCTTGTTCTAAAGGCGCAGCTTTTTATTTGTGGCTGCTATTTGCCTTTCTTATGCCTTTCGGCGCATTCGCGCAAAGTGTCCAACTGAAAGGAACAGTTTTAGATGCAAGCGGTGAACCTATTATCGGTGCAAGCGTACTCGAGAAAGGAACGTCCAACGGTATTATTAGCGACCTCGACGGGCGATTTATGCTCACTGTTAATCCACAAAACTCACTGATCGTATCCTATGTAGGGTATAAGCCACAAACCGTTGCCATCAATGGTCGCCATGAAATCAAAGTGGTGCTACAAGAAGATGCTCAGATGCTCGAAGAAACAGTCGTTATCGGTTACGGTACGATGAAGAAGAGCGACATGACGGGCGCTATTTCGTCGGTCGACGTAGAGGATTTAACCAAGCGGGCCACCACCAATCCTGCCGAGGCACTGCAAGGCAAAGTAGCCGGTGTCAACATTTTGAAGGACGGTGGTAATGCCGGATCAACCGTTCGCGTAAAAATTCGTGGTGTAAAAACCTTCGGAGACAATGAACCTTACTACGTGATCGATGGTTTCCCCGGAAGCATTGAAAACGTCAATCCATCAGACATTGAGTCTATGGAAATTCTGAAAGATGGGGCGGCAGCAGCCATCTACGGATCGAGAGCAGCCAACGGAGTGGTGTTGGTAACCACAAAGAATGGTAAAAAAGGAGATGTTAAAATAGACTTCAATGCTTATGTAAGCTCAACCCACATTGCCAAACAGCTAGAAATGCTCGACTCAAAAGGATACGTACAGGTGCACAAACAGATGTACGAAAACTACAACAACCAACGGGTGGGATACGAAGAAACCATACCGACCTATATCAATAATCCCGGCAACGAAAACACCGACTGGCAAAAAGCGATGACACGCAGCGGTCTGGCACAGAATTATATGATCAGCATACGTGGCGGATCGGACAATGCCAAATACTCCCTCTCTTACAATCGCTCTGACGAAAAAGGTATTTTCCTGGGCAACGACTTCAAACAAGACAATGCTCGTGCCAAAATAAGTCTGTCCAAACACATCTTCGACTTAGATGCCAATATGTCGCTTCGTGTTACAAGCAATCATCAACCACAATACTCCATCAAGGAGATGTACATGATCAGTCCATTGGTTCCGATCTACGATGCCGATCAAGAGTCCGGATTCGGATTGACAAACCAAAACGATCTGCCCAACAATCGCAACGTCATGGCAGATTATGTGAACGAAAAAATAACCAACAAGACCTACGATATGAATGCCAACATCTCTTTAGGGATCAATATCACTAAATGGTTGGTATATAAAACAAGTTATTCGTATCGGGGAGCGCACACACGCAGCAGCTACCACACACCTACCTACATTGCAGATGAAAAATCGCCAAACGATTTTCCAAATTATAGCGAGACGGGGTCGTATTGGGAAGAACAAGTGTTCGACAATGTACTGAGCTTAAACAAAGCGTTCGGCAAGCACTCGGTCAACCTCATGGCGGGTAGTTCTATCAATAGCACCAAAAACAACTGGAACAGCATTGGAGTGGAAGGAAAAACAACCGTTTACAAGGTAGAAGACGGCAAGTTGGTGACCAGCACCATCCCCGGAGGATTCCTCGACCCCTCTTTTACAACAATCGACGGAGGAAATGGTGGTACGTACTCGGGCGAAGGTTCCAAATACGTATACAACAGAGCCTCTTTCTTCGGACGCGTCAACTACTCCTATGCAGGGCGTTACCTGTTTCAGGGAACCATGCGCCGCGACGGATCTTCCAAGTTCGGTAAAAACAGCCGCTGGGGCACATTCCCTTCTGTTGCCTTGGGCTGGAGAATCAGCGAAGAGACTTTCTTCCCTAAAAACACGGTCGTAAACAACCTGAAAATCAGAGCAAGCTGGGGCCGATTAGGAAATGAAGCAGCATTGGGATACTACGATTTCCTTTCGCTCATCGAAACCTATAATACCCTGTTTCAAGGCTCAGTACAAGGTAGCGGTAACAACCCTTGGCCGGGTAGCACAGCCCCAGGTTTGGCCAACAACGACCTTAAGTGGGAAACTACCGACTCGAAAAACATCGGTTTTGATTACGGCTTCTTCAACAACCGCCTAAGCGGATCGATCAACTACTACTTCAACAAAACCGAAGATATGCTCATCACCAAGAAGTTGGCACCATCGGGTGGATTGTATAACCCGATCTTAAACGTTGGTGAAATCAGTAACAAAGGAGTAGAGTTCGAAGTAAACTGGAACGATAAAAAAGGAGATTTCGATTATCAGTTCGGATTGAACCTGTCAACCACGAAAAACAGAGTGGAGAGTCTCGCTGATGCAGGACAAATGCTTCCGGGCGAGGGATTGAAATACGGAACAGAACACTTCCCTACACAGACTATTGTAGGCAAGCCTATCGGTGGATTCTACCTGTACAGAACAGACGGTATCTTCCAGTCAATGGACGAAGTAGAGGCACATGCCGATAAAAACGGCGATCTGATGCAACCCGATGCTTTTCCAGGCGACATCCGATTCAAAGACCTAAACAATGACGGAGTGATCAATGAAGACGACAAAGAGTATTGCGGCTCGGGCATTCCGAAAGTAGAGGCTAATTTATCTGTCAATTTAGGCTATAAGGGTTTCGATTTCTCACTGTTAATGGGCAGCGGATGGGGACATCAGTTGTATAACGGAAATAAATATTTCTACGAAGGGATGAGTTCGGGTAGCAACTTCCTGAAGTCGACACTCGATGGATGGACTCCCGAGCATACCAATACCAATGTACCCCGTGCAGTCTATGCCGATTACAACGGAAACACGAAAGAATCCGATCGTTTTCTCGAAGATGGCGATTTCATCCGCCTACGTCAGGTGCAATTGGGATATACCTTGCCCACCTTGCTTACCAAGAAAGCCTATATTGAGAAACTGCGTTTTTACGTAAGTGGCGAGAACCTTCTTACTTGGACCAACTATTCGGGCATCGATCCTGAGTTCTCACGCCAAAGTGTTTTAGACACCGGTGTTGATAAACATATTTATCCGTTCACCCGCTCGTTTATCTTTGGTTTACAACTGTCATTCTAATTGTTCACTCTCTAAATAAACACATGATATGAAAAAAATTATCTATATAGTTTCCATACTACTCACAGCGGCCTTCTCTTCCTGCGAAGACTTCCTCACCGTAGAATCGCCCGATAAACTGACTTCAGAAAAGTACTGGCGCAATGCATCAGATGCTGAGAAAGGCTTATCAGCTGCCTATTCCAAATTGGAACATTTCATTGAAACCTGGGCGTTTGCCGAAGTGCGTTGGCCTGTCGAGGCCTATCGCGAAGACATGATCAACCTAGGCAGAGACGCCATGAATTACCTCAATTGGGTGGAGCTGTCTAAGTTCACCTATACCAACGGTAACTCACAGATCAACCTTTATTGGGCAAATATCTATCGAGGCATTAATTACGCCAATCAGGTGATCGAGAAGGTACCAACCATTGATATGGACGCCACCTATCGCGAACAGATACTGAACGAAGCTTACTTCCTGCGTGGCTATTATCACATGAAGTTATTGCTAAACTGGAAAGAGATCGTAATCAGAGACACCTACATCGTTACCGTTTCGCCTAGCGAAGTAGGTAAAGCACTCTCTACACGCACTGAGGCATGGGATCTGATTGTAACCGACCTGACCAAAGCGACCAAACTGCCTGCTACGTTAAAGCCCGATCAGTTGGGACGAGCCACTTCGGGAGCAGCAAATGCCTATCTGGGATTTGCGCTTTTGACCCGTGCCTACGAAACTCCGGATAAGAAAAACAACTACCTAGACGCAGCTTTAACAGCGTTCAACAATGTGAAAGGATACAGCCTCGAAGACAACTTTCTCAATTTGTTCAACGGTAAGAACCAAAACTCCAAGGAGTCGGTTTTCGAACTGCAATGTACCATGAACAGTGCCGATGGTGCTCATTATAAAACACAAATGCACAGATGGTTAGCATCGAGCGAGCTCTCGGGCTGGGATGAAATCTTGCCTAGCGACATTCTGGTAGCCGAATTTAAGAAAGAAGGAAAGATAGCCACAACAGGAAATTACGATACACGTGCCTACGAGACACTCTTCTTCGACGATGCTTATTTCAATGGCGGCGGAGGCGATGTATATGGCCTTACCTACAATGAAAGATTCAAAAACGAGAAACGTGCCGTATTCCGCAAACTATTGCCGGCAACTTGGACCGAGCTCAGACAGTCGCGCGTGGGTTACAACATCCCCTTGATGCGCTATGCCAATGTATTATTGATGAAGGCAGAGGTATTGAATGAACAAGGACACCCCGAATTGGCTATTCCGTTGATTAACGAAGTAAGAGCCGTACACGGCGACATGCCACCCATGACCGGAAGCAGTCAGGCAGCCGTGAAAGCCCAAATTGAGCATGAACGCATTCTTGAATTTCCCTTGGAGAACTATCGCTTCTACGATCTGCGTCGCTGGGGCAAAACAAAAGCAGCACTGAATGCAGTAGGTAGAAATTTCAATCCGGCAGAACATGATTTCTACCCTATTCCGTTGACAGAGTTAAACTCTAACGATCAAATTAAATAATAATTCCCTGCATTATTCTAACGGATAATCTCTCTGCAAGGCAGACGTTTATAAAAAGTCTGCCTTGCTTACTATGGAAACCACTATCTTTGCACAAAAAAAGACACAGATATGTTTATAATCATTGGAATCATGCTCACAGGAATGCTCCTGGGCTACCTGTTACGAAACAAGAAGTTATCCTGGATTCACCGGATCATTACGCTACTCATTTGGCTCTTGCTCTTTCTGCTGGGCATCGACGTAGGCGGCAATGAAGCGATTATCAACGGACTGGGAACCATCGGATTCGAAGCAGCGATCATCACATTGGCAGCTGTAGTCGGAAGTACACTCACCGCATGGGGACTTTGGTACTTCATCTCCATCCGACCGGGTAAGAAACGAAAGGAGGTACAGTCGTGAAGGGAAGTTTGATTATCATTTCGTTCTTTATCGCAGGTACCATCTGTGGGATTTATCACCTGATTCCTTATGATTTTACCGATAGCAAACTGAGTTATTACGCACTCTGCGCACTGATGTTCAGCGTAGGCATTAGCGTGGGTAATGATCCGAAAACATTGAAGAGTTTTCGTTCGCTCAACCCGCGGTTGCTCTTGTTGCCCATCATGACAATATTGGGCACACTGGCAGGTTGTGCATTCGTTAGTTTTTTCCTTGGGCATCGTTCGCCTGCCGACTGCATGGCGGTGGGTTCGGGCTTCGGATACTACTCCCTATCGAGTATCTTTATCACCGAGTACAAAGGGGCTGAGCTAGGCACCATTGCGCTGCTGTCTAACATCATGCGCGAAATCATCGCGCTGCTGTGTGCACCTTTATTGGTGAGGTATTTCGGAAAGCTCGCTCCCATCTCCGTAGGCGGAGCCACGACGATGGACACCACGCTGCCCATCATCACTCGCTATTCGGGACAAGAATTTGTCATCGTCTCCATCTTCCACGGATTTGTGGTCGACTTTAGTGTACCCTTTTTAGTCACTTTATTTTGCTCAATATGAAACACCTGATACTTTGCACGCTTCTTTTTGGTTCATTACTGACGGAAGCAAAGGCGCAAGAAAACAGTTCTAACAACGTTCCTTGGCAGAATCCGCAGGTGAATGCCATTCACCGCGAACCGATGTATGCACATTTTATCCCGTTTGTTAACGAAACGGGAGCGTTGCAACAACAGGCATTGCCTGCTCCGCAATGCTTTGCCTTGAATCCGAAAAGCGAACGACGCATCACACTCGATGGTACGTGGAAATTTCTCTATTCAAAAACACCGACTACCTGTCCCGATGGTTTCTGGAAACCGGGCTACAACACGCGCAAGTGGAAAAACATTCAAGTACCGGGGAGTTGGGAGCTGCAAGGCTTCGACGCACCGATCTATACGGATGTGAGCTATCCCTTTCCGGCCAATCCGCCCTTTGTTCCTGCCGACTACAATCCAGTGGGTGCATACGTTCGCGAATTCACCGTACCTGCCGACTGGAATGGCATGGATATATTCCTTGACTTTGAAGGGGTGGAGTCTGCTTTCTACTGTTGGGTGAACGGCGAACTGGCCGGATACAGTGAAGATAGCCGCCTACCGGCACACTTCAACATCGGCAAGTTACTCAAAAAAGGAAAGAACAGCCTGGCTGTAAAAGTGTTCCGATACAGCGACGGCTCCTATCTCGAAGATCAGGACTATTGGAAATACAGCGGCATTGAGCGCAGCGTATATCTGTATGCCCGCCCCGAAACCCGTGTCAAAGATTTCAAATTGACTGCAGCACTAACCAACGATTACAAGGACGGTGCCTTCGACATCACCTTCCACACCGGCAATCCCACCTGTGAATATGTGGTGGAGATGAAGCTGATGGATGAAAACAAACAACTCTTTGCTCATCAAGAGGCCATAAAGCAGGCCGGAGACACGCTCTTTTCATTGCAACACCAGGTAGCAAACGTAAAACCCTGGAGTGCAGAAACGCCTACTCTTTATACGCTTATTGTCAACACATACACCAAGGAAGGCAAGATGATCGAGTCCTTCGTGCACCCTTTCGGTTTCCGCACGGTGGAGATGCGCAACGGAATGGTGCTGATTAACAATGTACCACTGAAGTTCAAAGGAGTGAACCGCCACGAGCACGACCGCTTCAAGGGGCGCACAATCACAGTGGAGAGCATGATACAGGACATCCGGCTAATGAAACAGTTTAACCTGAACGCCGTACGCAACTGCCACTACCCGAACAATCCCGAATGGTATGCCCTGTGCGATCGGTACGGTCTCTATCTCATCGACGAGGCCAACATCGAAAGTCACGGTATGGATCACCATAAAGACGAAACCCTGGCCAATTACCCCGATTGGGAACTTCCTTTTATGGAGCGGATGGAGCGGATGGTGAGACGCGACCGCAACTTTTCCTCCATCGTTACCTGGTCCTTGGGAAATGAATCGGGCTACGGCAAGCATTTTGAAACACTTTATCATTGGACAAAGAAGTTTGATCCCACACGCCCCGTACAATACGAAGGCGCACGCAAGCAGGGGTTGTCAGACATCTTCTGCCCCATGTATGGCCGCATCTGGTGGTTGCGCGAGCACGTCAACCAGCGTCAGCCTCGTCCGCTCATTCTTTGTGAGTATGCGCACGCCATGGGCAACAGTGTAGGCAACCTGCAAGATTACTGGGACTTAATCTATGCATACGACCAACTGCAAGGCGGCTTCATTTGGGACTGGGTAGACCAGACCTTCGAGAAGAAAGACGATAACGGGCGAAAGATTGCCGCTTACGGTGGCGATATGGGCTTTGCCGGTGTGCCCAACGACTCTAACTTCTGTGCCAATGGGCTCTTAGCTGCCGATCGCTCGCTGCATCCACATATTTGGGAAGTGAAACGAGTGTATCAGTATGTGCATTTTGCTCCCGTGCCCTTCACCACCAACCGGATCGCTGTGACCAATCGCCACGACTTTATCGGTATGGACGGACTCTCGCTACGCTGGACGGTAGAGGCCGACGGCCTGCCATTTGATGGTGGTACGATGGGTTTCCCAACCATAGCTCCACGTACTACCGGACAGATAACACTGCCGCTGAAGGCTCTGCCTGCCGACGGACGCGAGTATTTCCTGAAACTGGAAGCCATCACCAAAGAAGAAGCACCACTGGTGCCCCGAGGACACAGCACTGCCATGGAACAGTGGCAACTGCCCACACCCAAACCGCAGATATGTCCCATCGGGCCAATGGCAAACACCCTCGACAGCAAACGCACAGCCGACAGTATTCTCATAACTGCCCCGGACTTGTGCATACGCTTTGCTACCCGAACCGGTGAAATGTCCACACTTATCTATAAAGGTAAAGAACTGCTGAAAGAGGGGCTGCAACCCAACTTCTGGCGCGGACTGACCGACAATGATGTGGCTAACAAAACATCCGAACGCTGTGGCACTTGGAAGCAAGCCGGTAAGGAGATGGTGCTGACCGGGCTCGATCTGCGTGAGAGTGATGATAAACAAACCGTCTACGTAGTGGCTCATTATGATATGAAAGCACAAGAAGCTAAGCTGAAAACCTCATACGTAATACGCCCCGACGGAACGATACAGGTCAGCATGGCGTTCACACCCGGGCAGAAGCCGCTTCCCGAACTGCCACGCTTCGGCATGCGGATGATACTGCACGGTCAATACGATCAGATGACCTGGTTCGGACGCGGCCCACACGAAAATTATGCCGATCGCAAAAACTCGGCAGCCATCGGTCGATACCAAGCTAGCGTTTGGGAACAATATCATCCTTATGTACGGGCACAAGAGACGGGCAATAAATGCGATGTACGCTGGCTGTCGCTTTGCGACAAAGAAGGTCGCGGGTTGCTCGTACGGGGCGCACAACCGCTCAGTGTCAGTGCTTGGAACTTCCCGATGGAAGATATCGAATACCGTCCGTTCAATGTAGAGCGTCGTCACGGTGGAAGCATCGTTAAGAAAGACCTGGTGTGGCTTAACATTGATCATCGACAAATGGGCGTAGGTGGCGATAACACCTGGGGTGCACAGGTACATCCTGAATACACCATCACCCCCGAAGCCATGAGTTATACCTTTACCTTACAACCTCTTTAAGACACGATAACCATGAAACAGATTCCAACACTCCTTCTCTGTGTACTGCTAGCAAGCCTCATGGCTTGCAGCAGTAAGGAGAAAGCATCGAATGCGGTCAGACACCAATTCGATCATATCATCGATATTGCCTATACCCCCGATACGGCTGTTCGCTGTACAGGATGGTTCACCGACCAAGGTTCATGGATGGGGTTCACGCTGCCCCAAGCCGATAAGTGGATCAATGGATTTTGCGGTCCGTTCAGCATCGATAAGCGCAACTGGATGGCACGAGCAGCAGTAACAGTCGGTTTCAACAAAGCACCGGATGAGGTTTTTACTGCCGATTCGACCAATTACTATCCGGGAGAACTTTATCTCTCCGGTCGATCGTCTTCGGGTAAAATCAGCCAGCAGCTGTTTTTTGCCGATGCCGGTACGGCATTATTGTCTGTGAGTGCCGATACGACAGGAGAACTCTGTTTTACGGGCGACAACTGGGCAGCCGGAACCACCTTTACTCTTGATCAGACAACGGTCATTGCTACCCACCCCTCGGGCGAAATAGTGTCGATCGGTTTTACCCCCGACACACGCATCATGTGCAGCGAAACCAACTATCAGGCTGTATGCGAAGGCGGGAAAAAGATCTATATTACCCTTTCTTTCTTTTATAACGAGAAAGAGAAAATGGCAGGCATGCAAAAGGCAACCGCCATACTTTGTCGCCCCGACTCTTTTATACAAGCCAATGACAAGCGTTGGGAAGGTTACCTCAGCAGCATTCTTCGCAAAGATATGCCGAAAGAATACGATCGTATTGCCGTGAAATCGATCGTGACGTTACTTTCTAACTGGCGCACCAACCGAGGCGGTTTGCTGCACGAAGGTATCGTTCCCAGCCATGCGGTAGGTTACTTTGTAGGTTTCTGGGCATGGGATTCATGGCGTTTCTCGGTAGCCCTGGCACGTTTCGCTCCCGAACTGGCCAAAAACAACATCCGTGCCATGTTCGACTATCAGTTGCCCGACGGCATGATTATCGACTGCATCTACACCAACCCCGAAGAGAACAATGCCCGCGACAGCAAACCACCGTTGGCAGCCTGGGCAGTCGATGAAATCTTCACCCATACACAGGATACTGCATTCGTGCGTGAAATGTATCCGCAACTACTGGCTTATCATCGTTGGTGGTACCTGAAGCGCGACCATAACCGCAACGGTATCTGTGAATTTGGGTCTACCGACGGCACCACGGAAGCTGCCGCATGGGAAAGCGGCATGGACAACGCCATTCGTTTTGACAATGCAGGCATGGTGAAGAACGATGCTGAGAATGCCTGGAGTTTCGACCAAGAGAGTGTAGATTTGAATGCCTATCTAGCCCAAGAGTATCACTTACTGAAAAAGTTTGCTTCGCTCATCGGACAACCCTTTAACGAGAAGAATTACACTGCCGGAGTGGCCGACTACTTTTTCGATGCCGAAACAGGTTTCTTCTTCGACCGCCGCCTCAGCGATGGCAGCTTCGTAAAAGAAGAGGGCTGTGAAGCCTATATTCCCTTGTGGACAGGCATTGCTACCCCCGAACAGATGGAGCGTGCTATGAAGCTGCTTACTGATACAACCAAATTTGCCACCTACATCCCCTTTCCTACCGTGGCAGCCGACAATCCCAAGTTCATGCCTAAAGGCTATTGGCGCGGTCCGATTTGGTTGGACCAGACCTACTTTGCCATCAAAGGATTGCGTAATTATGGTTATAACGACAGAGCCGATGTCTGCACCAAGCAGGTGTTCGACCGCCTGCAAGGAATGAAGAGCGATGCCCCCATTCACGAAAATTATGGCACCCATACGGGCGAATGTCTCAAAGCACCCCATTTTAGCTGGAGCGCAGTACACCTACTACTCTTATATGAAGAGTATAGCAAACAGGTGAAGGATGTTACAAAATAGTTTCATTCTATAGATTAAACAATCGTTTTCACACCCATATAATTGATCTAAATCAAAAAGAGACGGTCCAAAGCACTCTTTCATCTCCTTTTGCTTTTATGTTATAAAACATATACCCATATTTGCACAGGTAACAGAAAAGATTAAAAACAAACCTATATTTTCAATAGGTATTAGTTTTAGGTAAATTAGATTAGTTTTTAGGAATAACAATTTAAGAAGGATTAGAATGAAAAAGATTGGAATAACAATCGTTGCAGCACTGTGTTTGTCTGCCACGGTTTATGCAGCAGGAAATCAACCTACCACTGCAAAATGGGAAGGAAACATTAACGTAGATAAGTTGGGACAGTATTTGAAGTTGAATTCAACTCAAAGTGAAGAGGTATCAAACATCTGTACTTATTTCACCGAACAGATGGAAAAAGCGACCACTTCAAAGAAGAATAAAGACGCCAAACTATACAATGCCGTTTACGGAAATTTGAAGTTGATGAGAAAAACCCTCACTGACGAGCAGTACAGCAAGTATGCTGCATTGATGAATGCTACGTTGAGAAACAAAGGCATTGAATTGGGCAAGTAATTTAATTAAGCATATACAAAAAGAAGGGTGTTAGCAGTTTGATCGGCTAACACCCTTCTTTTTTACTTTCCGCTTGCACCACTATCAAAAGAGTGTGTCAAGCAATACTTCTCCTTTGGCATTCATTACCTTTGTTTTCAGCACCTTCCCACGCTTTTCAAGAATAACAACGGTAGCATTTTTCATAGAGGGACCACCACCTATAACAACAGGAAAGTTGTTGCCCAGGCTTCCTTTCTTATGACAGACAAATTCGTGGGTATGACCATTCACAGCAACATTGAAGGGAGCTTTAGCCAGCATCTCACCCCACAATTCAACACAGGGATTATACTCAGAATCGTTACCGTAAAGAGGTATGTGATGCAACAAGATGCGCTTGCTCGATTTCTTGAACGCTTTGGAGGCTAACTCGCGTTTCAAGAAAGCAGTCTGATCGTTGCGCAGTTGAGTGAAGTCGTTCAAACCATAGTAAACCCAATGGTCGTCAGGTTTATCCTCGCCGCAATCAAGCATCACAATACGGGTATCTCCCCACGAAAAAGCACCATAGGTTTGTCCGCCCACATAGTCGAAAAGGCTCTGCAAACCGATGGAGTATGCATTGCGAATCTCGTGATTGCCGCGCATAAAAAAGACGGGTATACGATCGCCTCCCACTGCTTCATTCAATACAGTAATATACTTCGTAGCCTGATCGTGACTGGCAGGATCGTCAATACAGTCACCATTGAATACAGCAAAATCATAACGAACTCCCTTCAGCTGACTGCACAAAGCGCGCACAGTGGCTTCTTGCTGATGCAGATCGTTGAATATAACCGCCGTAAAATCGGTTTGATCGGCTGATGGTAGGGTAAATTGAGCAAACTCCGACTGCGCCGTATGCCCAAACACCTTCTTGTAAGCTTGATAAAGCAATATTTCCTGCGAGCAAACACGGTAATAGTAAGTTTCTCCGGGTTGCAAATTATCGATACGCACCTTGTGAATGGTGTTGTTGCACAAAGCCTGCCCGTTGACCAATGTACGTGCTTTTTTCAAGTGATTTTTATCAGTTCCATACTCCACCCAGCAATAAGCCGGAACGGTTGTTTGCCACATCACCGTAATGCCCCCATCTGTAGGATTCTGCAAATAAGGCTTTGTGCGGAATATGGCAGTCACGCTATCCAACTCCTGTAGGGCTACCGCATCGGGGTCACTCATCAGACGCAAGGTGGTTTCTGCATGAGCTTGCAGCATCAGAAAAGCTGCAAACAGGGTCATTACACTCTTTCTCATTGTATTCTTTTGTTGCTTCTTACTTGATTGTTATCATCGTAGCCCCGAAGCCATATTCCTGAAACGAGGCATCCTGCGATCTGCATGTGCTGTATTTACTGCGAAGTTCATCGAGCAGGGCTTTGCGTAATACACCGTCGCCTTTGCCATGAATGAAAACGATTTTTTGCTCACGCTTGTTTTTGTTTGCTTCCATCACTTCGCGGAATTTATCGAGCTGATAACCGAGTATTTCGGCATTGCTCATGCCCTTTGTGTCGTCGAGCAATTCGTTGATATGCAAATCTATTTCGAGAATTTCATTATTTCCGCCACGCTTTATGATTGGTTGCGAGCGAGGTTTGCTCTGATCTTTCTTTTGTAGCAGAACAGTTTGAATCTCTTCGGCAGCTACAAAGACTTGCTTCACAGCTACGTCGTTGGTCACAATGTCGTAGATCAGTGCAGGCTCTTCAAAGAAGTCCGAGTCGCGAAACGTATGCAGCTTATAAAACTTCACCGTGTCAATGCGCAACTCTACGCTCACAGCCGGTTTCATCATAAACGTTTTGTCGTCTTTAAACGGAACCACTTGTACAGCTACATGTTCCATTTCGTTCAACGCATCTTTCGTGAAACCCTCCAAGAACAGCTTCGTATTGGGTTCTATCAACCCGTGCGAACGGTTTTTCCAGGCCTTACCCTCGGCACTGAGGTAGGTGTAATAGAGATAGTAGTTGCTATCGTTCACCAGGTAAGCTTCGAACGGTGTTTGGCTGATCATCTTTACATCCTCGGGCACAAACGCAAGGAAAACATTCAGCGTATCGCCTCCACGCACCTCTGCAGGGCGAACAGTCGAGATCACCGGCTTCACCGGTTTTGACGGTTCTAAGGGCTTGGGCGACGAAGAAACAGTGCTCTTGTGTTTCATGTTATAGTCGTCGGTATCAATCACCACACACTCGCGGGTCAGCATCGGGATGTCGAATCCATCTGCATCTTCAACCAACACGGTGTCTTTGCCTCGAAATCCTTTCACAACTCCACCGCCCACCTCGCTGAGGAAGCGTACTTTATCTCCTATTTTCATCTCTTTATATGCTATTAGTTCATTAGTTCAGCAAATATCGTTATTTTTGCCGAAGAAATAAAGAATCATGAAAGAAAACCCAAAACATATCCGTATTGACGAATACAACTATGCACTCCCGGACGAGCGCATTGCTAAGTTTCCGCTTCCCGTACGCGATCAGTCGAAGCTTTTGGTATACCGCCACGGCGAAATCACAGAAGACCGCTTCACTTCCCTACCCGACTACCTACCACAGGGCAGTTTGATGATATTCAACAACACCAAAGTGATTCAGGCACGCATGCATTTTCGCAAAGAGACAGGCGCACTGATCGAAATATTCTGCCTCGAACCTGCCTCACCCAATGAGCATGTACTCAACTTTCAGCAAACCGAGCACGTAGCATGGCTTTGCATGATTGGCCACTCAAAGAAGTGGAAAGAGGGAGCATTGACACGCGAAATGACTGTAAAAGGATTGTCCATAACGCTCACCGCTACACGTGGCGAGTGCCTCGGCAGCAGCCATTGGGTAGACTTCCGATGGAACAATCCGACGGTAACCTTTGCCGATATCCTCGAAGTATTTGGCGAACTGCCCATACCGCCCTACTTGAACCGCAAGACAGAAGAAAGCGACAAACAGACCTATCAAACGGTATACTCGAAAGTCAAAGGTTCGGTAGCGGCTCCTACGGCCGGACTACACTTCACTCCACAGATTATGGAGGCGCTGCGTGCCAAGGGCATTGACATGGAAGAGCTCACGCTGCATGTGGGTGCCGGCACGTTTCGCCCGGTGAAAAGTGAAGAGATACAGGGGCACGAAATGCATACAGAATACATATCCGTGTCGCGAAAGATTATCAAAAAGCTCATTGACCACGATGCGCAAGCCATAGCCGTAGGCACTACCTCGGTACGAACACTCGAAAGCTTGTATCACATCGGAGCCACTTTGGCTGCCTGCCCCGAGGCTACTCGGGAACAGTTACGCGTAGCTCAATGGCAAGCCTACGAACCTTTTGATGAAGTTCGCCCCGTAGTGGCTTTGCAGAAGATACTGGGTTACCTCGACCGCCACGGCATGGATACACTGCATACCAGCACGCAGATTATCATCGCTCCGGGATATAAGTACCGAATAGTAAAAGCAATGGTCACCAACTTTCATCAACCGCAAAGCACGCTGTTGCTACTCGTTTCGGCTTTTGTGAAAGGCGACTGGAAACGAATTTACGACTATGCACTTAGCCACGACTTCCGTTTTTTAAGCTATGGAGACTCGTCGCTGCTGATACCGTAAGGATCAAAAAAGAAGGCTCTTGTTCCTAAGCTTGGAGCAAGAGCCTTGTCTATCGTCTTCAAGAGCCTTCTCTATCGTGTTACTGCTGTTTCACTACACCCGAGAATACCGCATTACCTGCAGGTGTGTTTTCATCTTTTCCATACGTAGCCGAATACCGACCTTCAGGCAAATCATGAAGCACAAAAGTGTTACATCGACGAGCAGCAATCACCTTGTCGGTAAGCGCCGTGTTAATGGCAGAAGCAGCCATGTCCACCACCAACCCCAAAAGTCCACCACCGCCACCGGAACTGATACTGGTGTCAACTGTCAGCTCTCCTTTGCGGTTAAACAACACTTCATTCGTCACGGTCGACTTCAACGTGTATTCAATATCTACCGTAATCTGACTACCAATGGTCGACTTACTCCATTTATTGATGGTAGTGAACAGTACCGCATCTGCTCCGAATACTTCCTTAAACGAAGCCAACTTGTTCTCTATAAACATCTCACTGTCATAAGCACTCTCGCTCTTGAGCAGCTCCATGGCTAGGAACGGAGAAATGACATAATAACCTTTCTCACACAGTGGCATCGCCATGGAGGTATAAAAGTACTCCTTCGCCTCCACGTTGACTGTCTTATTAATAGGCGGCATTACCAGTATGGCAACCGGTTTGTCTTCATACATTTTTGGGTAATTCATGCCGCGCGTCAAGTTCGTCGGCGAAGTGCATGAGGCCAGAAAGCTCAATGCTAATAAAAAGTAGATTATCTTTTTCATCCTTCAAACTGTTTAATGAGGCGGTCCATAAATACGGTTGACTCAGGATATAACTCCTTCTCTCTTTTAAACATAGCTACTCCTTCATCCTTCTTTCCGTTCTGAATCAGGAAATAGCCATATTCGGCACAGATGCCCGGTGGAATCGTCTTGCGGCTGCCATTGGGTTTCTTAATCATGGCTTCATAGGTTTTCATCAGACGTGCTGTCGACTCGGGCGTTTGTTGCTTGTAGTATTGATAAGAACTGTTTGTATAGTCGTTCCAACTATACAAAGTAGTTGTTGTCGTTGTGCAAGAGGATAGGATCAGCAATACAGCTCCTGCTAGGAATAGTTTTCTCATGGCAGTATGATTTTTTTTGTTTCTTGAGTGGAGAGGAATACTTCGCGTTCCCAAATCGTCTTTCCTTGATAGGACACAGACACACGGCGTTTGCCCGTAGATACGGCATAGGTATCTCCCTTTACAGTTGCCTTTCGTTCTTTCACTACATTGGCGTTGAATGTAACCCCATTATCAAGCGTCACCTGCACCGGTTCGGCATACTTGTTGACTGAAACAAAGTAAAGATACGATTGATCGGTCAGCCCCTGGCTGAGGGCTACATTGCCCACCTTACAACCCGATAACAATAGGCAGCAGACAACGGTAAGCAGACATAAGATTGATTTTGTTTTCATTCGTTAATCTCCTCTATAAAATAATCCTGTAACTTCTGGTTATCAATGCTTCCTTCCTTGAAGCTAACAATGGAGTATTCCGTTTCCGGTGTATCTCCACCTACCGACAGCACCTCTACTCTACCTACACTCTTTCCCGGAAGTTCAATTTTAATTCCGGTCTGCGGGTTAGTCACTGCTTTTCCTTTGCTTCGCACAGCAAACAGATCGCCCACCTTTATCCCTTGAGAAGCCCCTCCTGAAATGATGGTTACCTCGCTGTCGGCAGCCAAGAAATAGGCTCGCCAAGGTTTGTTGGTACATTTGTTGATGATATTCTCTACCAGCTGGGAGATGGCAGCCGATATGGCTTTGTCACTCAACGT
Organism: Bacteroides sp.; assembly: GCA_017992695.1. Lineage (GTDB taxonomy): Bacteria > Bacteroidota > Bacteroidia > Bacteroidales > Bacteroidaceae > Bacteroides. The sequence goes on along the minus strand of JAGOOC010000007.1, from coordinate 20,639 downwards.
AGCATCGAAATCGGCTCTTCCGCCAATACCCATCGACGTTTTGGTCTTGAGTTCGGCATCTCCCTTAGCCTCATCCGAGTAGATAATCAGTCCGGTAGAAACATCTACCAGTCGGATGCTGACAGCAGCTTCCACCACCTGAGTTTTAGTAGTAGAAAACACTTTCACATCACCTACATTCTTTCGTCCGTATTCAGTGATAGAACCAATAATCAGATAGTCTGCTCCGATTTTCTGAAATCCGCCGTCAGAGCTCCCTGCCTCTTCGAGGAGTTTGCCCAAGTCATTTCGTTCCAGCAACATAAATTTTCCGGAGGCGGCCAGTTTGGCCGAAAGGATATCCAAAGCTTGTTTCCCCATGGGGTCATTCTCCTTGTCGTAGAAAAGACCTTTGGCGTACTGAGTTTCGTTGGTAAACCGTCCGATGGCAACTTTTCGTTTCAGCCCTTTGCCGGCTTCGGGCAGTGCAGTAGCAGCTGGTTCTACTTCCACCACTTTACGCTGTGCATAGCCATCGGTTATGCACCACAGCAATAGAATAAGGAAGGTGAGTTTCTTCATGCGTATTCATTTTTAGATTTGACAATTTGAGAACTACAAATCTAAAAATTAAATATGAGATGTGATCAATTTTCTTACTTATTTTTTTGCAAAACAATAAGTAAGAACAATGAATAACGATAATAACCAAGAAATGCTCTACTTGGTGACGAGCAAGGCAACACCATCGCTGGTGCTGCCCCTAACTTTGAACACGAATCAAGACAGGTCAATTTGATCCCTTAATCCAATCAACGATAGTATCCGAGAGCGGACTGGTTTTGGAAGAGACCACATCTACCCAGTTCCCGTTCTCATCGATCATAAACTTTTGAAAGTTCCACCCCACGGGAGCGTCTCTTTTTCCATTCTTTTTTTTCTCTGTCAACCAATGGTACAGGGGTGCCATCTCTTTTCCTTTAACGGATATCTTCGCCATCATAGGGAAGGTGACACCGTACTTCAACGAACAGAACTGAGCTATTTCATCATTCGTCCCGGGTTCCTGCCACAAGAAGTTATTGGCAGGAAAGCCAATAATAACAAAACTCTTATCCTTATAGGTTTCATAGAGCTCTTGTAACTCTTTGTATTGTGGCGTAAAGCCACATTTGGAAGCCACATTAACCACTAATACCTTTTTGCCTTTGAGCGCTGAGAGGGGAAAGTCTTTACCTTCGATCGTCTTCACTGTAAAATCGTAGAACGATTGCGGGTTCTGAGCTTTCGCCGGAACAGACAACCCTAAAGCCATGAGTAACGTCATTAATAGTTTCATTTCTTTTTAGTTGTTATGTATATAAAAGTTCATATATTGATATAAACAACGTAACGAGAAGAAAAGTTGTGTATTCCATTATCTAAAATCGAGTGTTAGCTTATTATTGCACAACTCGATCAGTTCACCCCTCAATTTGTCTGCTTCACCGTTACCTTAAGTACACTCTACTGAGTTTCTTTTTACCTTCGCAGCAATTATCACATTAAACATTCAGCAAGACTATGTTCACAGCCATTGTCCGTTTTTCCATTCAGAAAAAACTGTTCGTAGGACTTACCACACTCTTCCTGCTCATTGGAGGTATCTATGCCATGCTAACGCTACCCATCGATGCCGTGCCGGATATCACGAACAATCAGGTGCAAATTGTCACCACATCGCCCACCCTTGCCCCGCAGGAGGTAGAGCAGTTAATTACTTTCCCCATTGAGATTGCCATGAGCAACATCATGAATGTGACCGAAATACGTTCGGTTTCCCGTTTCGGACTCTCACTGGTGACGGTCGTGTTTAAAGAGGGAGTGCCTACACTTGATGCCCGGCAATTAGTCAACGAGCAGATTCAAACAGTAGCCGGCGAGATACCTCCCGAACTGGGAACACCCGAAATGATGCCCATCACCACCGGATTGGGTGAGATTTATCAATACACACTCGAGGTAGCCCCCGGATACGAGAAAAAGTACGATGCCATGGAGTTGCGCACCATTCAAGATTGGATTGTGAAACGTCAGCTCTCGGGCATTCCCGGTATTGTAGAGATCAATAGCTTTGGTGGAAACCTCAAACAATACGAAGTAGCCGTAGACCCCGATGCACTCTTTTCGCTCAACATCACCATCGGCGAGGTGTTCGAGGCCTTGAGCAAAAACAACCAAAACACAGGCGGAAGCTACATTGAGAAGGTGAAAAAGGCCTATTACATCCGTTCGGAAGGAGTAATAGCCAGTACACGCGATGTGGAGCGGATTGTGATTGCCAACCGCAACGGCATCCCCATTCATATAAGCGATGTGGGCAAGGTCGGTTTCGGTTCGCCTAAACGGTTTGGTGCCATGACCAAAGATGGCAAAGGCGAATGCGTAGGTGGCATTGCCATGATGCTGAAGGGTGCCAATGCCAATGCAGTGACAGCCGAACTTGAAAAGCGAGTAGAACGAACACAAAAGCTACTACCCGAGGGCGTAAGCATTGAACCTTACCTGAACCGCTCGGAACTGGTTAGCCGCAACATATCGACCGTGGTGTATAACCTCATCGAGGGCGCCATCATCGTATTCATTGTATTAATCTTGTTTCTGGGCAACCTGCGCGCAGGCTTAATTGTGGCTTCGGTCATTCCGCTCGCCATGCTGTTTGCGTTTATCCTCATGCGCATATTCGGTGTCTCGGCCAACTTAATGAGTCTGGGCGCTATCGACTTCGGTATTGTAGTCGATGGTTCCATTGTTATTGTCGAAGGTATTCTGGCACACATCTACAGCAAGAACCTGCGAGGACGAACATTGACCCAAGAGCAGATGAATGCAGAGGTTGCCCGTGGTGCTTCGGGCGTGGTGCGTTCGGCTACTTTTGCTGTGATTATCATTCTCATCGTATTCTTCCCCATACTTACGCTGACAGGCATAGAAGGAAAATATTTCACTCCGATGGCCCAAACACTGGTGTTCTGCATCGTTGGAGCACTGATTCTTTCGCTTACCTATGTGCCCATGATGGCTTCGCTTTTCCTCAAACACAAGATAGAGGTAAAGAAAACCATTGCCGACCGTTTCTTTATCGGTCTCAACCGCATCTATCAACGGGCGTTGGGTGTGTGCATGCGCTTTAAGTGGAGTGCCATTAGTATCTCGTTCGCTGCCTTGGCAGGCTCATTGTTACTCTTCACCCAACTGGGAGCCGAGTTCATCCCTACGCTCGATGAGGGAGACTTTGCCATGCAGATGACACTCCCGGCCGGTAGTTCACTGACCGAGAGCATTGAGCTGTCGAATCTGGCCGAACAGGCATTGATGGAGGAGTTCCCCGAAATCAAACACGTAGTAGCCAAAATCGGTACAGCCGAAGTGCCTACCGACCCCATGGCGGTGGAAGATGCGGATATAATGATTGTGATGAAACCGTTCAACGAGTGGACTTCGGCCACCACCCGTGCCGAGATGGTAGAGAAGATGAAAGCGACGCTCGAACCACTGGCGAAACGTGCCGAGTTCAACTTCTCGCAACCCATTCAGCTACGTTTCAATGAGCTGATGACAGGTGCTAAAGCCGACATTGCCGTGAAGTTATATGGCGAAGATATGCAAGAGTTATACGACAAAGCACGCGAAGCAGCGCTATTGGTAGAGCAGATACCCGGTGCAGCCGATGTGATTGTGGAGCAGACAATGGGTTTGCCTCAACTGGTGGTGAAGTATAACCGCGACAAGATCGCTCGATATGGTGTCAACATTATGGAGCTGAACACCCTGATTCGAACAGCCTATGCCGGAGAAGCCAGTGGAATGGTGTTTGAAAACGAACGCCGGTTCGACTTAGTGGTGAGGCTTGATCAAGAAAAAATAGCCGATTTAAACCTGGATAAGCTCTTTATCCGCACCTCCGAAGGCGTACAAATTCCGGTAAGCGAGGTAGCAACGATCGACTTGGTCAATGGTCCGTTGCAAATTAATCGCGATGCCACCAAGCGACGCATCGTAATTGGTGTAAATGTGCGCGATGCGGACATTCAGCAAGTCGTGTCTGGTATCCGGCAAACGCTCGAGCGTAACCTCAAACTGAAACCAGGCTACTACTTCGAGTATGGCGGACAGTTTCAGAACTTGCAAAACGCCATCGACACCCTACTCATCGTAGTGCCGGTAGCCTTAATGCTTATCTTACTCATCCTCTTCATCGCCTTCAAAAATGTAACGTATACGTTGATGGTTTTCTCCATTGTGCCCTTATCGCTTATTGGCGGTATATTAGCTTTGTGGATGCGCGGATTGCCATTCAGTATCTCGGCAGGAGTGGGCTTTGTTGCCCTGTTCGGCGTAGCGGTGCTCAACGGTATCCTCATGATCAATCACTTTAACGACTTACGTAAACAATCCAAATATGCCATGACTACCCGACGAATTATTGAACAAGGCACACCTCACCTACTACGCCCCGTATTCCTTACCGGCTTAGTGGCTTCGCTCGGTTTCGTACCGATGGCTATTGCTACTTCGGCCGGATCAGAGGTACAACGTCCATTGGCAACCGTCGTGATTGGAGGATTGATTGTTTCGACTGTATTGACGTTGCTCATCATTCCAATATTCTATCGGATTGTAAACTCATGGGCTCCATTTTTCCGTCCGAAAATGAAAAAGAACCTGTGGGTAATGCTCCCCTTGTTGCTCTGCGGAACAACTCTTTCTGCACAAACTCCGGTAACCCTCGATCAAGCGATTGAATTGGCTTGTCGGAATCATCCCCGATTGAAAATAGCAGAAGCAGCCATTCGTCAAACACGTGCCACACGGGGCGAGATTGTAGAGGCTGCACCCACTACGTTCAACTACTCATGGGGACAACTAAACGGTGAAAACAAAAAAGATAAGGAGCTGGCTTTCGAACAGAGCTTGGGTTCGCTACTCACCCCTTTCTACAAAAACGCGTTAGTAAATCGCCAAATAACAACGGGCAGTTACTACCACGAAATGGTAAAGAAAGAGGTAATAGCCGAAGTCAAACGAGCGTGGGCTTACTATCAGTATGCCTCCGGCTTACGAACCATGTATGCCGACCAAGACGAGTTGGCCTCTCAAGTGCAGCACATTGCTCAACTACGCTACGAACAAGGTGAGATAACCCTGCTCGAGAAGAACATCCTAACCACCTTAGCTGCCGATCTTCGCAACCGTCTTTATCAGGCCCAGGAAGAGGAGCTCGCTGCTCTCACGCGTTTTACATGGAGTTGCTATTCCGACCGACCCATCACACCTGCCGATTCGGTGCAAAGACTCTTCACCACTCCCCTCGCAGCAGGCGGAGCATCGGCTACACACCTGGGCTACTTCAAGAGCCAAGCAGCAGAAGCGAAGGCCTTAGTCAATATAGAACGCAGTCGCTTCTTTCCCGAGCTATCGGTCGGTTATTCGCGTCAGCACATTCTACCCTTGAAAAACCTCAATGCATGGATGATAGGAGCCTCCTTTCCACTCTATTTTGTACCGCAGAGGAGTAAGGTTAAGCAAGCAAAGATAGCTGCATCGGCAGCAGAGATTCAGGCTGAAGCAAACATCCGTGAGTTAAATAACAAGGTAACCGAATTGGCAGCTACACTTAGGCGCTGCAATGAAAGCTTGCGTATGTATACCACTTCGGCTTTGCCCGAAGCCGAAGAGCTGATCAAAGTGGCTCGGTTGAACTTGAAACACAGCGAAACAAACATTACCGAGTTTGTGCAATCGGTAAGCACCGCTCGCGACATTCGTCGCGGATACATTGAAATCATGTATCAATTCAACGTAGCGGTATTAGAATACGAATTATATAACTAAGCATAAAAGATAGACTAAAATGAAAAAGATAATGATACCCATCCTGTTGCTAAGCTTAATGGCTTGCAACAATAAACAAGAAGCACCCACAACCTCGGCTCAGACAGCCAACGAACCCGGCGTTCAGCAACCCACAGCCGACAGCATAGCGGTTGACGCTACAACCTCGGCTACCTCGAAAGTCGACCATGCTTCATTCAATGGTACCATCGTGTTGCCACCCCATCGGTTGGCTACGGTAGCACTTACGTTGAGCGGTGTAGTGAAAAACACCTCGCTCTTACCCGGACAGCATGTACAACAGGGAGCCGTACTGGCAACACTCGAGAACCCCGAGTTTATCGCCCTGCAACAAACCTACCTCGATAGTTATGCACAAACAGAGTATTTAAAAGCAGAGTACGAGAGGCAAAAAACGCTATCCATTGAACAAGCCGCTTCGCAAAAGAAGTATCAACAAAGCAAGGCAGATTACCTCTCCATGAAAAGTCGTTTGGAAGCAGCAGTAGCACAGCTCTCGTTGTTAAATGTATCGACCGAAGCACTGCGCAACAATGGCATACAGCCACTGCTGCAAATTAAGGCACCCATCAGCGGATACATAGGCAGTGTAGCCATGAACGTAGGCAAATACATTCACCCCGGCGAGACACTTTGCGAAATCATCGACAAAAGCACACCGCTATTAAAGCTAACCGCTTACGAAAAAGACTTAATAAACATGAAAGTAGGTAGCCCGGTCGAATTCCGTGTAAACGGTATGGGCGAACAGACATTTAACGCCACCATACTATCCATTGGGCAGAGAGTAGACGAAACCAGTCGTTCGCTCGAAGTATACGCACGGGTAAAGGATACCCATCAACAGTTTCGTCCGGGCATGTATGTGATGGCACGTGTGAAAAAATAAGTTATCTTTGCGGTATGAAACGGCAAACTTCTGCTTTAATGGCCAATAAATACATGCTCTCTACCAGTGTTATTTCGCTGGCAGTAGCACTGCTCATTCATTTTCCTGAGTCGGCATCACTCTTCGATCAATTGGAAGACAACACCCTGTTTCCGGGCATGCGACCGATCGATGTGCTTAACGAAGTGTTTTTCACCTTTCTCTCTCTCTTGGTGATGTTCGCTATCAACACACAGTTGTTCCACTTCAATCGTTCAAACCGAATCGGATGGAAGAGGGTTATACTCTCTTTCATACTGATGTGGGTGTTGAGTAATTTATTGGGGCAAACGTTTGTTTACTTGCACGAAGCACTCAACATCCCCGCCATCGATGCGATGCTACACCATTACTTACACCCACTGCGCGATTTCATCATGTCGTGTCTCGTTACAAGCAGTTGCTATATCATCCATTTAGTAAGCAGGCAACAACAGGTATTGGTCGAAAACCAACAGTTGCGTGCCGAGAACATTCTCAATCAATACGAAGCATTGAAGCACCAGCTGAACCCACACATGTTGTTTAACTCACTCAATACCCTAAGATCGTTAGTCCGCGAGAATCAGGAGCGAGCACAGGAGTACATCCAAGAGCTCTCTTGTGTATTACGCTATACGCTGCAAGGCAACGATTCGCAAAGTGTTACCTTGCGCGAGGAGATGAATTACACATCGGCCTATCTCTTTTTACTTAAAATGCGTTTTGAGGACAACCTACAGGTAAAGATCGATGTGGACGAGAAATTAGAAGGATGTTTCCTACCTCCCATGTCTATTCAAGTATTAATTGAGAATGCAGTGAAGCACAACGAGGTGGGTAGTCGCCACCCACTAGTCATTCGTATTGCAACCGATAACGATGAACACATTGTAGTAAGTAACCCGCTAAAACCCAAGCGCACGGTTACTTCGGGAACAGGCATCGGTTTGATTAATTTAGCCAAACGTTATCAATTGCTACTCCATCGCGACATACAAATAACCGAGGATACGCACTTCACAGTGCGCATTCCTTTAATTCGTGAACAACCATGAACGTAATCATTATTGAAGATGAACGAGCAGCTGTACGCAATTTAGTTTCGCTGCTGACTGAGGTAAAACCCGAGGCGGAAATTGTGACGGTGATTGATAGCGTTGCCGGCACGCTGGAGTGGTTTGCCGAACATCCACTACCCGATCTCATCTTCATGGATATCCACTTGGCTGACGGATCGGCATTCGAGATATTCGAGCACATCCCCCTCTCCTGTCCCATCATATTCACCACAGCTTATGACGAATATGCGCTGCGTGCTTTTAAGGTAAACAGCATTGACTATTTACTAAAGCCCATCGGGCAGGCAGATATTACACACGCACTGCAAAAGTTGGAACGGCTGATCGTTTCTCCCCCTAACACAACCCAACCCGAAGAAGAGTTATTGAAACTGATGCGATTATTGAATAAAAAAGAGAGCTTTAAATCGCACTTCCTGATTCCGGTTAAAGGCGATAAGCTGCTACCCATATCGGTAGAGACGATTCGGCTGTTTTACATTCAAGGCTGTCAGGTTAAAGCCGTATTAAACAATCAGATGGAGCACCCCTTCGCTCAAACGTTGGACGAGCTGACTGATTGCCTGGACCCTGCACACTTCTTCCGTGTAAACCGTCAGTATCTCATTTCGCACGAAGCCATCAAAGATATTGATTTATGGTTTAATGGACGACTATCGGTCAACCTGCATCAATTCAATCCTCCCGGAAAAATTCTGGTGAGTAAAGCACGAGCAAGCGAGTTTAAGGAGTGGTTTTCGTCGCCAGCTCGTTAGCCCGGTCTTATCCATAAAAACAAACGTCTCTCTATCAACAGACGAACCTCTCTTGCATGAGATCTGTTCATCTGTTGATGGAGAGACGTTTTTACTGTTTCGTATCTTTTTTCGGTTTTACTTAGCCAGCTCGTTGATTACATCCATAATCTTCTGCCCTATCTCCTCGGCCTTTTCCATAGAAGAAGCTTCGCTATACACCCGAATAATGGCCTCTGTGTTGCTCTTGCGCAAATGCACCCATTTGTCTGCAAAATCAATTTTCACTCCATCAATATCGTTAACTTCTTCGTCTTTATAAATCTCCTTCACCTTTGCCAAAATAGCATCTACGTCAATCTCCGGTGTTAAGTCCACACGGTTCTTGGCAATGAAATAAGAAGGGTACGTAGCACGTAGTTCGCTTACTTTCTTTCCTTCGTGAGCCAGATGGCTAAGGAAAAGGGCGATACCTACCAATGCGTCGCGTCCGTAATGACTTTCGGGGTAGATGACTCCACCGTTACCCTCGCCACCGATAACAGCGTTGGTCTCTCTCATTTTAGCCACCACGTTCACTTCGCCTACTGCCGAGGCATTGTAGGCTTTACCATACTTGCGGGTAACATCGCGCAGTGCACGCGTAGAGCTAAGGTTGGAAACCGTATTGCCCGGTGTGTGTTTCAGCACATAGTCGGCCACGCTTACCAAGGTATACTCTTCGCCATACATGGTTCCATCTTCGCTAATCATAGCCAAACGATCCACATCGGGGTCTACAACAAACGCTACATCGGCTTTACCACCCTTCATCAAGTTCATGATGTCGCCCAAGTTCTTTTCCAAGGGTTCGGGGTTGTGCGCAAAGTCTCCGGTAGGCTCGCAATACAGTTTTTCGACGTGTTTCACACCCAAACGTTCGAGCAACTCGGGAAGAATGATACCACCCACAGAGTTCACACAGTCAATGGCTACACGGAAATTCGCTTTCTTGATAGCCTCAACATCGACCAGTTTCAAAGCCAGTACGTGGTCAATATGTTTTTTGTTATAAGTCAAGTCTTTGCGATAAGAGCCTAAGTGATCTACATCGGCATAAACAAACGCTTCGGCTTCGGCTATACGGAGTATCTCTTCTCCCTCGGCAGCATTGAGAAATTCGCCTTGCTCATTGAGTAATTTCAGGGCGTTCCACTGTTTGGGGTTATGCGAAGCAGTTAGAATAATACCACCCGAAGCTCCTTCCATGGTTACAGCAAGTTCGGTGGTGGGTGTAGAGGCCAAGTCAATATCGACCACATCCCAGCCCATACCCATGAGGGTACCCACTACAACGTTGTTTACCATTTCGCCCGAGATGCGCGCATCGCGTCCTACTACGATTTTATTACTTTTTGAATGGCAAGTATTGCGAATAAGCGTGGCATAAGCCGACGTAAACTTCACAATGTCTAACGGATTTAGCCCGTTCCCTGCTCTTCCGCCAATGATTCCGCGGATGCCTGAGATCGATTTGATTAGAGTCATAAGGTTTTATTTTTGAAAGTTTATGTTGGTTTCTACTCTTTAGTAGATAGAGAATTTATGAACATCATAGAAGTAGGGATATACTTTTTGTTGGGCTACCTGATGCCCCATCTTTGAAGGAACAATGAGTTTTACATGTGCACCACTGCGTATGTACTTCAATGCCAATAACCATCCTGCCGGAACACTTGTACCGTATTGCGTGTATTGTCCATTCATACCCATACCTTTCCAACCGGCCAAACCATCTTCAGCTAGAAATTGACCATAAACGGTGTTGCCGTTATCAGTATATCTAAAACCATCGGGATATAGATCAAAGTTAAGTCCTGCGGGATTGCATGCAGTAGAAGCCATGGTGGTGTCATTATCCATAATAAAGACCTCCACAAAACGGGCAAGCACTACGTTGTTGTTTGCAAATTTATTGGTTTCGCCCTCTTCTCCCCGGTCTGCAATCTGCATATAAACGCCATTAGAGAATGCCACGTATTCATTCTTGCTCACATCCGTTACGGTATCTTTTTCAAACTCCTCCAATGAGATCACTTGAATATTGTGTTTCTTGATAAAAGCATTGACTGCATCTTTCTCCTCATCGAGCATCTCTGCATAAGTCTTTGTGTCACTACACGAATTAAAAAGAGAACCAGCTGCCAGCAAAGCAAAAAGTATAAAAATTAGTTTCTTCATTGATCTGTATCTTAGGGTACTATATATTTTTCACAAATGTATTTCAAATTAACCAAAAGTAGAAGGATGAAAGTTGAAAGTTCTACTTATTTAACCTTTAAACCGCTACATTTAACGAGCTCACGTCGTGCACAGCAGCGACTTGTATTTCTCTAGTCCTTGCTCAAAGACTTTAACGGCTTCCTCCATTGTACCGTAAAACTCACCGCCCGAAGCATTGAGATGTCCGCCTCCATTAAAAAATTCTGCAGCAAATTGATTGCAAGGGAAGGTTCCAATCGAACGTAAAGAGATTTTAATCACCGGTCTTTCGGTATCTTCGCGTAGGAAACAAGTAAAACAGACGTTTTTAATGCTCAAGGGAATGTTTACAAATCCTTCGCTATCGCCCTTAATGTAGTCAAAACTCTTTTGCTCAGCACAAGTCAGTGAAATCATTGCTGCATCATATTCGGCATACACTTTCATATTGGCCAATACATGTCCCATCAAACGCAGGCGACTTTCTGAATACGTATTGAATACCTTGCGGTAAATGTCATCTTTATCGATGCCTTTAGAAAGCAGTTCGCTGATGATGTAGTAGATCTCGCGATTATTCGAATTATACGTAAATCCGCCTGTATCGGTCATCATGCCCGTATAGATGCACTCTGCCCCTTCGCGCGTGATGTCACTAAAATAGCCCATGCGACAAATCAAGCGGAAAATAAGTTCGGAGGTAGAAGAGATCGTTGGGTGAGAGATGGTAATGTGACAAAACTCTTCGGGCTGTGGGTGGTGATCAATCATCACTTTGCGGGCCGAAGAGCCGGCAACGGCAACGCCCATATCGTCGATGCGTTTGAGCGAATTAAAGTCGAGACAACAAATGATATCTGCTTCGGCAATCAGCTTGTCGGCAAACTCCTTGTAGCGATCGTACAGCAAAACATCTTTGCTACCGGGCATCCATTTCAGGAAGTCGGGGAAGGCATTGGGAACAATAACATTCACTGTTTTGTCTTGCGAGGTAAGAAAATGATAAAGTCCCAAGGAAGAACCTATCGCATCGCCATCCGGCGATACATGAGAAACAATCACTATTTTGTCAGCACGTTCGAACCATTTGGTAAAATGATCTATCTTGCTCTGTTCAATTACTTTGGTTAGCATAAATTTAATTTAATCATTGGCACATTGGCGGTTTAGCACATCGCCACCTTATTAGCTTGCAAAGCTACAATAATTCTTCGTACTTACAGCAAAAATCGAACAGAACCTTTCTCGGCAAGTGATATATGCTGATAGCCTTGTTCGCGACACTCTTGCTTGAAAAGTGCTAACCGATAGGGCGAAAGCGAGGCATCTAAAACAACAGTCGAAAAAGAGAATAGTCCGGAGAGCTTCTCCAATCGTCCGCTATACCCTTTACATACGTATAGATAATCAACAGCAAGCGGTTGAGCAGCCGATTGCTGTGCCCAACGGTTGTCGCTCACGATACAAACCCGTCGACCGGAGAACGAGAGAATATGATCGCGAAAACAGAACACACTGTCTTGGTAATCGGAGGTAACGATCTGAGGGGTTTCCAAACGGTACCGTTTCCACTGCCGAGAAACCGCAGAGCGCAACGGTTTTTCATCCGGCAAGCTATCCGCATAAGCCAACCAAGAACGACCATCAACAGCCATACAATGCACTACAGGACAACCCTGCACTTGATAAAACGTTAAGCTTTGGCTGGGGCGGTCTTCGACCTGCTTCGACACATGGAAGGTAAAAAGCAAGAGAAAGCAAAGCAGGCTGCCAATCAAACCCTTGTTGTTATGCGAAAAGCGATAGAAAAGCAAGAGACCGATAGCGAGATAAAACAAAACGACTTCTAAGGGGTAGATCCAAACCTCATCAAACGATGCCCAAGGAAGCTGTTCGACCCACCGAACAGTGGCATTAAGGCCCTGCAACAAGCCCTTCACCACCCATACCGCCCCCGATTGGAGCAGGGTAAAAGGGGTAAGCAACAGCAACACAACCGCTCCATACATAATCAACGAAACGAGCAGAATAACAATCAGGTTCGTAAGTAGAAAGTGAGTAGAGAAACGAGAGAAGTAGAGCAGCACTAGCGGTGCCGTGCCTAGTTGGGCCGCTAACGAAACACTGATCAGATTCCAAACGGGCTTAACAAATCGGTTGCGTACCGAAATCAGACGATAGACGCCGGGTTGCACCACTAAGATAGCAGCTACCGCAAAAAAGGAGAGTTGAAAACCGACATCGAACAGCCAAGCCGGACAACAAAGCAGCATAAAAAAAGCAGCTGCTGCCAACGTATTGATGGAGAAAGACTCTCGCCCGAAAGCCCCGGAAAGAGCAAACAGCGAACACATCAGTACCGATCGCACCACCGAAGGTGAAAGGCCGGTAAAGAAGGCAAACGCCCACAGCAGCACAAGAACAATTGAGGCACGAAGCAGAACAACTCCTCGCCACCTATTGGGAAGTATGCGCATCGCAAATAAGAGTAGCGCATAAAGAAAACCGATATGCAAGCCCGACAAAGCCAACACATGACTGGCCCCGGAGATGGAATAAGATTCACGTATCTCTTCGCTCAACTCCTCTTTACATCCCACGGTGAGTGCTGAGAGCACAGCTAACTCGTCTCCTTGAAAACCCAACTTACGATAAAGATCGAGCACGCGCTCCCGCCAAGCCAAAGCTTGCTCTTGCAAGGAAAGCGACTCACGATGAACAAGGAACATCCATGCACCGCTTGCACAAAATCCTACACCACTTACTTGTTTACGCGCCAAATAACGGGGATAATCAAATTCATCGGGATTGCTGCTACGAGTGGGGCAAGTAAACCGAACAGAGACCAAGAGGTCATCTCCACTCTTTAAGCGTTCGCTGAGCGAGTCTTTAGCGAGGTACAACAAGAGATTCTTTCCACTCGATTCGACGGCGCACCGGATGCTTCGCTCTTTGGTTTCCGGTTTGTCGACAATACGTACACGATGAATGGTCTCTTCGGTCGGAAACTCAATCGCTGTTTGCTGCAACTGAATGTTCATCAGACTGAATCCACCAAGTAGGATGAAGAGAAAAAGCATAGCGCCAAACACCCAACGAAGCGTATAACGCTTCAGTAAACCGGAGGCTATCAGTAAAAGAAAAAGAGTGAAGAGCCCCCACAGAGAATACTGTACAGAGAGTTCCACACCCCTAAAAAACAGTTCATCGCCCAAGTAAACACCCAACGCTAACGGTAGCAAAAGGCGTAAAAACGGATAGCGATGAAGAAGCATCAGCAATCGTTCTTAATTAATGAGCATTCATCAGCATTTTAATCATCTCTTCCGGTTCATCGGCAGCAAAGATCGCATTTCCGGCTACCAACACATCGGCTCCTGCTGCGATCAGGCGAGCTCCTGTTTCCAGGTTCACCCCACCATCTACTTCAATCAACGCGTTGGAGCCTGTACGGTCAATGAGTTCGCGCAGTTCGCGCACTTTTTCTATGGAGTGTTCGATAAACTTTTGTCCACCGAAACCCGGATTCACGCTCATAATCAGGACCAAGTACACCTCGCGAATAATGTCTTGCAACAACGCTACCGGAGTGCCCGGATTGATGGTTACAGCCGGTTGCATGCCCGCCTCCCGAATCTGCTGCAACACCCTATGTATGTGAGGACAAGCCTCGTAATGCACATTCATCACGTGTGCACCCAGCGCCTTTACCTCGGGGATAAATTTCTCGGGCTGAACGATCATCAGGTGCACATCCAACGGCTTTTCGCTTAACTCCGCCACATATTTCAGTACGGGAAATCCAAAGGAGATGTTGGGAACAAACACGCCGTCCATGATATCAATGTGTACCCAAGCAGCTTCGCTGCGATTAATCATATCAATATCTTTGGCCAGATGAGCAAAATCGGCCGAAAGGATGGAGGGAGATATCATGGCTTTCATACGTTTCGTTTATTAATGAATTATAGCACAAATGTAATATGAATAAACGAAGACAGCAAATTCACACCGTGGTTTTTTCTGAGGTGACAGCGCAATGTTGTCATCCCATGGTTTCAGCGAATTGTTTTAATCTGCCGACATTCGATAAGCTTCGGTTAGTCTGAAGCCGCGCAAAAGCTCTTCGGTTTTCAAACGTTTCTTACCCGGAAGTTGCAGCGCAAGTACACCGATAAAACCATCAGCAACAGCTACTTTAAGGTAAGTTTTGCCATCGGTAAGCAAGGTTCCCGCGGCAAGCGTATGCGATTCAATACTCTTCTCTGCTTCAAACACCTTCACCACCACCGGCTTTCCTTCGGGGTCAACCAACTCGCTCCAAGCAGCAGGGTAAGGAGAAAGTCCGCGAATAAAGTCATATACCTGTTTCGCCGAACGGTTCCAATTTATGCGACAGGTTTCTTTAAAGATCTTCGGGGCAGCGCGCAATTCGCCTACAACGGCCATCTCTTCTTGAGGAATGGGTTTCACTGTTCCGGCCAAGATGGCATCTACAGTTTCTACTACTAGTCTACCTCCAAGGTGCATCAGTTTATCGTGTACTACCTCCACATTGTCGGTCTCAGCAATCGGCACTCGAACTTGCTGAATCACCTCTCCCGTATCAATTTCGTGCTGTAAGAAAAAGGTGGTGATGCCCGTTTCGGTATCGCCATTGATGACCGCCCAATTGATGGGAGCTGCCCCTCGATACTGCGGCAGCAAGGAGGCATGAAGGTTGAATGTACCCAGTCGGGGCATATTCCACACCACCTCGGGAAGCATGCGAAAGGCTACTACAATCTGAAGATCGGCTTTCCAAGCGCGAAGCGCCTCGATAAAAGCCTCATCTTTGAGCCTCTCGGGTTGCAGCAACGGCAAGTTTTGTTCAAGTGCATATTGCTTAACGGCCGAGCACTGAATTTGGTGTCCGCGTCCGGCAGGTTTATCGGGCATGGTAATTACACCCACTACGTTGTATCCGCCTTCGACCAAGGCGCGGAGGGCCTCCACGGCAAAGTCGGGAGTGCCCATATAGACTATTCTTAACTCTTCTTTTTTCATTTGCATGTAAATGTAATGTGTCAATCTGCTACGCTTAATCTTCCGAGAAATGAACCAATACTTGGCGGTAAGAGTTGAATATCTTCGACTTCGATACAAAGCCCAAGTATTTACCTTCGCTATTGACCACAGGCAGGTTCCAGGCCTTCGTGTCATCAAAGGTTTGCATCACCTGTTCCATGCCGTCTGTATCAAACAGTTTAGCAGGGGCAGAGGTCATCAGCTTGCTCACCGTAAAGCGGCGATAAAGCTCCTGTCGGAACATGATGTTTCGGATATCATCGAGCAATACAATGCCTTGAAATATACCGTTGCCATCGGTTACCGGAAACACATTGCGATGAGACGCGGCAATGGCTTTCACCAACTCGCCCAGGTCCATTTCGGGGTGTACCGTCACAAAATCCTTTTCTACAACGTTTTCCATCTTCATCAGCGTGAGCACGGCTCGATCTTTATGGTGCGTAAGGAGTTGCCCTCTTTTGGCCAAGCGCATGGAGTAGATACTGTGGGGTTCAAAAACAATAATGGTTAGGTACGCGCTTACGGCTACAATAATCAACGGTAGAAACAGGTCATACCCTCCCGTGAGCTCGGCAATCAAAAACACGCCCGTTAGTGGAGCATGCATTACCCCACTCATCACGCCGGCCATCCCCATCAAAGCGAAGTTCTTCTCAGGCAAGAAAGAGGATATCCCCATCTCGTTGCTGAAGTGCGAGAATACAAACCCTGCAATACAGCCCAAGTAGAGTGAGGGTGCAAAGATACCACCACATCCGCCACCTCCATTGGTGGCGCTCGATGCAAACACTTTCAGCAGAATAATAAGCACCAGATAAACCAACAGCAGGTTACCGTATCCGTAGAAGAACGAGTTGTTCATCACCGTGTACCACTCCATGTTACTGGTTCCGCCGAGCAACATTTCGATGGTTTCATACCCCTCTCCGTAAAGTGGTGGGAAGAGGAAGATCAGCACGCTCAGCATGGCACCTCCGAGCGCCAACTTCTTATATGGATTAGTAAACTTGGCAAACACACCCTCGATCCTGTTCATCATTCGGGTAAAGTACAAGGAGATCAGTCCGCAGAAGATACCCAACAAAATGACATAAGGGATGCGCTCTAGCTCGAAGGGTTGATCGAGGTTAAACTTAAACATGGCCTCTTGCCCGGTTACAATATACGATACCGTAGCAGCCGTTACCGATGAGATGAGTAGCGGAAGCAGCGACGTCATGGTGAGATCAATCATCAGCACCTCGAGCGTAAACACCAATCCGGCTATCGGAGCCTTGAAGATTCCGGCAATAGCACCGGCAGCACCACACCCAACCAGTAACATCAGTGTGCGATGTTCCATCTTGAATGCGCTTCCTAGGTTAGAACCAATGGCAGAACCTGTTAGCACAATAGGGGCCTCTGCTCCTACCGAACCACCAAAACCGATGGTGATGCTACTGGCAATGATAGATGACCAAACGTTGTGACGCTTGATGCGCCCCTGTCTGCGCGAAATGGCGTAAAGAATTCGGGTAACTCCGTGACTGATGTCGTCTTTTACAATGTTACGTACAAACCATCCTGCTAAGAAGATACCCACCACCGGATAAAGCAGGTAGAGGTAGTTGGCTTCGGTTGCATTGAAGTTATTTGTCAGAAAATTCTTTATGGAATGAATAAAAAACTTTAGCAGTAGTGCTGCCACGGCAGTACAGATACCTACCATAAAACTCAATATAAGGATAAAGTGCTTTTCCTTAATCTTGTTCTCTCTCCAGGTTATGAAACGCTGCAATACACCTATTTTTTCATTCTCCATTATTCGCGGATAATTTTAATCACTCCACCCGGGCTTAACTTGATAATGCTTGAGGGCTTGGGGCGACTTTTATCGTCTTGACGATAATTGACAATGTAATCTACCGCTCCTTTAATCTCTTCCGATATCTCATCGAACGTGGCAGCACCCGGCTGCCCACTTATATTGGCCGAAGTAGAGACAATGGCCTTCCGAAACCGTTGACAAAGGCGATGAGAGAAAGCTTCGGTGGTTACCCGAATGCCTACGCTACCATCCTCGGCAAGCAGGTTTGGAGCCAAGTTGCGTGCACCCGAGTAGATGATGGTCATTGGCTTATCTGCCAGCTCAATCAAATCCCACGCTACGGATGGCACATCTGCTACATAAAAATCCACCTTTACGCTCGAGTCAACCAGCACCAACATGGCTTTGCTATCGGCACGCCGTTTGATTTCATACACGCGTTGCACTGCTTCGGGGTTTGTCGCATCGCACCCCAATCCCCAAACGGTATCCGTAGGGTAAAGAATCACTCCGCCTTCAGACATTACCTGACAAGCTTTTTTAACTTCTTCTATCATTTCTTGCTTCATTTCTATGGAGATGAACCGCAAAAATACTAATTTTGCCTCATACTAAAAAAGATTAAGTGAAAACAAATGGAAGAAATTAAATTTCGCCACACGCTGCCTATACAACTACGCTTCAATGACGTAGATAAATTCGGGCACGTTAACAACACCATATACTTCTGTTTTTATGATTTGGGTAAGACAGAATACTTCTCTCGCGTATGCCCGGGAGTGAACTGGGAAAAGGATGGTATTGTAGTGGTACACATAGAGGCAAACTTTTTGTCACAGATATTTGCAACCGATCACATTGCTGTACAAACAGCCGTTTCGGAGATTGGAACCAAGAGCTTCCACCTCATTCAGCGAATGATCGATACTGACACGGGAGAGGTGAAATGCATCGGCACTTCGGTCATGGTAGCTTTTGATTTGGAGAAGCACGAATCGAAGCCACTACCCGAGGAGTGGGTAGAGGCAATTTGCGCGTATGAGGGCAGGGAGGTGAGAAAGGGGAAGCATTGATTTTACTTTTGATTGATAAACACCACCGGAAAAGTGTGGCTATTACTGATTTTATGATTACTTTTGTGTTCATAAAACAGATACTTTAATTCAACTATGAAACCAGACTTTGATTACAGCACCGTACCTTACGGATATGTTCATTGCCTCAACAGGCAGTGCCAACACGCAACAAACTGCTTACGCTATCAAGTGGCACTTCGAGCATCGTCCGTCTGCACGACCTTTACCGTTGTAAATCCCTCTCATGTTGCTCCCAATGGCGAGGAATGTTCTTATTTCGCGCCCGACCGTTTACAGCAGTTCGCATTGGGCATCACCCACCTATTGGATAATATATCGTACAGCAATGCGGTCATTATTAAGAAGCAGATGATTGATTTCTTTGAAAAAGCCACTTACTATCGATGCTGGCGCAGGGAGCGCCTCATCAAGCCTGATGAGCAGGCGTACATTCGGAAGTTATTCCTCGACAAAGGGATTGCAGAAAGTCCTCTGTTCGATGAATACGTAGAGCAATATGAGTGGTGAGGCAAAGCAGCCCTCAAACGCATTGGCGTGTGTTGAAAAAGATATTATTAGAGGAGGGGAAATAAAACCGTTACAATTTGTAACGGTTTGAAAGTGCAAGCTGCTGACACACGAACATCCACATATTTTATTTATTCTTTTTCATTTTTATCCTCAATACTTTTTTGTATTGATTTGGCATTGAGTGAAGTGACCACTTTCTCTCCAAGAACTTCTTCCATTTCAAGGCGTGCGTTACGAGCTACTGTTGCGCCTTTTATCGCTACCTCTGCGTGCTGCTGCATTGTTTGAGGGTCGGTATTCTCTGAAAGACCTTTGGTTGTTAGCTCTGCGAGCATATTCAAAACTAACTCACGATTGGTCATATTGTCTCTAAGATTCTCCTTTTTGAGATTCTTCAATCGTTTATACTCCTTTGCCGTGTGGTCGCTCCATGTTTTGTAAATTATATCCGTAAGTGTGGCAAATTGCACACCTTCTTCTAATCCGCAACGTTTCCATTCATCTGTTAGCTCCTTGCGAATCTCAATAGTCTTTATACGTTGATTGATCCAATTCTCTGAATATCCTAATCGCCTATAATCGGTCATCGCCTGCTCAATCGAGAGTTCAGGATCTTGCATCTGGTCTAAACGCTCACTTGCTACCTGTGCCATCCACTGCTTAAAAGGCTCCGCCTTGGGCGATGGAATGGATTGTATCAAGCGAAACAACTGCTCAGTGTCAGCAACATCAGTCAAGCGCATTTTGCCGTCTGGAGCTTGCATCTTCAACTGGTTACAATTTGTAACCGTTTGATTTCCCTCCTTGGAGAGCCTGAATTTAAGCACTTTCCAGTAATTTCGACTTGCCTGATAGTCTTGCTGATCGGTCAAAATACCAATCACATCAATGATTGAGAAATACCATTTCTCCTGCTCATCATCCCAAAGAGTCCGCACCTTACGCTCCTCGAATAGTTGTATTTTATTTTGTTGTACCATATCTATTTCCCGTATTTTCTAAACGCTGATATTGTTTGATATACCTTAAATCCGCAGTCATATTATTTTCAGAGAATCCAAACACTTGAGGATGAATAACATCCTCAAGGTTTGGTTATGTCACAAGATTCACCTAAATTAGTGCTATCAAACAAACCATAAAGGTACTTGTGCATATGACAACAAAAATAGCCATAAAATCAGATAATGTCACTCCTTTTGGGGGTATATTTTACGCAATGGATGAATTTTCTCGTTTAGGACTGAATTCTGTGATCGATAAATCTTTAGGATTACGTTCTTCCTACGCCGGTTACCAATATAGCGAAATTATTTC
>JAGOOC010000031.1 GCA_017992695.1 Bacteroides sp. | reverse complement strand
TGTCCGTTTATGTCTAAACCCCTTGCTGCACTCTCTTTAATAGCTGTTTTTGGATTATTTATAGATAAATTCAAACCTATCACTTCATTGCTGTTAACTACATTTGCATCCAATCTAACGAGATAATTAATCTCCTTTTTAATCTTTAAATTACTAATTAAAAAACTGTTCCTATGAAGAACCTGTTAAAAGTTTTTTTGGTATTTTTACTCTTTCTATTTGCGACCCAAGCGCATGCACAACAAAAAATGATTACCGGTAAAGTAATCGATAACTTGAATGAAGGAATGCCGGGTGTAAATGTGCAAGTAAAAGGTACGTCGACCGGTACCATCACTGACCTCAATGGTAACTATTCTATTTCAGTCCCTAATGCAAAAGCAGCATTGGTCTTTACGTTTATTGGGTATATCACCGAAAATGTAGTAGTGGGCAACCAAGCCAAAATAAATGTTCAGTTGAAGGAAGACACACAAACCTTAGATGAAGTGGTGGTGGTAGCCTATGGTACTGCTCGTAAAAGTGATTTAACTGGAGCTACCACAAGCATCCGCCCCGATGTAAATGATGCATCGAAAGCCTCCTCACTTAATAATTTGCTGCAAGGCAAAGTGGCCGGTTTGAACGTAAGTACTTCGATGGCTGCGCCCGGTGCGGCTACTTCAGTAACCATTCGTGGAGCAAGTTCGCTTCGTGGAGACAATCAACCCCTCTATGTTATCGACAATGTGCCCCAATCCTCTACCGGAGAGTTTGCTACTTCGGCCATGGGTGGAAATGATTTCCAGATCGCCCAAGATCCTTTGAGCGCGCTCAACCCTGCCGATATTGAAGACATTACCGTGTTGAAAGATGCATCGGCTACAGCCATCTACGGTTCTCGTGGAGCCAATGGCGTAATTATCATTACGACAAAGAAGGGTAAGTCAGGCAAATCTAAAGTGAACATAACGGCCAACTTCACCGTTGCTAATGCTCGTAACTTGCATGATATGATGAATCTGGAGGAGTATGCAACTTACGCCAACATGAAAGTAAATAAGGGCGAGGAGAAATTCTATCCGCAATCAAACGGAGAAATGCATTATGTCTTTGGCGAAAACGTGACGGCATACTTAAAAGATCCTACCAATCCGGAACTTTACAACAATATTAAATACCTAAACTGGCAAAAAGAAGCTTATGGTACTGCTTTCTCGCAGGTGTATTCAGCCTCTATCAGTGGTGGCTCAGACGCTATGACTTATTATATTTCTGCCAATTTTAAAGACATCAATGGTATTGTTCAGAATACCGGAATTAAACAAGGCGATCTGCGCGCCAACATCACGGCTAACTTGTCGAAAGCAGTTACCCTAAATTTGATTATGGGCGGTTCATTGAAGCAAAACGACATGATGACCGGAGGCAATACCACTGGTGGTGTAGCCGGCTCTTTGGCTCGTACCGTTTTAGATACAGCACCCTATTTAACACCAAGCAATGACCCCTCTCTTGTTAGTAACATGGATGCAAAAACCAATGTGTATAGCTGGATGAACGATTATGATGACATTACAGATGACCAAAACTTTAATGCAAGCATCAATTTGAATTGGAAAATCAATAAACTGCTAACTTATAGTTTGCGTACAGGTGGCAATGTCAGCTCGAACGAGCGTAGCCGTTGGTATGGTATGGATTTAACCATTGGTGCCAATGATCAGGGGGTACTGGCAGTATCGAATTTGAGTAAGTCGAATTACAGTGTTGAGAACTTGCTGAACTTGAATGTAGATTTAGCTAAAGATATCCGCTTGGCCGCTACGGCAGGTGTAACGTATGATGTAAATACATTTATCAATAAAAACGTGAAGGGTACTCGCTTTACCGTTTTTGATCTGCGTACCAAAGGTATGCACCTGGCCAGTGTGAAAGTGAACGAACAACCTACTCAGAAAGACTATCAGTTGTTGTCGTATATCGGACGCGTCAACTTATCTGCCTATGATAAGTACCTATTGACCGGCTCTATCCGTGCCGATGGTTCCAGTAAATTCCAAAAAGGAAAACGTTGGTCTTATTTCCCCTCGTTCTCTTTAGCATGGCGCATGGAGCAGGAGGAGTTTTTGAAAGAGGTTGATTGGCTGAGCCAATTGAAACTTCGCGTAGGTTATGGTATTACGGGTAATCAAGGCATCCAACCTTATGCTACTTTTTCGGATTACTCTCAAGTCATTGACTATGCTACGGCAAACGGAGATAGACTTTTAGCCATGGGGGTAACAAATTTGCAAAACAATGGGTTGAAGTGGGAGCGCACCTCTTCTTGGAATGCCGGCGTTGATTTCGCCTTGCTGAAAAGTCGTTTGTCGGGAACGATTGATGTCTATCAAAAGAAAACAACCGATCTCCTTATCTCACGCAACTTGCCTGCATCGAGTGGATTCAACAGCGTGATGATCAATCAGGGTTCGTTGGTGAATAAAGGAGTCGAAGTTAGCTTAAACGGAGACCTTATTCGTAACCTGAAGGGATGGAGCTGGAATGTGGGTGGAAACATTGGTTTCAATAAATCATCCATTGAAGATTTAGGTTTTGCACCTTCTGACTTTGGTATGCTGAAAGAGGTGCGTGGCTATCAGGGATCAACCATTGGAGACCAGTTTGGTATCGCTAACCTCTTTTTAGTGGGAGAGGCTCCCGGTTTATTCTTCGGGTACCAAACACAAGGTATTATTCAGACTGCAGATGTGGTGAATGGGCAAGTGGCTTATATAGCCAAAGATGGTACTACTAAATATTACAAAAGTTCTGTGGGCAATGATTTAACGCCCGGTAGTATTAAGTGTGTTGATATGAACGAGGATGGTGTAGTCGATGAAAAAGACAAAACAATCCTGGGCAACCCCAACCCGGATTTTACGTATGGCTTTCAAACCAGTATCGAGTGGAAGAACCTCTCTTTATCTGCTTCTTTTAATGGAGTATATGGTAATGATATTCTTAACACCAATAATCGTGCTGAAATGACTCCTTCAAAGCAATCGAACAACATTCGTAGCCAGGCATTTCAACAGATATGGACTCTTGATAATCCATCCAATCTCTATCCTGCAGCTACTTCTAATATCAAGAATGTAGTATACGACCGCTACATTGAAGATGGTAGTTATTTGCGTTGTTCGGATATCACCTTAAATTATATTCTGCCCACTACGTGGATGAAGAAAATCGGTTTCCAGAAAACGAGCTTATTCGCTTCAGTGAAAAATGCCTTTGTACTGACGAGCTACAGTGGATATGATCCCGAGATTAACAGCTTTGCATTTGATGGCCTTCGTCCGGGAGTTGATATGAATGCGTTCCCAAGCATGCGCTCTTATGTCTTTGGATTAAATGTTACGTTCTAAATTTAACTGATAAACTCTATTCTAAAATGAAAAATTTTAAATACATACTCTTTGTGGCGAGCGCTCTGTCATTGACTTCATGTGAATCGCTGCTGGATGAAGATCCTCAATATACCATCAATACGAAAGTTCAGTTTAGTAGTGTTGAAAATGCTCAAAAGGCACTCTTGGGTTGTTATGGTTACATGACTGCCGATAATGCTTACGGGCAAGCCTGGCAAGAAGTAACCATAGGTTATAGCAGCATGGGGTGGGTGCAAACTGCCAGCTCATCGACAGATAAACTGGCCTCGTTGGATGGTGATCCTACCGAGCAGATCAATTCAATGGCTTGGAAAGGAATGTATAAAGTGATCGGTGAAGCCAACGCTTTTATTGCCAATATTGAAGTCAGTTCGCTATCCGACGAAGCAAAGACAAGAATGGAAGCTGAGGCTCGCTTTCTTCGGGCATTGGCTTATTATAACCTAGCGGTGGCTTACGGCGACTTACCATTAAAAACTACACCGTCGGCACACGATGGAGTGGCTGTTCCCCGTTCGCCAAAGGCCGAAGTGTTTGAACAAGTACGCCTTGACTGGGAGTATGCCTTCACACATTTACCAGAGAAAAATGACGACGGATATGCCACAAAATGGGCAGCTAAAGCGTATCTGGGTAAACTTTATCATACGTTGGCCTGTCAGGGCGACAATGCAGCTTGGGGTAAAGCTAAAGCGTGCTTTGATGAAGTTTATGGTAAGTACACCCTAGAGTCGAAGTTTGGCGATTTATTTGTAGATAATGTAAAGGGAGCTAAAGAATCTATTTTTCAAGTGAACTTTGTATTGGCAGGAGCAACCACGCGTAACCGCGCTAGCTGGTTGGTCGCTCCGAGCGGTTCATGCAACGGACAAGCTTTTGACCGCATTCGCGCATCGAAAGCACTACACGATTACTTCATTGCCACTTATCCCGAAGATCCTCGTTTTGAAATCTCTTATTTCAGCAAATGGAGAGCCTACGGTGGTGTGGGAACAGGAGTAAAGCCGCAGGTAGAACCCATTCCAACCGCTCGTGACTCCGGTTATGCCTATCCTTACTTTACTTATACAAAGCGAGGAGAAGCCAAACCTGCCGGATGGAAGAATGTGAAACAATATGTTGGAAGATTGCCTTACGAAAAGTTTGCAAACCCCGCCAGCCCCAGCATGAAAGAGTTGCTCGAAATTATCGGTGATACAGCTACCGACTACCAGAGAGGTTTGCAGGCATTCATCTTAAATACCACCACGAAACCCTCAACCAACACCAGATCGTGGCCATATTTCAAGAAGCCTTTTGACCCTAATCAAAGTGGTAATAATAGCCATAAGAACCTGATCTTGTACAGGTATGCCGATATGTTATTGATGATGGCAGATGTTTACAATGAAATGGATCAGAAAGGCAAAGCTATTGATTTGGTCGATGAGGTATTGGCAAGGGCGCGTCGGTCGGGAGCAAAACCGGCAGTACAACCGGCCAAATGGAGCACTGATTTGAGTAAAGAACAGGTTCGAGAAAAGATCTTCTTTGAGCGTATATTTGAAGGCATAGGCGAACCGGAGATGTATCAGAAAATGCGTCTTCGTGGAACGGAGATGCTGAAGAAGGTATTAGAACTGAATAACAATCATGGGATTATTCTCGAAAGTGTAGCAAAAAATCCTAGCCGCAATGGTAATTGGGGCGAGCGCATCTTTAATAAAGCTAATCTGAATGATGCTGATTTCTTAAAGAAGAATTTGTTGCTTCCCATTCCGAAAGATGAAATTGATACCAATTCATCGATCGACTTTACAGATAATAATTTTGGCTATTGATCGCTTTCTTACAAGTGATTTAGATTAAAAACTCAAGCTGGATGCAGTTTATCACAGCGTGCATCCGGCTTGAGTTGTTTTTGTGGATAAAATAAGACTATAATGAATAACTTACAATCTGGTTTACTCTACTCCATCACCGGTGCTACCGCAGTAGCAGCGTTCGCTTCTTGTGCAACTAAACCATCCAATCCAGGTCAGCAGAAGCCGCTGAACATCGTCTATATCATGACCGACGATCATACGGCTCAAATGATGAGTTGCTATGACACACGCTATGTCGAAACACCTAATCTTGATCGGTTGGCCAAAGAAGGAGTTCGGTTTACCAACAGCTTTGTAGCAAACTCATTGAGTGGGCCTAGCCGTGCCTGTATGCTTACCGGAAAGCACAGTTGTGCCAATAAGTTCTATGACAATACGACCTGTGTGTTTGATACTGCGCAACAAACCTTTCCCAAACTACTACAGAAAGCCGGTTACCAAACAGCGGTGATTGGTAAGTGGCACCTCGAAAGCCTGCCATCGGGATTTAATTATTGGGAGATAGTGCCCGGGCAGGGCGATTATTATAACCCTCGTTTTATCACACAACACAACGATACGATTCAGAAAGAGGGATACATCACCAACCTGATTACCGACGATGCCATCGACTGGATGGAACATAAACGTGCCAAGGATCAGCCTTTTTGCTTGTTGATTCATCACAAGGCGATTCACCGCAACTGGATGGCTGATACCTGCAACCTAGCGCTGTATGAAGATAAAACATTTCCGATGCCCGATAACTTCTTCGACGACTATGCAGGCAGGCCTGCTGCTGCAGCGCAGGAGATGAGCATTGCGAAAGATATGGACATGATTTACGATTTGAAAATGCTGCACCCCGATAAAGAGAGCCGGCTAAAATCACTTTACGAAGAGTATCTCGGTCGCTTGAATCCTGCACAACGTGCTGCATGGGATAAGTTTTACACACCCATAATCGAAGAGTTTTATCACAAAAAGCTCACAGCAAAAGAACTTGCCAACTGGAAGTTTCAACGCTATATGCGCGATTATATGAAAACCTTGAAGTCGCTCGACGACAATGTGGGGCGTGTACTCGATTACCTCAAAGCAGAGGGATTACTCGAAAATACATTGGTGGTATATACCTCCGATCAAGGATTTTATATGGGCGAGCATGGTTGGTTCGACAAACGCTTTATGTACGAAGAATCAATGCGTACCCCTCTTATTATGCGCTTGCCGACCGGTATGAATCGCCGGGGAGACGTAACCGAATTGGTGCAAAACATTGACTACGCACCTACTTTTCTCGAATTGGCCGGAGTAGTCGTTCCCCAAGATATGCAAGGCGCATCACTGCTGCCTTTACTCAAAAATGAAAGGCCCCAGCATTGGCGAAAAGCACTGTATTATCACTTCTATGAATTCCCGGCCGAGCACCGTGTAAAACGTCATTACGGTATACGTACCGAACGCTATAAATTGATTCACTTTTATAACGATATCAATTGGTGGGAGTTGTACGACCTGCAAACCGATCCGAGCGAAATGCACAACTTATATGGGCAAAAAGCGTACGAGTCGATAGCCAATGAACTGAAAACAGAGTTGTTGAAACTGCAAGAGCAATATAATGATCCTGTGCGTTTTAGCCCCGAAAGAGATAAAGAATAACACTACGACTAATTATATATGCCATGAGAAAATATACCCTATCATTACTTTTGTTGTTGGTTTTACCACTTTGGGCGCAACAAACCTCTAACCGTTACATCACACAAACGCGTTCCATACTCCCCTGTCCGATGCAATTGACATCGGGAAGTGGAAGCTATGTTTTCACCTCCCGAACTACCTTTGTGGTTGAGGATGAAGAACAAGCCAACCTAGTGCGTTCTTTTATATCCTTATTCACCCAAGCTGCCGGATTTACGCCGAAACTCGTTGTAAATAAAAAAGGTGATATACGACTGATCACTGATGCTTCCTTGAAGAGCGAGGCCTATCGGTTACAGGTAACCCCTAAAAACATTACCGTGAAAGCGGCTGATGCAAAAGGGTTTTTCTATGCATTGCAATCAATACGCTTGTTGCTCCCTGCTGCTATTGAGAGGAGCACAGTGACCAAAGGTATCGAATGGAACATACCATCAGTACAGGTAACCGACGAACCGCGTTTTGGGTACCGTGGCTTGATGCTCGATGTGGCTCGCTTTTTCCTCCCTAAAGAGAATGTACTGCGCATCATCGACTGCATGGGTATGTTGAAAATCAACAAACTTCACTTTCACTTGGTCGACGATAATGGCTGGCGATTGCAGATTAAGAAATACCCGCGGCTTACTGAAGTAGGGGCATGGCGTGTTGATCGCACCGATGTACCCTTTCACTCTCGTCGCAACCCTAAGGCGGGCGAACCGACTTCCATTGGCGGATTCTATACGCAAGAGGATATAAAAGAAATTGTAGCTTATGCTGCTCTGCGACAGGTAGAGGTGATTCCTGAGATTGAAATGCCCGCTCACACCAACTCTTCGCTAGCTGCGTATCCTCAACTGGCTTGTCCGGTAATCGATCATTTTATTGGTGTGCTGCCCGGTTTGGGAGGTAACAATGCCAATGCTATTTATTGTGCAGGAAACGATAGTGTGTTTACCTTTTTGCAAGATGTGATTGATGAGGTGATAACGCTATTTCCCTCTCGCTACATTCACTTGGGAGGCGATGAGGCTCAAAAAATGACTTGGGAGAAATGTCCGCTTTGTCAGGCACGCATTCAAAAAGAGAAGCTGCCTAACGAAGAGGAGTTGCAAGGTTACTTTATGAAACGGGTGGCAAAGTATGTTACCGAAAAAGGCAAAGAGGTAATGGGTTGGGATGAACTAACCAATAGTGCCATGCCCGAAGGTGCGATCATTTTCGGTTGGCAGGGCATGGGGACGGCAGCGTTGAAGGGCGCCAAGCTGGGGCACCGTTTCGTTATGACCCCTGCCCGTATCCTATACCTGATTCGCTATCAGGGGCCGCAGTGGTTCGAACCGCTGACTTATTTTGGCAACAACACGCTCAAAGATGTATACGATTACGAACCCATTCAGAAAGAGTGGAAGCCCGAATATGCTTCGTTGCTGATGGGAGTTCAGGCGTCACTCTGGACCGAATTTTGCGATAAACCCGAAGATGTGGATTACCTTTTATTCCCCCGCTTGGCTGCCTTGGCCGAAGGGGCGTGGACACTGCCCGAGAATAAAAACTGGCCGCGCTTTATCCAAAGCGTAGATAGTTACAATGCTCATCTTGCCGAGAAAGGCATTGTGTATGCTCGCTCTATGTACAACATTCAGCATACGGTCACTCCTCAGTCCGGCGGCTTGAGGGTCCAACAGGAGTGCATCCGCCCCGATGTAGAGATTCGGTATACGCTCGATGGTAGCGAGCCTACTATCGCCTCGGCTCTTTATGAACAAGCCCCCATCCTTCGCTCGGCGCTCACAATGAAGAGTGCTACGTTTATTGAAGGCAAGCAAATGGGGCAGACCCTTGTGTTGCCCCTTATTTGGAACAAAGCCACCGCAAAACCTATTCGTGGAGGGAGGCCTTACGAAAGAGTATTAACCAATGGCGTGCGAGGAAGTTTGAAGCAAACTGACTTTGAATGGTGCGGTTGGGACAAAAGTGATAGTATATCTTTTACGCTTGACTTGGAGAAATCGGAAAACCTGCATACCTTTGCCATCGGTTGCATTACCAACTACGGAATGGCAGTACATAAACCCGCTGTTATCCGCGTCGAACTATCAAATAACAACACAGACTTCGATACTGCCGGAGAACTGAACTTTACCTCCGAAGAGATTTTCTGCGAAGGTACGTTCATTGATAATTGCACGATTGATTTAGGAGGAAAGAAGGCACGTTATGTGCGTGTAACCGCCAAAGGACCCGGCGAATGCCCAGAGAACCATGTGCGTCCCGGACAAGAATCAAGGGTTCTTTTTGATGAGATAATGATTGACTAAATATACTACAGAGAAGATGGATATGAGACACTTACTGAGACAAAACTTATTGAGACAAAACTTATTGAGACAAAACTTACTAATGCTGATAGTCAGCCTGTTTGCTTTTCCCGTCATGGCGCAACAACTCCCCGAATGGCAGAGTCAGTACGCCATCGGACTGAACAAACTCGCCCCACACACGTACGTTTGGCCTTATGGCAGTGCTACAGAGGTAAAATCGGGTCATTACGAACAATCTCCCTACTACCATAGCCTGAATGGCCCATGGAAGTTTCATTGGGTGAAGAACCCCGACAATCGTCCCAAAGAGTTTTATAAGCCGACCTTCTATACCGGTGGATGGGCAGACATCAACGTGCCGGGCAACTGGGAACGTCAGGGATATGGCACGGCTATTTATGTGAATGAAACCTATGAGTTTGACGATAAACTGTTCAACTTCAAGAAAAATCCTCCGTTGGTTCCGCATAAGGAGAATGAGGTGGGTTCGTACCGCCGCACGTTCACCGTGCCTGCTTCGTGGAAAGACCGCAGAGTGGTGCTGTGCTGCGAAGGAGTGATCTCCTTCTATTATGTTTGGGTGAACGGCATTTTCATCGGCTACAACCAAGGTTCAAAGACGGCTGCCGAGTGGGATATCACCGATAAACTTCAGGAAGGCGACAACACGATTGCGCTCGAAGTTTACCGTTGGAGTGCGGGTGCTTACCTCGAATGTCAGGACATGTGGCGATTGAGTGGTATCGAACGCGATGTATACCTGTATAGCACCCCGAAACAGTACATAGCCGATTACAAAGTAACTTCTGCGCTCGATAAGAAAGCCTATAAAGAGGGCATCTTCGGGTTGGATGTAACGGTGGAAGGTCCGTCGACCGGCGTGAGCACCATCGCATATACCTTGCAAGATACAGCAGGTAAGACCGTATGGCAGGATGCTGTTCAGGTGAAATCGAGAGGGTTGAGCAACCTGATTACGTTTACTGAAAAGACGATTCCGAATGTGAAAGCATGGAGTGCAGAGCATCCGAACTTATATACCTTACTGTTGGAATTGAAAGATGCCACCGGTAAAGTAACCGAGGTAACCGGTACCGAGATCGGCTTCCGTACGTCGGAGATCAAAGAGGGACGCTTCTGCATCAACGGTGTGCCTGTCTTAGTGAAAGGAACGAATCGCCACGAGCATTCGCAGTTGGGGCGCACCGTAAGCAAAGAGCTGATGGAGGAGGACATCAAGTTGATGAAACAGCACAACATCAATACCGTGCGCAATGCGCATTACCCCACGCATCCCTATTGGTATCAATTGTGCAATCGGTACGGCCTTTATGTGATCGATGAGGCTAATATCGAATCACACGGTATGGGCTACGGTCCCGCTTCGTTGGCTAAAGATAGCACCTGGCTGCCGGCACACATGGACCGCACGCAGCGCATGTATGAACGTTCGAAGAATCATCCGGCCATTGTCATTTGGTCGCTGGGCAATGAGGCCGGAAACGGAATTAACTTTGAGCGAACCTACGATTGGATGAAGTCGGTAGAGAAGAGTCGCCCCGTGCAATATGAACGTGCCGAAGAGAATTACAATACCGATATCTATTGCAGGATGTATCGTAGCGTAGATGAAATAAAAGCCTATGTAGCCAAGAAAGACATTTATCGCCCCTTTATCTTGTGCGAATATGTGCACGCAATGGGCAATAGTGTGGGCGGACTGAAAGAGTACTGGGATGTATTCGAGCGTGAGCCGATGGCGCAAGGTGGCTGTGTGTGGGATTGGGTTGATCAATCGTTTCGCGAGATCGATGCCAACGGAAAATGGTACTGGACGTATGGGGGCGACTATGGCCCCAAGGATGTTCCCAGTTTCGGAAACTTCTGTTGCAACGGGCTGGTGAGTGCCGATCGCATTCCGCATCCTCATCTGCTCGAAGTGAAGAAGGTGTATCAAAACATCAAATCGACGCTGATTGATCCGAAGAACCTCACTATCCGAGTGAAAAACTGGTTCGATTTCTCGGATCTCAACGAATATATCTTGCATTGGAATGTGACTACAGACGAGGGAGTGGTTTGTGCTCAGGGAACCAAGGAGATCTCTTGTGCCCCGCATGCTACGGCAGACGTCGTGCTTGGAGCGATAAAATGCGCATCGGCCGGCCGAGAGGCTTTTCTGAACATCAGTTGGACGCGTAAGGAGGCAACCCCGTTCATCGCAACCAACTGGGAGGTCGCTTACGATCAGTTTGTACTGCCCGGGTCAAAGAAAGCAACGGCTTATCAACGGGAGAGAAGAGCGACCAAAACAACGCGTGCAGTCGACAAAACCACCTTCGCAGTCGATAAAACCACCGGTGCATTGAACTCCTTGTGCATCAACGGACAAGAATTATTAGCTTCGCCCATTGTGCTGAGCCTGTTTCGTCCGGCAACCGACAATGACAACCGCGACAGGAACGGAGCTCGTTTGTGGAGACAAGCCGGTATCGGTCAGTTAACGCAAAAGCTTGTTACGCTGAAAGAGAGAAAAACATCGGCCACCGCCCTTGTCGAACTACGCAATGGCAAGGATCAGAAAGTGGGCGAAGCAACCTTTACCTATACCCTGCAACGCGATGGCGCTTTGAACGTGCAAACCGCTTTCGCCCCCGATACAGCGGTGGTGAAGTCGTTGGCTCGATTGGGGCTGACTTTCGAGATGAACGAAACTTATAGTGATGTTACCTATTTAGGGCGCGGAGCGCACGAAACCCATGCCGACCGAAAACAATCGGGCAAAATAGCGATCTATAAGAGCACCCCCGAGCGTATGTTCCATTACTATGTAACACCACAAGCTACCGGCAATCGTACGGATGTGCGCTGGATGAAGATGACCAATGAAGCGGGCATAGGATGCCAATTTGAATCGAACAAGCCCTTCCAGTTCAGTGCCCTTCCTTTTTCGGATGCAGTACTGGAAAGAGCAAAGCATATCAATGAATTAGAAACGGAAGGGAAAATAACCGTTCACCTCGATGCAGAGCAGGCAGGAGTAGGCACAGCCACCTGCGGCCCGGGAGTGCTTCCGCAATACCGGGTTGCTGTGGGCGAACAACGTTTTGAGTTTACGCTTTATCCCCTAAACTAAGGTTAAAAGCTAACCGAGAACAGCATCTCAGCCTGAAAATTGCCATAATCAATGGGTTGCGTGAGTCGTACGCCGGTGGTGAGCGGATACGACATGCGCAACACATTCCAGTCAAACGTAAGGTCGATGCCTGCCGAGCTTTGGTTGGTCCATCCGCCCTGCTTGCCGGCTTGGTTTTGTGTGTAGTCGTAAAAGAGGTTGGCCCGCAACCTGCGGATGTAGATCAGTGCTCCCAAGTTTACATCGGGCGAGCAGATGGAGAAAGCGTAATCGCCTTTCACGGCCCATTGCTGGTGGGTTTGGTAGAGATAACCGTATCCACGCGTAGCCTCAAGCAGCTGTGTGGGCAGGTACAAGGCTTTACCATCCAGTGCCTGATATTGATAGCCCAAGCGAACCATAAGCCCTTGGTTGCGAATGAATCCCGGCCAATAGGTGGTTAGTCGTGCCGCATACAGGCTTCCGAAGTTTTCGGTATTGAAAGGCGAGTTGAGGTACTGCAAGCGAAGCTGATACCCGGATCGGGGAAGCAGATCGCGGTGTGCCATTCGCTGGTAGTTGTATACCCGTAGTTCGGGCAAGAGGTACTGAAAGTTACGGTGTGTTCTACTCGCTATTTGTTGATAGCGGTTGTTGGTAAACGAGTAGGTGAGTGCAGGTTGTATGCCTCGGATACGATCGTTGCGTGTCAGGTTAAACGGCAGGTAGATACGCGCTTCGGCCTCCAATAGGTTGCGATCGGTGTAGTGTCCTTTCGGCACTTCTTTGTCTTTATCGTTCTTCACCCACGACACGTCCACTGCTTTGGCTCCGTAATCGACTGAAAGGTCGAGCACCGGAAACCATCCTTGATACGTAAACGCCAGCTTGCCGTGGTGGTGCCCCTTGCTGTAGTACCAACCGGCTTGCATAGTAGCGGTGTTCAAGGTGTTTTGCGACAGTATCATGGCGCCCGGTTTCACCAGCGTCATTAAGTCATCGGCATCGCCCCTTATGGCATCGGCTACGTTGTAATAGAAAGGTGCCCAGCTGTGTACCTTGAAGGTGTGCAGCCCTTTGTGGTACGGTTTGGGGTCGAATGGCACAGAATCTAACTGAGCCTTATCCAAGTTATACCCCTCTTGCGCTGCCAACGTATGGACAAACGGAGTAGGTGTCGGGTTGTCTAAATCGGTTTCCTCGTGCAGCAGTTGTTCGCCTTCGAGCGATGCGATGCGGTATCCTTTCGCCTGATAATCGGCATAGAGCAAACGATTGCCCTTAAGAGAAAAAGTGGGCTCAAACGCACCGAAGCGTGCCTGGGTGACCCGATAAACCCGTGAGTCTGCCAGGTTCAAGCAGTAGATGTTGTTGGTTCCGTTTGCCCCCGATTCAAAGTAAAGCTTTCCGTTGTTCCACATGGGCGAGGTGATGTTGGCCGATGCAGTGCTCAGCAACTTGCGCCAAGCACCGTTGCCGGTTTTCAGTTCGAGCAGGCTAATTCCATTGTCGTCAACCACCACTGCGATGACGGTATCGCCTTGTGCAAACGTGAGCTCTTTGATGAAGCCGTTGTTGGGCACGCGAAATGATGCAATCTCTCTCCCGTTCATTAACTTGAGTAGTACCAACTCATTCACCCCATTTACTTGTGGTCGAGAAACAGCCACCACACTTCCCTTATCATTGATAGCGGGAGCCAAGTAGCGTTGGCGAGGTGTGAGCGTAGTGATGCGTCCATTTGTCATGTCGTACCGTTTCAGTACCGAATAGTTCTCATGCGTCCAACGCATGCCGGGAGTATATTCAGTCCAGTAGATGCAGCCGTTGCTAAGGTTTAGCCCGCTGTTGATGTTCCCGATATAGGAAAGGCGCTGCTCTTTTCCGTTGCGCACTGTTACCAGCGAGTTAATCTCTTTCAAGCTTGACTTTATAGCGATTAGGGTAGAATCATTCAGTATTTGGGGGTGTTGGTAAGAGGTGTAGTTTTTTGTATCGGGCGATAAGTAGGTAGGTGACACGGCTGCCGAATCCAGCTTCGTCCACTCCTTTTTTAAGTAGTCGAACGTGTCGTTGTAAAGTTGACTGATGCCGCTGCCTGTAAAGCGTTTGAACGAACCGGCAAACAGCAGGTTGTGTGTATAGCGGCTGGTGGTTTTATCCCAAATGTCTGCACCGTAGCGTTGGCGTGCATAAGAGGTCATGTTATAGCCCAACGCATAGTAAGTTCCGGTATAGTCCTTGTACGATCCCAGTTGCCACTTGTCAAACGAATAAACCTTGTCACTGCCCAGCAGTTGCGCCCGATAGACCATGTTGAACTCCGGAAGCCGCCCGCGCCCACCATTGGATAGCGCAGTTTCCGTGCTCACCGCATCGCCTTCGAGAAACCACGTGGGCAGAAAGAACGAGGCTACGCCTGCTGCCTGTTCGCCAATCAGGTAATAGAGTGGTTTAAAGAGGCCGCTCATCACCTTTCCGGTTTGAAAGATGTGTCGAGACTCGTGCAACACCAAGTGCTTGTCCCACGGCTGCATGCCCAAGTCCGAAGAGGGAGTTGTGAGGAGTTCCATGCGTCGAGGAGCCCACGACACCATGCCATTAGAGACCATGTTGCCCGGATGCAGTACCACCGGGAACTTTGCCTTCATGGGCTTCCCGATGGTTTTTTGTACATGTGGATATGCGTTCTCCAGATAGAGCGCATAGCGATACGCCATCGAATCGTTTCCTTGCGGATAGACTAAGTCGTAGTGGGGCAGTTTCACGATGTTCCACCTGAATCGTGCCGGGTCCGATCCGTAGTCCATAAACTGTGCTTGCATACGTAGCGATGCAAACAGACAAAACGTCAGAAGTGACCAGTATCTTCCTTGTGCCATAGATAGCGTTTTATAATACCAATTGCAAAGGTATTATAAAAACCGAGAAATGAACTATGCACACGCACTGTTATTCGATGGTGAATAGCTCATTGAGTCCTTCGCTCATACTTGGATGGGTGAAGATAAAGTCGCGCAAGAACTGGTAATGCTGCCCCGTTTTCATGGCTACATTTACAATGTTGATGATTTCGGGCGCACCGGCACAGAACAGTGTGCACCCGAGGATGCGTCCGGTTTGGGCATCGATCACCGCTTTGAGTACTCCTGCGGTTTTCTGCAGCGTGCGGGTGCGTACAACCGA
Organism: Bacteroides sp.; assembly: GCA_017992695.1. Taxonomy (GTDB): domain Bacteria; phylum Bacteroidota; class Bacteroidia; order Bacteroidales; family Bacteroidaceae; genus Bacteroides. The sequence continues at coordinate 19,630 of JAGOOC010000031.1, read as the reverse complement.
TAGTGCCGGAATCTGCGATACCTTGATGAGATATCCGCGCTTGATGGCCTCCTTTTCGGTGAGCCCTATGTGCGAAAGCGGAGGGTCAATAAAGAGTGAGTAGGGCACGGGATTCCTGTCGGCCGTAGTTCGAACGCGCTTGCCAAAGAGCTGGTCGCAAATGATCCTGCAATCATCGAGCGACAGGTAGGTGAATTGCGATCCTCCCTTCACATCCCCCATCGCCCAGATGTTGGGTGTGCTAGTGCGCAAATGCTCGTCTACCACAATGGCTCCACGGCTGTCTACCTTTACACCTGCTTCTTGCAAATTGAGGCTGTCAATGGTTGGTTTGCGCCCCACGGCTAGCAGAATGGCATCTGCATCCACAAAGTGTGGCGTGCCGTCAACAGCATCTGTATAGGCCAGTGTTACGCCATCGGCTTTGTCGGTAACCGACTGTATGCGCGTGTTCAATCGAAACTCAATGCCTTTAGTTTCGAGCACCTCTCTTACCTTGTCGGCTATGTCGACATCTTGGTTGGGAAGGAATTTATGACCACCCTCGAGCACCGTTACCTTGCTGCCAAAACCGGCATACATCGAGGCACACTCCAAACCGATGGTGCCTGCACCTACGATGAGCAGGTGTTGGGGAAGAATGTCGAGATTGAGCAGTGTGGTGCTGGTGTATACGTGCTTGCTGTCGCGAACGCCTTCGATGGCAGGTATAATGGGCGTAGAGCCCGTGTTGATAAACACCTCTTTGCCTTGCAGGGTAAGCTCTTCATCGGTAAGCACTACCTTGATCTCCGTGGGAGAGATGAAGAAGGCCGAGCCGTTGTAAACCGTTACGTTAGGATGATTGGACAGGAAGTTGAAGTTCGTCTCGCGAAGAAAAGCCGTCATCTTGTCTTTGCGTGCAACGGCGTGTTTGTAAAACTCCGCTTGCTTCTTGAAGTGGTCTTTAAACAGCGTATCGGCCGTTTGCGCTTCGTGAATGAGGGCTTTGGAAGGGATGCATCCGGTGTTGATACACGCTCCTCCATACATCTTTTCAGATCGTTCAATGAGGGCGACTTTCCAGCCGCGGTTAGATAGTTTGGCAGCCAGTGTCTTTCCACCTTTGCCAAACCCAATGATAATGGCATCATATTGTTTCATCTGCACTTAACTATTAAGGGGTTAGTACGAGATGAAACAAATAAAACTCCATTTGGTTTACTTCATAGCCGATGCATCAAACGAAAGAGGAAGTAAATCGCAAATACTACTTACTTCATACACCGCCTGCTTGCCGTAGAGCAATATCCGGATGGGTTGTTTGTAGCGTTTCTCGGTTTCGAGTATCACCTGCCGGCAGGCACCACAAGGGGGGATGGGCAGGTCAAGAAAGTCTCGCTCGGTACGTGCAGCGATGGCCAGTGTCGTTACGGGCTGATCGGGATATTGCGAGTTGGCATAAAACAGCGTAGTGCGCTCGGCACACAACCCCGATGGATAAGCGGCATTCTCTTGGTTGGTGCCGGTAACTACGGTTCCGTTGCCCAATAGGGCGGCTGCACCCACGGAGAAGCGCGAGTAGGGGGCATAGCTGCGCGTGGTTGCCTCTTTGGCAGCAAGCAGCAGGGCTTGGTCGGCCGGGTTGAGTTCGGAGAGTTCGTATACTTTGATAACGGTCGTGAGGGTCAGATCTTTCATTTGGGTCGAGGGGTTAGTTTTACAATTAATGTTACAAAGTTAGGAAAGAGATTGATAATCCCAATTATTTTTATGATTTTTGTAGGCTCATAATGCATTGACTGAACTACGATGAATAAAAAACTCCTTATACCCTTTGCTTTTGCTCTGTTGTTGGCTCTACCCCTTGAGGCTTTGGCCCAGAAACGAAACACACGCTATGTAGACTATGTGAATGAATACAGCGCCTTGGCCGTTGAACAGATGAAAGAGCACCGCATACCCGCCAGCATTACATTGGCTCAAGGCCTGCTCGAGAGTGGTGCGGGCATGAGCGATCTGGCTCGTCGAAGCAACAATCACTTCGGCATTAAGTGTGGCGGCAGTTGGAACGGACGCTCGGTTCGCCACCATGACGATGCTCGTAACGAGTGCTTTCGTGCCTATCGTAATCCCAAAGAGTCCTACGAAGACCATTCGCTTTTCCTTAAACGAGGTGCCCGTTATGCCTTTCTTTTTAAACTCGACATCACCGATTATAAAGCTTGGGCACGCGGTTTAAAGCAGGCCGGATATGCCACTGACCCCTCTTATGCCAACCGTTTGATTACGATTATCGAAGATTACGACCTCTATAAATACGACCAGCGTGGTGGTGGGCGTGCACCCAGAGTCGAACCTACGCTTACCTCCACCCATCAGGTGTATATTGCCAACGACATCGCCTACGTCATTGCTCGCCATGGCGATACCTTCAAAGGCTTGGGCAAGGAGTTTGACATCAGTTGGAGAAAGCTGGTGAGGTACAATGACCTGCACAGTGGGTACACGTTGACCGATGGAGACATCATCTACCTCAAGTCGAAGAAGAAGAGAGCCTCTAAACCCAACACGGTCTACGTGGTCAAAGACGGTGACTCGATGCACACCATCTCGCAGATGTATGGCATTCGCTTGAAAAACCTGTATAAGATGAATCGCAAAGATGGCGACTATGTGCCCGAGATTGGCGACAGGCTGCGGTTGAGATAAATGTCTGCTCGAAACCGCTAAGTGGTTTCAATAGGATACAAAATGCCTCTTTTTGCTATCTGGCGTTTGTTTCAGAAAGCATCAACTAGAGTAATACCCTTGGAGTGGGCTGCAATAATATACACTATTGCAGCCCACTTTTGTACTAAATATACAGTTTCTCTCAAAAACACACTCCTTTTTGAGCGAATGCACGGTTCATTTCGCTCGAATGAATGGTTCATTTCACTCCAATGCACGGTTCATTTCACTCCAAACAACGGTTTGTTTGGTCCGAAGTAACGGTTCCTTTCACCTCAGTCCATACCTCTTCCCCTTTACACCCCCTTCATCGGTACTCTTTTTGGCTACTTCTTCCTTTTGCACGTGCCTGTTTGAATGATTGAAATGATACTTTTCTTTTTGTTTGATAGCTGTTTTGTAATATAATGACTGCTTTTGCCTCGCATTGTTGTTTCTGTTTATTGGAAAGAGAAACGATTTGATATTCTTTAAACGCTCTACAAGGCCTTCGTCGGTTTGCTGCCGGGTTGCGGTAGCGAAACAGCCCCTCCACGGCTCAATTAAAATTCAAAGTGTCAAAAAGATAAATGTACAAACCTGCCCTTGGCACTGGCCGGTGCAGAAACCGTGTGGTACAACGTGCTCAACAAACTCGGCTACAGCAAACCCGAAATCAATCAATTCATCTCCGGTCCCGGCTTCTTTGCTTGGTGGCTGATGAATAACCTCGAAGGGTGGGGAGGTCCCAACCCCGACAGTTGGTATATACAACAGGTCGATCTGCAAAAGAAGATACTCAAACGCATGCGCCAATATGGCATTGAACCCGTATTGCCGGGCTATGCCGGCATGGTGCCCAACAATGCCAAGGAGAAACTGGGGCTTCACGTATCCGACCCCGGCATCTGGTGCGGATACCGCCGACCGGCCTTTCTGCAACCCACCGATCCGCGTTTCGAAGAGATAGCCAACCTCTATTATAAGGAGATGGAGAAACTCTTTGGTAAAGCCAACTTCTACGCCATCGACCCCTTTCACGAAGGGGGAAGTGTAGCCGGAGTCGACTTGGCGGCTGCAGGAACAGCCATCATGAAAGCCATGAAAACGGCCAACCCCAAAGCCGTTTGGGTGGCTCAAGCGTGGCAAAGCAACCCTCGCCGGGCCATGATCGATCACTTAGCGAAAGAAGACCTGTTGGTGCTCGATCTCTTTAGCGAAGGGCGTCCGCAATGGGGCGAACCCTCGTCGACCTGGCACCGCAAGCAAGGATACGGCAAGCACCGATGGGTGTATTGCATGTTGTTGAACTATGGAGGCAACGTGGGGTTGCATGGTAAGATGGACTACGTTATCGACGGTTTCTATGACGCCAAAGCGCATCCACACGCAGCAAGCACACTTGCAGGGGTAGGCATCACAGCGGAGGGTATTGAAAATAACCCGGTGATGTACGAACTGGTGATGGAGTTGCCATGGCGTCCCGAGCGTTTTACCCGACAAGAGTGGCTGACCAACTACGTAACGGCACGTTACGGGGTCAATGATCCCGTCATTCAAGAGGCGTGGGCACTGTTGGGACGCTCTATTTACAATTGTCCGAAAAGCTCGACTCAGCAAGGCACGCACGAGTCGGTGTTTTGTGCACGACCGGCCGAAACGGTGCATCAGGCATCGAGCTTTGCCGAAACGGTCGACTATTACGATCCGCAAGAGGTGATCAAAGCGGCCGAACTGATGGTGTCGGTTGCCGAAAAGTACAAGGGGAACAACAACTTTGAATACGATTTAATAGACATTGTGCGTCAAGCCATTGCAGAGAAGGGCCGTTTGATGCAGAAAGCCGTTGCAGCAGCCTATCGCGCGCGAGACAAGGCGCTGTTCACCGTAGCCTCCGAACGTTTCCTGCGCTTGATTTTACTGCAAGACGAACTGCTGGGCACACGCCCCGAGTTCAGCGTAGGCAAATGGATCAATGAAGCCCGGGCACGAGGAAACAGCTCTGCCGAGAAAGCCCTCTATGAGTGGAACGCGCGCGTGCAAATTACAACTTGGGGCAACCGCCATGCAGCCAACAATGGATACCTGCACGACTATGCCCACAAGGAGTGGAACGGAATACTCAAAGATCTTTATTACCAGCGGTGGAAACACTACTTTGATTTGCTGCAACAAAAGCTGCAAGGCGCAGCGGTAGCCGATATTGACTTTTACGAAATGGAAGAGACTTGGGCAAAGGCATCGAACGAATACAGTGGTGCGCCACAAGGCGATTGCGTGTCTACCGCAAAGAGGGTGTTCTTGCTCGTTTTTAAGTAAAATTATAGGCAAAAACCTGCGTTAGTTAGTATAGTTTTCAATTTATTGAAGTATATTTGCGTTTCAATCATCTGGTACTTTGCTTGTTTTGAGTATGAATAATCGACACCGCTATATATTCTTATTGCTGTTTTTACTCTTCTCTTTAGGGGCAGTCGCCTCTGAACGCGTATTCAGTGTGCTCTATATACAATCTTATGAAGCTTTGAATCCGTGGCAAAATGAGATGCTCAAGGGGCTCACAGATGGATTGACGAAATCGGGAGTGAAAGCCAACGTGGTGATTGAGCACTTAGATGCAGAGCGCTGGACATACACATCGGAGAAGGTCATCATGAGACGCATCTGTGAAAGGGCACGCAAGCGCGGTGTCGACATCATTGTGACCTCGGAAGACGAATCCTTGTATACCCTGCTCACCTGCGGCGATTCCTTAGCTCAAACGGTTCCAGTGGTTTTCTTTGCTGTAAAACACCCCGATTATGAACAATTAAACAACTACCCCAACGTTACCGGATTTGTTTCAAAGCCCGACTTTTGCCGAATCCTCGAACAAGCCCACCGAATGTTTCCGAACCGCACCGAAGTGATTTGCGTAAGCGACAACAGCTTTCTGAGCACTAAAAGCAAAGAGACCTTTCAGAAAGCTTTCGAACTCTTTAAAGAGAAACACCCCGATTTTCAGTTAGCGATGTATAATACGCACGAGAAAACAACCAACGAGATCATTGCAGGAATCTGCTACCCACGCAACACGGCAAACCGCATGGTGATCATTCCGAAGTGGTCACTCTTCATGCAATTCTTAGGCAAGAATTCGAAAGCACCATTTTTTGTGTGTCAAAATGCGGCGCTGATGAATGGGGCATTTTGCGCCTATGATGCCGACTCCTATGTAGCGGCTAAACTGGCCGGAATTCGTGCAGGTAAGGTACTTAAAGGAAACTCTCCCGAAAGCTTTGGCATATCAGATACGCCTAAGCAATTTATCTACGATTACAAACAGCTAACATTCTTTCACATCGATAAAAGCAAGGCTACACCGGGAGTCGTTATCAATGAGCCTTATTGGGACAAGTATCGAGTACTTATTATTTTGTTTTACGCCTCCATATTGGGAGGATTTGCGCTCTTGGTGGCTTGGTTGATTCGTGCCAATCGGCGCGAAGCCAGTCGGCGTATACTTGCGCAAACGCGCCTGTTGTTGCAAAACCGCCTAGTATCGCAGCGCGACGAATTTAATAATATATTTCATTCGATTCGAGATGGAGTAATTACGTATGACACCGACTTGCGCATTCACTTTATCAACCGCGCTATGCTTAAAATGTTGGATTTAACCGAAGAGAGTGCTTCTTCGCTTTTGGAAGGAACCTGCTCTGAAGAGATTATCCAGATATACCATGGCAAAAAAGAGATATTGTGTGATCTGTTGAAACAAGTGCTCAAGGAAGGAAAAAGCGTTATTCTTCCCGATAACTCATTTATGCACAAGGGTCGTGCGAAAGATTTTTTCTTGGTTTCGGGCGAAGTTGTACCCATTCGTGCAAACGACAGAACAACAGGGGTGGCGATCTCTTTCCGTAACATATCGGATGAAGAGATGCAACGACGTTTCTTTAACCTGGCTGTAAATGAGAGTTCGATTTATCCCTGGCAGTTTAATGTGAATAAAGAGATTGTTACATTTTCTGAAAGTTTCCTCAAGCGCATTGGGCTTGCCACGGAGCAGAATCCCTTTACACTGCAGAGCCTTCGTGAACTGATTCATCCGGATGACTTGAATATGGTTCAAGAATTCTATCATAAGATCACTTCAGAGACTAGTGAAAGTATGCGCATCAACTTCCGCCAACGAGATGATCAAGGCGTATATGAATGGTGGGAGTACCGCACCTCTGTGCTTAACGGGGTTACCCAAGAATTATCACACACCATCCTGGGTGTTTGCCAGAACATTCAACGCTATAAATCGACCGAGCAAGCGCTTACCGAAGCTCGTGATAAAGCCCTACAGGCCGACAACCTGAAAACAGCATTTCTGGCCAACATGAGTCACGAGATTCGTACACCGCTCAATGCCATTGTGGGATTCTCGGACTTGCTAACCGACATGGATCACTTCTCGAAAAAAGAGTTGCGGGAGTTTATCGTTACGATTAATAAAAATTGTGCACTGCTGCTGTCGCTTATCAATGATATTCTTGACCTGTCGCGCATTGAGTCGGGGGCGATGGATTTTCGTTTTGCGCGCCACAACTTGTTGTTCTTGCTGAAGAATGTATACGATTCGCAACGGTTGAACATGCCCCCCAATGTTGAACTGATTCTGGACGCTCCGCTCGACACGACGAGATACATCAATACCGATAGTGTGCGTTTGCAGCAAGTAGTAAACAACTTGATTAACAATGCTGTTAAGTTTACTACGCAAGGTTCTATCACCTTTGGCTACACGATAGACGAACCCGACACAGTAACCCTCTTTGTTGAAGATACCGGAAAGGGTATCTCGGAAGAGGATGTGCAAAATATCTTTCAACGATTCTATAAAGTAGATAATTTTACGCAAGGGGTTGGTTTGGGCTTAAGCATCTGCCAAACCATAGTAGAGCGACTTCACGGATCTATCTCGGTAACCTCCGGAATAGACAAAGGCACGCGCTTTTTGGTGAAGATTCCCGACTCTTGTTTTTTTGAACCCTCCCCAACGAGGAATTTTGATTGTAAGTAAGTACTTAAAGGCTATTATTTCCGACAAAAAGGATATTGCATAAAGAATGTAAATAGTACCTTTGTGAACATTTTGAACTAATTTAAAATTGCAAAAATGGAACAACAAATTAAACCGGCTTCAGGCCGTCTTGGAGTATTGGTAGTAGGATTAGGTGGAGCAGTTTCTTCGACCTTTATTACCGGAACACTCGCTTCGCGTAAAGGATTGACAGCCCCCATAGGTTCGACCACCCAACTGGCTACGATTCGATTGAAGGATGGCGAAAAACGGATGAAGGACGTGATTCCGCTGACTCACCTGAACGACATTGTGTTTGGTGGATGGGACATCTTCTCCGATGACGTGTATGAAGCAGCCAAACATGCCGAAGTATTGAAAGAGAAAGATCTCGACAAGGTCAAAGAGGAACTTCAAGCCATCAAGCCGATGCCTGCGGCTTTTGATCACGAATGGGTGAAGCGCTTGAACGGCACACACGTAAAAAAGGCAACTACCCGCTGGGAACTGACCGAGCAAATACGGGAGGATATCCGCAACTTCAAAAAAGAAAACAACTGTGAACGTGTGGTAGTCGCATGGTCGGCAAGTACCGAAATTTACATCCCTGTTTCTGAAGAGCACAGCTCGCTGGCAGCACTTGAGCAAGCCATGAAAGAAAACAAAGAAGACAAAATATCGCCAAGCATGTGCTACGCCTACGCAGCTATTGCCGAAGGAGCTCCCTTTATTATGGGTGCGCCTAACCTTTGCGTTGACACACCGGCCATGTGGGAGTTTGCTAACCTGAAGAAAGTGCCTATTGCAGGCAAAGACTTTAAGAGCGGACAAACCTTGCTGAAAACCGTGCTGGCTCCGATGATCAAAGCCCGTATGCTGGGACTCGATGGATGGTTCTCTACCAACATCTTGGGCAATCGCGATGGTGAGGTGCTCGATGATCCGGATAACTTCAAAACCAAAGAGGTAAGCAAGCTGTCGGTGATTGACAACATCCTCGAACCCGATAAATTCCCTGAACTATACGGAAGCATCTATCACAAAGTACGCATCAACTATTATCCACCGCGCAAAGACAACAAAGAGGCGTGGGATAATATCGACCTCGTGGGTTGGATGGGTTACCCGATGGAGTTGAAAGTGAACTTCTTGTGTCGCGACTCTATCTTGGCGGCTCCATTGCTGCTCGACTTGGTGTTGTTTAGCGATCTGGCTGCTCGTGCAGGAATGTATGGCATACAAACCTGGCTGTCGTTCTACTGCAAGAGCCCGATGCATGACCTTGAACACGAACCCGAGCACGATTTGTTTATTCAGTATGCCAACCTGAAGAACACCTTGCGCAAGATGATCGGAGACGAAACGCGCGAGTACTTGGACTAACCCTACAAACGCGATAAGAATGAAATATGCATTGATTGCAGCCGGGCAGGGCTCTCGCCTCGTATCCGAAGGGATCCGAACCCCTAAACCATTGGTAAAGGTAGGTGGAGTGCCTCTGCTCGAACGGTTGCTTCATGTCTTTTTAGCTAATGATGCAGACAGTGTCTGCATCATTATTAATGAAGAGATGACCGAAGTGCGGCACTATCTTGAGCAGCAACACCTACCCGTGCCCTTGCACATCGTGGTAAAATCTACCCCCGACTCCTTTCATAGTTTCTACGAACTGATGCCTTACCTTCAGGGCGAGGGCGGTTTTTGCCTAACAACGGTCGACCCCTTGTTTTGCGAATCGGAGTTTGCCGATTATATACACGCCTTCAAGACTAACCCAACCGAGGATGCGCTAATGGCTGTAACTGACTTTGTAGACGATGAGCGCCCACTTTATGTGCGCACCGATGACCGATTGCGCATTACGGGCTATGCCAGCGATAACTACCCCGGTTCGCGTTACATATCGGGGGGCATTTACTGTTTAAGTCAGCGTGCACTTGCGCTGCTGCCTGCTGCCAAGCAAGCCGGAGTTTCGCGTATGCGAGGCTTTCAGCAGTATTTGGTCGATGCAGGCCTGTCGATGCATGCCCACCCCTTCTCTAAAATAATTGATATTGACCACGCCTCGGACGTGGAGAAAGCCGAACGGTTTTTAGCCCAATTAACGATCAAATGAAATCATTGACCTTTGCCGGAATTCAGCGGCATACTACCTTCTCGCCTAACCATGTAGGCAACGATGCCGCTATCTTTTCGGCCGTTGCACAGTACCTGACCGAGGCCGGTCATCGGGTAAACTCGTATAGCGAACAAGAATTTTTAACGCATCCGCTGCAAGAACGATTTGTCTTTACGATGATGCGCAGCAAGGAGAGTGTGCAGAAATTGCAGTACCTGGAGCAGCATGGCGTAGTAGCAGTAAACTCGGCCTACGGCATTGAGAACTGTACGCGCGAGCGGATGACAACCTTGCTGATGGATAATCAGATACCCCACCCTGAAAGCTTGGTTTGGAACACCGGAGATCAAATACAGACTGATCTTATAAAGCCTCGCTTTGAACCGTGTTGGGTGAAACGTGCCGATTTTCATGCCATTCACCGCGAAGATGTATCCTACGTGCGCACCGCTCAGGAGTTGCGCGAAGTGATGGCCGAATATGCCTTGCGAGGCATTGAGCGTGTAGTGATTAATCGCCACCTCGAAGGAGACTTAATTAAGTTTTACGGTGTATCGGGTACTGATTTCTTTCACTGGTTCTACCCCTACGAAGGGAATCACAGTAAGTTTGGACTCGAAGAGATCAACGGTGCTCCCACCGGAATTTCTTTTTCACACGATCAGCTGCGTGGGCTATGTGATGCAGCCGCGCAGGTACTACAAGTGAGTATCTATGGCGGCGATTGCATTGTATCTGCTGATGGAACGATTCGAATCATCGACTTTAACGATTGGCCCAGCTTTGCCCCTTGTCGCAAAGAGGCAGCCATCGCTATCGGACAAGCAATTTTGCACCGAGCACAAACAAAAGATGCAAGCAATACAGCAGATGCAGGTCACACAACAGACGCTGGTAAAATAGCAGATGCGGTCAACACTACAGATGCAGGTAGCCCCGCAGCAGTATGAATCACGAAACAACAAACATATGAATGATAAAACAACGAACCCCGGCTTACAAGCCAGTCTGAAATCGGCCGATACGGAAGAGTGGATTGACTTGCTTTTCTATCGCCCCATTGGTTATCGGTGGGCACTTCTTTTCAAAAAGCTTGGGATAAGCCCGAACGCCATTACCATCGCCTCTATCTTCTTGGGAGTGGCTGCCGGTATTCTCTTTTACTACAACAACCTATGGATCAATGTAGCAGGCATGTGTCTGCTCGTATGGGCCAACATGTACGATAGTGCCGATGGGCAACTGGCTCGAATGACCGGACAGAAGTCTGAACTGGGGCGTATACTCGATGGCGTATCGGGCGATTTCTGGTTCATTGCCATCTATGTAGCCATTTGCTTGCGTCTCACCCCCGAATGGTCGTGGTGGATATGGGTGCTGGCTGCTACTGCCGGTTTCTTTCATGGCAAACAGGCTGCTATGGCCGATTACTACCGCAACATACACCTTTTCTTCTTGAAGGGAAAGTCGGGTAGCGAGCTCGATAACTCCGTGCAGCAATGGGCTATCTATTACTCTTTGTCGTGGAAAAAGGATTTTATCCGGAAGTTGTTTCTTTGGTTCTATAGCGGATATACCCATTCGCAAGAGCAACTGTCGCCCCGTTTTCAACGCTTCTTTGCGTTGTTGCGCACCCGTTATGGTGATACGATGCCGCCTGCTATCGCACAAGAGTTTCGTTTGGGTAGTCTTCCGTTGATGAAATACACCAATATTCTCTCTTTCAACACCCGTGTTGTGGCACTTTTCATCTCTATATTAATCGACCAGCCTTGGTTGTACTTTGTTTTTGAACTCACGGTGCTTAACGGCCTATTGGTTTACATGGTTTGGAAACACGAGAGCTGGAGCGGTTACCTGTACCGGAAAATACAACATGAATCATGAGTAGTCGTTTACGCAATCTTTTTCTGGCCTTTGGTGTCATTGCAGTGGTCATCATGCTTTTTACGTTCGATCTCTCGTACGATGAACTGTTGCACAACCTAGAGCGCGCCGGTGTTTACTTACCCTTGGTGCTGCTGCTATGGCTTTTTGTCTACTTAATCAATACGTTGTCGTGGTATGTGATCATCCGAAGCGGTGGGCGCGTGCCCGAACTTAGCTTTAGGCGACTCTATAAATTTACGGTTTCGGGCTTTGCCTTGAATTATGTCACTCCCGTGGGGCTGATGGGTGGTGAACCCTATCGCATCATGGAGCTTACGCCCTACCTTGGTGTAGAGCGTGCCACCTCGTCGGTTATTCTTTACGTGATGATGCACATCTTCTCCCATTTCGGGCTTTGGATGAGCTCGGTAGTGATTTATGCCTGCTTCTATCCGGTAGGATGGGGGATGGGTATTCTCTTGGGTTTCATCACCGTGTTGTGTTTTCTACTCAGTATTGTGTTTGCGAAGGGTTACCGAAACGGAATGGCCGTAGCTTGCATTCGCTTGGGTAGTCATATCCCTTTTTTGAAACACCGAGCCATTCGTTTCTCTGAAACACACAAAGAGAAGTTAGAGAATATAGACAGTCAGATTGCTCTGCTTCATCAGCAACGCAAAAGTACGTTTTACGGTGCGTTAACGCTCGAGTTCTTGGCGCGCATTGTGAGTTGCCTCGAAGTGTGGCTCATCCTCAATGTGCTTACAACGGATGTTAGCTTCGTGAGCTGTGTGCTCATTGTAGCATTCTCCTCTTTGTTGGCTAATCTGCTTTTCTTCTTACCCATGCAACTGGGTGGCCGCGAAGGAGGCTTTGCCTTGGCTGTTGGCGGACTCTCTATCTCGGGAGGATTTGGCGTATATACAGCTTTGATTACTCGTGTACGCGAGCTGTTTTGGATTGTAATTGGTCTCGTGCTCATGAAGATGGGTAACAAGAAACAAGAAATACGGAACACAAAGCACGAAATAAGTAACCCGAAGCACGAAACAACCAGTAAATAATAGAAAATAAGAAATGATTGATAGCAAAAAAATAAAAGCCATTGCGTTTGACTTTGGTGGAACGCTCGACTCGCCCTTCATGCACTGGATGGATATCTACATTCGTTTGTACACGGAAGAACTGCACTTGAATTTAACCGCAGAACGTTTTCGCGATTCGTATATTTATGCCGAGCAAATGATGGAGCGTATGCAGTTGGTACAACCGTTTCACACGTTGCTCGAAACACAGCTTTTTAAAACAAACCTGCAGTTTGAGAACCTCATTGAGCGTGGCATCTTACCCGATACTCCTGAAAACAGGAAGCAGCTTCCGGCAACGGCAGCTCGCTTAGTTACCGATTTCTCTACCCATTATGTGGAGTTGTCGAAGCCGGTGCTTGCGAAGCTTGCACAACATTATCCGCTGTTGTTGGTTTCTAATTACTATGGCAATCTGGAGAAAGTAGTGACCGATTTAGGCATTGCCTCGTGTTTTATTTCGTTGACAGATTCGACTCTTGAAGGTGTTCGTAAACCCGACTCGACGCTCTGGAAACTCGCTTTCGACCGGCAAGGCTATGCCCCCGAAGAGGTCTTGGTAGTAGGCGACTCGATGAAGAATGATATCCTTCCTGCGTTGAGCTTGGGGTGTCAAGCCATTCAGGGGGTTCCCGCCTCTAAAGGTTTCTTTGAAGAGGCTGCTGGTGAAGTTCATTGCATCAGCTCGCTCACAGAGCTTCCCGTGGCGCTCTTCTAAGCAATAAGCGGGAGAACTATCGCAGCTCTGAATGCTCTGCTCTTTTAAGCAAGCACAAACGAGCAAACAGATAAAAAAAGAGGCTGACTATTTATGCACGTTGCAATTGTAGTCAGCCTCTTTTTTTTACTTAATTTCGATCTCCTCTTTCATGTCAATCTCTTCGCCGTGCATATCATAGAATGTATATTCCAGAAAGGCGAGTTTTTGACTAGGTACGATCTTAATTCCTAATCCGTATTTAAGCTGCCATTTACGTTTCAGCGACATAAGTCCCTGATTGATGTAGGCGGCGATGTACGGATGGACGTGCAGTGAGAATTTCTTTACCTTCAGTTTGTTGACCAGATAATCAATTTTACTCTCGAGAGTGTCCGTAAAGAGAATGGACGACTTGATTTTGCCTTTGCCGAAACAGGTCGGACAATCTTCCATCGTGTTTACATCCATTGCCGGACGTACCCTTTGGCGGGTGATTTGCATCAGCCCAAATTTGCTCAAAGGTAAGATGTTGTGTCTTGCTCTGTCTTTTTGCATGTTGGCACACATACGTTCATAAAGCTTCTGACGGTTTTCGGCTTCATTCATATCAATGAAGTCTACGACAATGATACCTCCCATGTCTCTTAGTCTTAGTTGGCGTGCCAGCTCATCAGCTGCTCCCAAATTTACTTCGAGTGCGTTACCTTCCTGTCCGTTGGGGCTCTTGGTGCGGTTACCGCTGTTCACGTCTACAACGTGAAGCGCCTCAGTGTGCTCAATAATCAGGTAGGCTCCACTCTTGTAAGAGATGGTTTTACCAAAAGAAGCTTTGATCTGCTTGGTGATACCAAAATTGTCGTAAATGGGAAGTGATCCTTTATACAGTTTCACAATTCCCGCCCGTTCAGGGGCGATTAGCGTCACGTAGTCTCTGATTTCGTTGTATACCGCCTCGTCATTGACGTATATATTTTCGAATGTTGGGCTAAACAGGTCGCGTAGTAATCCTACCGCACGGCTTGTCTCCTCAAAAATCAGTGTTGGGTACTTGGTGACTTTCTGCACCTTTGCGATGCTCTCTTCCCATTGTTTAAGCAGCACTTTAAGCTCTCCGTCGAGTTCGGCAACGCGTTTCCCTTCGGCCACTGTACGTACGATCACACCGAAGTTTCTCGGTTTAATGCTCATCAGTAGTTGTTTGAGACGTGCGCGCTCTTCGCCCGATTTAATTTTTTGAGAAACAGAAACCTTATCATCAAAGGGAATCAGCACCAGGTATCTTCCGGCGAATGAAACTTCGGAAGTTAATCGGGGCCCTTTGGTTGAAATCGGTTCCTTTACAATCTGCACCATCACTTCTTGTCCTACCTTCAAGGTGTTGGCAATAGTGCCCTCCTTATCCAGTTCGGGAAGTATGGATGCCTTCGTAATGGAGTTCAGCTTTTTCTTGTCGCTTAACGTTTGCTTTACGAACTTTTCGAGTGAGTTAAATTGAGGACCTAGGTCTAAATAATGAAGGAAAGCATCTTTCTCGTAACCGACATCCACGAAACAGGCATTTAGCCCGGGCATCAATTTCTTGACGCGGCCTAAATAAATGTTACCCACGGAAAAGGAGATGTTTCTTCCTTCGCTTTGTAGTTCCACCAAGCTCTTGTCCTCAAGCAGGGCGATGGATACTTCTTTGGGTTGTACGTCTACTACTAATTCGTTCGTCACAGTTGTTTCCTAATTATTTAAGTTTAAAAAATGAACAAAAAAATGGACTAATTGTTCATTAGGATTGGCCATTTAAAGAAAGAACAAACTCGAAAGACATTCGCTTCACAAGTTTGTTCTTCATTTTTGACCAAAGTTTAGACTAAAAGTTATTTTTTGCTTTTATGTCTATTCTTTCTTAGTCTTTTTTTACGCTTGTGCGTTGACATTTTATGTCTTTTCTTTTTCTTTCCGCTTGGCATAGCTTCAAAATTTTATTGGGTTAATACTCTTGTTTGTTATTTCTTTACCGAGAGTGTAAACGTCTTGGCCGGCTTAAAGGCTGGGATGTTATGCTCGGGGATAATGATCGTAGTGTTTTTTGAAATATTACGAGCTGTTTTTTGAGCTCTTTTCTTTACTACGAAGCTTCCGAATCCGCGGAGGTATACGTTCTCGTCTTTAGAAAGAGAGTCTTTCACTGCATCCATAAATGCCTCAACTGTCGACAATACTGTTGCTTTGTCAATACCCGTATTCTTTGTAATTTCGTTTACGATATCTGCTTTAGTCATTTTTCCTTAAAAAAATATTATTACTTATGATCTATCTGATTTTTCGGACTGCAAATATATGGCTTTTTAGGCTCTCAAAAAAATATATTCTGAACAATTTTTGAAAAAAGTCTCATACTTAAGCTTTCTTAAAGTGAAAACAGCTACTTTTGTCGGCATTGAACTCAATCCCTCCACTGAATAAAATAGAATGAATACTTTTAGCAAAACATTATTAAATTGGTATAAAGAACACAAACGTGAACTTCCTTGGCGAGAATCCTCGGATCCTTATTTAATCTGGATTTCAGAAATTATTCTTCAGCAAACTCGTGTAGCGCAAGGTTACGATTATTTTCTTCGTTTTATCAAACGTTTTCCCGATGTACAGACGCTAGCCGATGCCGATGAAGATGAGGTGCTGAAGTTTTGGCAAGGGTTAGGTTACTATTCGCGTGCCCGCAACCTTCATGCAGCAGCCAAAAGCATGCATGGTGTTTTTCCAACGACCTACCCCGAGGTGCTCGCACTCAAAGGGGTGGGAGAGTACACGGCCGCAGCCATCTGCTCGTTTGCTTACCACATGCCCTATGCGGTAGTCGATGGTAACGTTTATCGGGTGCTTTCGCGCTATTTGGGCATCGACACGCCCATCGACTCTACCCAAGGCAAGAAACTGTTTGCTGCTTTAGCGAGCGAGATGCTCTACCCAACTGATCCCGCCACTTACAATCAGGCCATAATGGATTTTGGTGCGCTGCAATGCACGCCCAAGTCGCCCAACTGTTTGCTTTGCCCGTTGGTTGACTCCTGCTCTGCTTCGTCAAACGGTTTAGTGTCGCAGCTGCCCGTGAAGCAGCATAAAACGAAAACGACCAACCGCTATTTCAATTATATACATGTGCGCAGGGGCGAGTATACCTATATACGCAAACGCACCGAAAAAGATATCTGGAAGAACCTATTCGAGTTTCCGTTGATTGAAACCTCCGAATCACTCTCCGAAGAGGCGTTTCTGGTGCTGCCCGAGTTTAAGGCCCTGTTTACTGAAGGCGAGGTGCCGATGGTTCGCCTTGTTTGCAGCAACGTGAAGCATGTCTTGTCTCACCGCATTATCTATGCCAACTTTTACGAAGTCATATTGCCCGTAACCTCCACATCCCTTTCGGCTTATCAATGCATTCAGGGTTCTGAATTGGAGCAGTATGCAGTCTCTCGTTTGGTACATGCTTATATCGAGAAATATGTATAATAGTTGGTTCATTTTTTGGATGGTGTGATATTTCTGTTTAATTTTGACGCAAAATCAACTAAATTAGAATGATATGTCAGTGAATAAGGTTATATTATTAGGAAATGTTGGGCGCGACCCCGAAGTAAGATACCTGGACACAGGTATTGCGGTAGCCTCCTTCTCGTTGGCTACAACCGATAGAGCATATACGTTGGCAAACGGAACTCAGGTTCCCGAAAAGACCGAATGGCACAACCTTGTGTTGTGGCGTGGATTGGCCGAAACGGCTGAGAAGTACGTGCACAAAGGAGATAAACTCTATGTGGAAGGAAAGATCAGAACCCGCACGTACGACGATCAGTCGGGAGCAAAACGTTACGTAACCGAGATTTTCGTTGACAGCATGGAGATGTTGACTCCAAAAGGGGCCTCTGCTGCCGCCACTCAGCCGGCTGCTGCTGCACAACCCCAACAACCTCAAACAGCTACTGCACAAACTCAGCAGCCCCAGGTTGCTTCGGCGCAGAGCAATTCCACAGACGATTTACCGTTTTAAATAAGTCGAGAGTGATGTGCTCAACAGCAACATTTTGAGCACATCACTCTCGACTAAACCATTGTTTAACTAAAAACCAAAATTTTGGACCCGGACGCTTTTTTATGCCAATTGGCAGATGTTTTCAGCGGTGTTACTGTAACCGCACCCTCTTTTTCAGCAATTGTAGCCATTATTCTGGCCGGCTTGCTCTTATTTGCTTCTGGCTTTGCCTCAGCATCTGAAATCGCTTTTTTCTCTCTCACCCCATCTGATCGTAATGATATCGAAGAGCGCAATCATCCCTCCGACGAGAAGATCAGTCACTTGTTGGATGATTCAGAATACCTCTTAGCAACGGTACTCATCACCAATAACTTTGTGAACGTAACGATCATTATGCTCTGTAATTTCTTCTTTTTGCAGGTGTTTCACTTTACCTCCACTTTTACAGAGTTCCTGATTATGACGGTTGTGCTTACCTTCTTGCTGTTGCTCTTTGGCGAGATTATGCCTAAAATCTATTCTGCACAAAAAACATTAGCTTTCTGCCGTTTCGCAGCACCAGCCATTTACGTGTTGCGTAAGCTGTTTCGACCAATATCTCATTTGTTGGTGCGGTCAACCACTTTCTTAAACAAACATGTTGTTCGTAAAAACCATAACATCTCTGTCGATGAACTCTCGCAAGCGCTTGAGCTAACCGATAGAACAGAACTTACCGAAGAGAATAACATACTCGAAGGCATCATTCGTTTTGGAGGCGAAACAGCCAAAGAGGTGATGACTCCTCGCTTGGACGTAGTCGACCTCGATATTCGTGCTTCATTTCATGAAGTGATGCATTGTATCGTCGAGAACTCTTATTCGCGTGTTCCCATTTACTCCGGTTCGCGAGACAATATCAAGGGCGTGCTCTACATCAAAGACCTGCTGCCCCACGTGAACAAAGGGGACAGTTTTCGCTGGCAGTCACTCATTCGTCCGGCTTACTTTGTGCCCGAAACCAAAATGATTGATGACCTCTTGCGCGACTTTCAAACCAACAAGATACACATAGCCATTGTAGTCGATGAGTTTGGCGGCACTTCGGGCATTGTGACCATGGAAGACATCATTGAAGAGATTGTTGGCGAAATTCACGATGAATACGATGATGAAGAACGTACCTATGTAGCCCTCAATGACTATACGTGGGTTTTTGAAGGCAAAACACCGTTGAGCGATTTCTATAAGATAACAGGAGCCAACGAAGAGGACTTCGATAAAATATCGGCAGATGCCGACACGTTGGCAGGTTTGCTGCTCGAGATCAAAGGCGAATTTCCCTCGCTTCATGAGAAGGTAACGTACCACGCTTATGAATTTGAAATTATGGCCATGGACAACCGTCGTATATTGAAGGTGAAGTTCGCCATGACACCCTCCACTGCTCAAACTGAAGCGTAAACTGAAGTACTGCCGATGGCTATTCATTTAGAGCATAAAGAAGAAACGGTTCGATGGGGAATCTGGAAAATGGAGGAGACAATTGACGAGTTGCTCAACCTATTGCCCGTGCGCGAACCCTACGAAGTGGGCTTGCAGCGTTTCACCGCGTTGCATCGCAAACTCGAGTGGCTTGCTGTACGCGTATTGCTCTATCGGCTGTTGGGGCAAGCGGTCGAAGTGGCCTACGAACCTAGTGGGAAGCCCTACCTTGCCGATCGCTCTTGTTTCATTAGCATCTCGCACACCAAAGGCTACGTAGCCGTTATTCTCAGCCCTGTTTCCGAAGTGGGCATTGATATCGAACAGTATGGAGCACGCATCCATAAAGTTGCCCACAAATTCATGAGAGCCGACGAAGTAATAGAAGCCTACCGGGGCGACACTACCTGGCCTTTGCTTTTGCACTGGTCGGCCAAAGAGGTGATGTTCAAAAGCATGCAAACTGGCGAGGTTGATTTCAGAGAACATCTGCATATCGCCCCCTTTACCGTAGCCGATCAGGGGTGTTTCGAAGCCTATGAATACCGCACCGATCGGCAACAATCATTCCTAATCCATTATCAAATTCATCCCGATTTTGTTGTTACTTGGCAAATGAGCT
>JAGOOC010000030.1 GCA_017992695.1 Bacteroides sp. | reverse complement strand
CGTATTAAGCATCTTTGTTTGCTTAATACGCTACTATACGTTATTCGTTGTGGAGAATATCGGACTCGAACCGATCACCTCGACACTGCCAGTGTCGCGCTCTAGCCAGATGAGCTAATCCCCCTTAAAAAGAAAACTTGATAACGTTTACAACCGTTATTTCATTTTTCGTGCTGCAAAGATAATGCATTATTCTGAAATAATCGCTAAGTTTGCAAAAATAATAATCAAAAAAATATGCTGATCTATAATACGACCTTTCAAGTAGATGATAACGTTTGTGATAATTTCTTGATTTGGATCAAGGAGTCCTATATTCCCGAAGTAGAAAAACACGGAGCATTGAATCAGCCTCGTCTTTGTAAAATATTGAGCCACAGAGAAGAAGGTTGGTCGTTCTCTTTGCAGTGGGAGGTGGAAAACAGCAGCGTGCTACACAAGTGGCACATGGAGCAAGGCACGGTGTTGAATGAAGAATTGAAAAAAATGTTTGAAAATAAAGTGATCGGTTTTCCTACATTAATGGAGGTAATAGAGTGATTAAACCCGTAAAAGAGAAAATAATCCTTGGCATTGACCCCGGAACAACCCTTATGGGATATGGAGTATTGCGCATCGTGGGAACCAAACCCGAGATGGTGGCGATGGGAATCATCGACTTGCGCAAACTAGACAATCACTATATGAAACTCAAACATATTCACGAACGAATATTGGGTATTATCGATAGTTACCTGCCCGATGAAGTAGCCATTGAGGCACCTTTCTTCGGAAAGAATGTGCAGTCGATGTTGAAATTGGGGCGCGCACAAGGGGTAGCTATGGCAGCCGCACTGAGTCGGGATATCCCGATAACAGAGTACGCTCCACTGAAGATAAAGATGGCGATTACAGGCCGAGGCCAAGCCACCAAAGAGCAAGTAGCGGATATGTTGCAACGCATGTTGCACTTATCGAAGGAGGAGATGCCGGTGTTTATGGATGCTACCGACGGATTGGCCGCTGCCTATTGTCATTTTCTGCAAATGGGACGACCGGTTGTTGAAAAAGGGTACAGCGGATGGAAAGACTTCATGGCAAAGAACCCGGAGCGAGTTAAATAAGCGTGCACAGATGAATAACAATTGATAAATAAACAAATGATGAAACCAAATTATCTGTCGGTGATAGGGGTGGCAACGGCTGCAATGATGGTTAGTTGCGCACCTGTAAAGAAGGAGTATACCTCTTATGAGTTGTATCCGGTTCGTGCCGGAAGCCTAATTGAAATGGAGTACACACCCGAGTGTACCACCTTCTCGCTTTGGTCGCCTACGGCTGATGAGGTGCGTTTGATGTTATTTGATGCCGGTAAGGGAGGGCATGCTTACGAAACGATAGCGCTGCAACCGGGCGAAGATGGAACGTGGTCGGCAAAGGTGAACAAAGACATGCTGGGCAAGTTTTACACCTTCAATGTGAAGGTGAATGACAAGTGGTTGGGCGACACACCGGGCATCAATGCTCGGGCAGTGGGGGTGAACGGAAAACGAGCAGCCATAATCGATATGAAAGCAACCAACCCTGAGGGGTGGGAGAGCGATCAACGTCCACCACTGAAATCGGCGGCAGACATTGTGTTGTACGAGATGCACCACCGTGACCTCTCGATCGACTCCACTTCGGGTGTCAAGCACAAAGGAAAGTATTTGGCATTGACCGAGCACGGCACGGTGAATTCGAGTAAACTTTCTACAGGCATCGATCATCTGGTAGAGCTGGGCGTAACCCATGTGCACTTGTTACCTTCGTACGACTATGCGTCGGTAGATGAATCGAAGCTGAATGAAAACAAATACAACTGGGGCTACGATCCGCAAAACTACAATGTGCCCGATGGCTCTTACTCCACCGATCCGTATACTCCGGCTACCCGCATCAAGGAGTTTAAGCAGATGGTTCAGGCATTGCACAAGGCAGGCATACGGGTGGTGCTCGATGTGGTGTACAATCATACGTTCAACACGGCCGAGAGTAATTTCGAACGTACCGTACCCGGCTATTTCTATCGCAAAAAGGAAGATGGAACGTTTGCCAACGGCTCGGGCTGTGGCAATGAAACGGCAAGCGACCGTGCCATGATGCGTAAATACATGATTGAGTCCGTGCTTTACTGGGTCAACGAATATCATCTCGATGGATTTCGCTTCGACCTGATGGGGATACATGACATTGAAACGATGAACGAAATACGCCAAGCAGTAGATAAGGTTGATCCTTCCATCTTTATCTATGGCGAAGGTTGGGCGGCCGAAGCCCCTCGCTATCCAGCCGACTCGCTGGCGATGAAAGTCAACATGGCGAAGATGCCGGGCATTGCTGCCTTCTCGGATGAGCTTCGCGATGGCCTGCGTGGCCCTTTCAACGACAATAAAAAAGGTGCATTCTTGGCCGGGTTGCCGGGAGAGGAGATGAGCATTAAGTTTGGTATTGTTGGCGCCATTGCACACCCGCAAGTCAAGAACGACTCCGTGAATTACAGCAAAGCCGCTTGGGCGGTGCAACCCACGCAGATGATTAGCTACGCCTCTTGCCACGATGACATGTGTTTGGTAGACCGCCTGCAATCGAGCATCCCGGGATTGACACGCGAACAGTTGGTAAAGCTCGATAAACTGGCACAGACGGCTGTTTTCACCTCGCAGGGTGTTCCGTTTATCTATGCCGGCGAAGAGCTGATGCGGGATAAGAAAGGAGTACACAACAGTTACGAGAGCCCCGATTCGATCAACGCTATCGACTGGCGACTCAAGACACTGAATGCCGACCTCTTTGCCTATTACAAAGGATTGATTAAGCTACGTAAAGCACACCCTGCCTTCCGTATGGGAGATGCCGAAAAGGTGCGTAAGCACTTGGAGTTTCTTCCGGTAGAGGGCAGCAACCTGATTGCCTATCGACTGAAAGACCATGCCAATGGGGATAGCTGGCAGGAGATCATCGTGGTGCTTAACGGGCGTACCACCCCTGCCAAACTAACGGTGGGCGATGGTAAATACACCGTTGTTTGTCGCGATGGGCTTATAGACAGTCGCGGACTGGGTACGTTGTATGGCCCGGAAGTGTTTGTGCCTGCTCAATCGGCGTTGATTATTTACAAGTAATTAGTTGTCGGCAATCATCCCGATAACTGTTCCGGTAAACCCGCCGGCTTTCTGGGTGCTCAGGTTGCTACTATCTACGTTGGTGGCTACCGGATGCCACTCTTTCTGATCGAAAGAGAGTGCAAAACTATATTGATCGGCACGACCGATGATGCGAAGATAGATGGGAACATGCTCCTTGCCTAAGGCAAGCGGGAATGTTCCCATCTCTTTTTTATTGCCGCCAGTTGTACTGATAACCGTTACAACAGGCTGCTCTTGTTGCAGTGTTTTGCCAAAGACGATGTTAAAACGCTCGTTTTGATAACATGCCAGCCCTCCCAAAGCTCCTTCGTGTTGCGGAGTAAACTCCAATCGAGTGGTAACGGTGAAGTTGGTATGTTGCTGACGATGGCCGATAAAGGCAGGAGAACCACGGGTGTATAAGCTATGCGAAGTAGGGGTAAGCAGCAGTTTTCCTGCATCAATACTCCAAAATTTTTCTTTAGGAGTACGGATAAATAACCACTTGTGAGATAGATGATCGCTTTCGAAAGCGTCTGTCCAAGTAAAATTACCTGTCCATGCATCGGGCTGTATTCCTTGAGTGTTACTGTGCCAACCTTCGGGTTTTACGCGGGTAGGCACAGCTTTGCCTGCCGCAAGAATCATTGGTACGCCGTTCTCCCAACTAACCGGGAGTAAGAACGTCTCCCGACCGGTATGGTACAGATCGTCTTTATAGGGGCGACAACCTAAGAAAACGGCAAACCATTCCCCCGAAGGAGTGTCTATCAGATCGGCATGCCCGGTGCTTGTGACGCAGTCGGGGCGATTAGCAGCGAGGTCACGCTGCGTCAGGATGGGGTTGTGGGCTGCAGGCTTGTACGGGCCTTTTACCCGATCGGAAGTGAAGATCACTTCGCTATGGTTGTTTCCTGTGCCCCCTTCGGCAGCCATCAAATAGTATGTACCGTTCACCTTATAAAGATGAGGCCCTTCTATCCATACGGGATGGGTCGATTTGTCTACCCCTCCGTCAATGAGCAGCTGAGGAGCTCCTTGGGTTTGGTCGGTAAGGGTGTCGTATTGGTGTATCCAAATGGCGCGATGTCCGTCGTATTCGGGCTCTTTCGGGGGAGCATCATTGTGTACGATATACCCCTTTCCATCTTCATCAAAGAAAAGCGACGGATCAATGCCGCCTACTTTAGGCAGAGGTATCGGTTCGCTCCACCCTTGGTGTGGGTTTTGAGTCTTGACGATGAAGTTTCCGATGCCATCAACACAAGTAGTGACCAAGTAAAATGTATTGTTGAATGGATTGTAGGTAATTGCAGGCGCGTATATACCTCCATCGAGACGAATGCTGTCAAGTTGTAGTTGCGAAGGACGATCAAGCACATGTCCTATCTGTTCCCAGTTTACCAAATCGCGGCTATGGAAAATAGGAATACCGGGATAGTAGGCGAAAGAGGAGTTCACCAAGTAGTAATCTTCGCCTTTGCGACAAATGCTGGGATCGGGATAGAAGCCGGCAATGATGGGGTTAAGGTATTCGTGTGCTGAATCAAAGGAGTGATTGAAGCGACTATCCTCTCCCTGATAACGGAAGAACTCGAAACGAGCTTCGGAGCGAGACGAAGAGGGCGTACATCCGCCCAAGGCGATGAACCATGTTGCCACTATGGCCGAGATTACAAGTGCTCTCATGTGGGTGTTTATTTAGGGTTGTTTTTTCGGTTACATGTGCTGCTCTTTATATTCAGACGGAGACATTCCGTAGAAATCCTTGAAGGAGTTCGAAAAGTGTGACAGGTTAGAAAATCCGGTAGCGTAGGCTACTTCGGATACCGTTAAACCTTTCTCGCTCAGTAACGTGGCAGCTTGCTTCAAACGGATGGTGCGGATAAAGTCGCGCGCCGACTGATTGGCAAGCTCCTTGAGTTTGCGGTGCATGTGTACACGGCTCATGCCTACATTAGCTGCCAGCATCTCAACATTGAGTGCAGGGTCGGATAGGTGCTTGTTGATGACATTCATGACCTTAGTCATCAGTAACTCATCGCTCGACTTCATCTCTATCTTTACAAGCTGATCTTCCACTTGTTTTTCTCCGACGAACTTGTGCTTTAATCGTTCGCGATTGGCTATCAGATTGGTAACGGTGCTTCGCAGCAATTCCGTATTAAAAGGCTTCATGATGTAAGCGTCGGCCCCAATATCCAAACCCTCTACTCGATCTTCGGGCTTTGATTTAGCCGTGAGCAGAACGATAGGGATGTGGTTGATGTTGATGTTCTGTTTGACCTTTCGGCAGAGGGTCATGCCATCCATCTCGGGCATCATGATGTCGCTAATGACCAAGTCGGGCTTCTCTTTGAGTATAAATTCGAGGGCTTCTTGCCCGTTGATGCATTCGGATATTCGGAAATCATGGCTCAGTTCGTCACGGATATATCGACGTATTTCGTCATCGTCCTCTACCACTAATACCCGATAACGTGTTCTTGCTTTCGGCAGTTTTATCTCCTCGTCTTGTTCGTCTTCGACTATTGGAGGTAAGTGGGAAGTGTTTGTACCGGCTATTTCTTCGGGATTCTCCAACTCGTCGGGCTTCAGGTGATCGCTACCTAAGGGAAGACGAATGATGAAGCGCGTGCCTGCACCTGTTTCGCGGTTTTCGGCGCTGATGGTTCCGTAATGTAGTTCGACCAACGAACGCGAGAGGTGCAAACCTATTCCGGTGCCGAAGTTTGATTGTGTTACGTCGTTATTTATTTGATAAAAGCGTTCAAATATCTGTTCGATCTTATTTTTATCGATGCCTACTCCGGTGTCTTCTATGCATATTTCGAAATAGTTTTGCAAAGCACTTCGTGTGTTGGGCTGTTGTCCGGTGCGAAGGCTCACAGTAATGCTTCCGCCTTTGGGTGTGTATTTAAAGGCGTTTGAAAGTACATTCATCAACACTTTGTCAAAGTTGTTGAGGTCTATCCATACTTTTAGCGACTCTGTGTTTGGCAACTGCTTATTGAACGTGAAGTGGATCCCCTTTTTCTGTGCCGGATAGTCGAACGTCTGCATCAGATCTTCAATAAAGCCCACCATGTCTGTTTCTCGAAATTTAAGATGAATCTGTCCTTTGTCCAGTTTACGAAGGTCCATCAACTGATTAATAAGACGCAAGATGCGCTGCGCATTGCGGTAGATCATCAGGTACGTGCTCTGCTTCTCGGACTGTTCGGCAAGTAGTTTTTCGAGCGGACTAATAATGAGGGTCATAGGGGTGCGTATCTCGTGAGAGATATTGATGAAGAATTGTAATTTGGCTTCGTTTATCTGCTCCAGGTGCTCACGACGCAGAATCTCCTGCTTGTGACGGATGCGCGAGAGGATATACATGGCAATGGCGTAGAGAACACTAAGCGCGATCAGTGTCCAAATGCAGATAGCCCACCACGTTTGATACCAAGGAGGTGTGATGATTATTTCGACCGAACGGATATCTGAAAAGTTATCATCGTCTTTGGCGCGTACCTGAAAGTTGTATTTTCCGGGTGGCAGGCTGGTGTATGTTACTCGATTAATGCCGGGATTGGTGCTCATCCAGTCGGCATCAAGCCCTTGCATTTTGTATTGGTAGATGATGCGTTCGGGGTTGGTGTATGCTAAAGTGGAGAACTCAAGGCTGAAGGAGTTGTGGTCGTAGGAGAGGGTGAGGCGCTTGGCGTCCATCACTAAGGTGTCGGTAATGAGTTGATTGCCTGACATATCTCCCTTTTTAACCGAGTGGTTGGCCAGCATGAAGTCGGTGATCTCTATCTTCAATTTTTTCTTGTGATCGGTTATTTCGTTGGGAAAGAAACTGGTAACACCGTTTGTGCCGCCAAAGTATATCTTACCTCGTATATCTTGACAAGCTGCCCCACGGGTAAACTCATTACCTTGTATTCCATCCGATGCATAGTAATTGATAAAGGTTTCAGTGTCAGCATTCATCCGGGAAATTCCTCGATGCGTACTGATCCAAAACTGTCCCTGCTTATCCTGTTCGATACCACAGATCACGTCGCTTGGAAGTCCCTGAACGGTGGTGTATTTCTTGAACTCTTTCTTTTGCTTATCAAAACAATAAAGCCCTTCGGAGGTTCCTATCCAGATGTTTCCGTTGTTGCTTTGCAAAAGCGTATGTACAAATACATTGGGTAGCAGGTTATTCTTTCCGAAATAGTTGATGAAGCTCTTCTTGTCGGGATCGAAACAGCTTAAGCCGTTGCAAGTGCCAATCCATAGCAATCCCTCGTTGTCTTCTATCATACAGTTTACCCAATCGTTGCACAAGCGGTTCAGGCTCCAATCTTCGCTTTGTAACTTGTCCGATTGATGTTGTTCGAGAATTTTGCCCGATAACGACATGCGGTAAATCCCCGAACCGTAGGTGCTTACCCAGATGGTTTTGTTTCGATCTTCAATGAGACAATATATTTTTTCGTTCGTTCCTTTTTGGCTCTTGTTCGACAATTCGGTTACGTAGGTGCATGCACCCGTTTGCTTGTTTATGTGCGCCAGTCCGCTGAAATAAGAGCCTACCCACAGCTTATGTTCCGAATCTTCGAAAAGACACATGATGTTTGCAGGTACGGAACGATTGCTATTTTCCTCCTTGTAATGAGCCAGCTGTTTGCCCTCATCGTTGATGGCATAGAGCCCGTCATTGTCTGTACCAATCCACGCTACACCTTGTGTGTCTGTGTAGATAGCCATGACACAACTCGACCCTATGCTACTTTTAAGGTACGACTTATAACCGTAATAATTAAATTTATTCTGCATGCCGGGGATGCAAAGTAACCCCTTTTGAAAAATACCCAACCAAAGATTTCCTGCTTCGTCCTCCAGAATGGAGTGTACTTTGGAAGCAGTGATGTCGAATATCCCACTATGGATGTCGCAATCAACAATCGTTTGACTGTTGCGGTCGTATCGTTTCACGCCTTTGCCCTCTGTTCCGATAAAGAGGTTATTCTCCTTATCGACCATCAATGTTTTGATGCTGAGGTTGTTTTTCATCTTATAAGGAATAGGAGTAAAGTCACCTGATGCATTATTCAGTTTCATTAAGCCTCCGTTAAGGGTGCTGATGAATAATGTGTTGTTTTTATCTTCGCAAAAGTAGGAGATGTCGTCGGAGGTCAACTGGGCAGGCGAGGTGAACTTCTGTAAACGATCCTCATCGGGATAATAGCAGAAAAGTCCTTTATCTTCGGTTGCTATCCAAATGCGCTGATGAGCATCTTCATAAATAGAGTGAATGAAATAGCTTTGCATCTTCTTATTCAACTCATCTTTAGATAAAAAACGGTCGCCCTGCAAAGTCACAATACCTTGTCCATAAGTGCCGATCCACACCTCTTTATTCTTGCGTTCGATGATGTTAGATGCCATTTGCGGAGAAATCTTCCGCTCTTTGTAGTAAATGGGGAAGGTTATAAAGGAGTCGGCAGCCCGGTCATAGCGTTGCACCCCATTGATGCAAACCACCCAAAACCGTCCGCTGCTATCTTCAAAAACAGTTTTTACGTAGTTGTTTAGCAAGCTCTCTTTGCCTGATGCATTCTGTTTATAGACGGTGAATTTATTACCGTCGAATTTGTTTAACCCATCTTCGGTTGCTACCCAGATAAATCCTTTTTTATCTTGGTAAACTTTGTTGATCAGGCTGTTTGATAGCTCTTTGTCGGTAGAGTAAAGCTTTCCAGTTTGTGCATACACACAGACAAATAAGCTGTTTATCAGCAACAGTAGCGCAAGGAGGGGGTGTTTTTTCATTTTAGTAGATATTTTACTTTCGAAGCAAAGATAAGAGAATTCTTTAAAAAAAATGGTGAGTCAATGAAAAAGAATTCTTTCATAGCAAATAGTAACTATAGTGTGTCGTTTCATTTGTTTCCAAGATAAAATGATGTAGAACCTCATAGAAATACCTCTGAAATGGAAATGTAACGTACATGCAAATGCTTGTAACAGAAGTATAGTGCAATGTAACAGTTACTCAACACCATGAAACAAATATTCCCAAATTTTCTTTTTATAATTCGTATGTTTGTAAGACCTTAAATGACGTATTTATGGAACAACAATTTAAAGAACAACGATATGAAAACATGAAAACCTTTTTTCTTCTATTTGCGCAACAAATAAAGTGAAGTATAAACCATCATTAATAATTTAAACAATGATTTTATGAAAAGCACAAATCATTATTCCCGACCATTAGGTCTATTCATTCTTTTATATCTCTTTCCACTATGGGCATTTGCACAGTCTATCTCTGTGCAGGGTGTGGTCAAAGATCCTTCGGGCGAACCTATTATAGGTGCCAGTATTCTCGAAGTAGGTACTACCAATGGCACTATTACCGATGTTTATGGAAGCTTCAAATTAACAACTTCGTCCAAAGGAACATTGAAAGTTTCATTTATTGGCTATCAAACGCAGCTAATTGCAGTTGCTGGCAAAAAACAACTTGCTGTCACAATGAAGGAAGACACGGAAGTTTTAGACGAAGTAGTTGTGGTAGGTTACGGACAAATGAGGCGTAGTGATTTGACTGGCGCGGTTGTTTCTGTATCGAGTGATGCCATCAGCAAGTCGGTAACAACTTCTATCGATCAGGTGTTACAAGGTCGCGCAGCCGGTGTGCAGGTACAGCAAAATACAGGTATGCCCGGCGGTAGCTCTTCTATTCGCATTCGTGGAGTGAATTCATTAAACGCATCCAATGAACCAATCTTTGTGATTGATGGTGTTGTGATTGACGGTTCTACTGGATCGGGTAATGACAATGCTTTGGCTTCCATTAACCCTTCAGACATCGTTTCAATGGATGTTTTGAAAGATGCCTCGGCTACAGCTATCTATGGTGCCCGTGCAGCTAATGGTGTTATCATCATCACAACCAAGCGTGGTTCAAAAGGTGAAGCATCTATTACATACGACGGATATGTAGGTTGGCAACAAATGCCTGATAAACTTGACATGATGGATCTTCGTGATTATGCTATTCATAAAAACGAACGTGCTGATATGGGAATTGTAGAAGCTGATAATAATTTCATTCGCCCCGATCTTTTGGGAAAGGGAACAGATTGGCAGAATGAAATGTTTGCTACGGCTATGATGCATAGCCATAATCTCTCTGTTGCAGGCGGTGCAGATAAGAACACGTATGCACTTGGAGCAGGTTATTTAAATCAAGATGGTATTGCGATTGGGTCTGGATTTAAACGGTTGAATCTCAGAGGAAGCTTTGATTCGCAAGTGAAGAAATACCTAAAGATGGGAGTTAATTTTGCTTTCAGTAATTCTAACCAGAAGCTTACCGTATCGGAAGAGTCGCTGATACAGATTGCTTTGAAGCAAACCCCTAACGTACCTGTTCGTAATGCAGAAGGCAATTATGATGGTCCGGATACGAATGAGTATGTTCAAAATAATCCTGTTGGTTTGGCTATGATAAAGAAGAACGAAAACGAAAAGATGGGTATTCGTGCCAACACGTATGCCGAAGCAACCATTATCGACGGGTTAACTTATAAAACAGAACTCTCTTTTGATTATGGCGTGACAAATACCTATCGGTTCGATCCTTCTTATAAGTTTGGAGCGTTAGTCAATGAAGTGCGCGAAGGCAATGTGGCCAAATCATATAATAAGTATTGGAGCTGGAGAAACATCGTGAACTACAATCAAACGTTTGCTGTGCACAACATCAACGTCATGTTGGGACAGGAAATGCAAAAGTCCAACTGGGAATACCTTTCCGGCTACCGCTCGGGTTATCTGACAAATAGTGCAACCGATCTGGATGCGGGGGATGCTACTACGGCAAAGAATGGCAACAATAGTGGTGCAAGTTCTATTTTATCTTACTTCGGACGCGCATTTTATGCGTATGACGATAAATACCTGGCTACTTTTACGATCCGACGAGATGGTTCCTCTAAATTCTATAAAGACAACCGTTGGGGATGGTTTCCTTCGGCTGCATTGGCCTGGAAAGTTTCTAATGAGAACTTTTTGAAAGAAAATGAGGTGATTAATAATCTTAAATTACGCTTGGGATGGGGTACGGTTGGTAACCAAAATGTAGCGAACTACGCCTATACATCGACTTACTCATCTGTAGCCACCAATTGGG
Organism: Bacteroides sp.; assembly: GCA_017992695.1. Taxonomy (GTDB): domain Bacteria; phylum Bacteroidota; class Bacteroidia; order Bacteroidales; family Bacteroidaceae; genus Bacteroides. The sequence continues at coordinate 24,839 of JAGOOC010000030.1, read as the reverse complement.
GAACAGGATTGATAGCAAGCAACACCCCCAACAAAGATTTGAAATGGGAAACAACCTATTCGAGTAACATCGGTATAGATGTGAATTTGTTTCAAAATCGAATTGAGTTTATTGCTGATATTTATTACAAAAAGACGAAGAACCTGCTGTTGCAGTTGCCTCTTCCTGCATTTGCAGGAACAACAGGATCGGGTTCAACATCGGCCCCTTGGGCCAATATTGGTTCGCTCGAAAACAAAGGACTCGAATTGACGCTGAATACAGTAAATATTGATAAAGGTGGATTCCAATGGCGTTCGAATTTTGTATTCTCTATGAACCGAAACAAGGTTTTGTCACTCGATACTGAATCGAGTATTATCAATAAAACCATTCAATCTGGTTCAGACATCACTCCAGTTACGCATACAGCCGTAGGGCAAGCTATCGGACAGTTTTATGGTTATAAGGTGATTGGGCGTTTTGAGAAAGCTACTGATTTTTATTATAAAGATGAGTCAGGAAAAATCACCCCCACTGCGCTTCCCACAGGAATGACTATTGGTGAAAATGGAGTGTGGATTGGTGACTATATCTTTGAAGACCGCAATAAAGACGGTGTAATCAATGAGGAGGATCGTACATACATCGGTAATCCCGAACCGGAGTTTACCTATGGAATAGGAAACAGCTTCTCTTACAAAGGATTTGATTTGAGTATTTATCTGACGGGATCTTATGGGAATGAAGTCGTAAACTACATGCGTCGATCGCTTGAGAACCCCCGCGAAAATACGAATTTATTGAAGAAGGCAACTCACTATGCTCATCTGGAACGGATTAATCCCAATGGACCAAATGATTATCGAAACATTCGAATTGCAAGTGGAGATGCTGACATGTGTCGTATTGGTGCTTCTCCTGCCTCTTCAACGTCCAACTTCCGATTCAGCGATAAGTTTGTAGAGGATGGCTCATACCTACGTGTTCAGAACGTGTCACTGGGCTATACATTGCCTCGTCAATGGGTCAATAAAATTGGACTTCAGAATCTGAAACTGTATTGCAACCTTCAAAACGTGTTTACCTTTACCAAGTATTCGGGATATGACCCGGAGATCGGTTCTACCAATCAAGATGCTTTGATGACCGGTATCGATAATTATCGTTATCCATCGCCACGCATCTATACGTTTGGGCTTAATCTTTCATTCTAATTAAAACAAGGAACAGAATATGAAAACAAGTAAATTCATTTATGCACTTGCACTTGCATCTTTCTTATCGTTAACGGGTTGTAGCGATTTTTTAGACATAACAGCTAACGACCGTATTACAGGCGATAACTTCTACCGAACTGCAGATGATTTTAAAGCAGCAACTGCTCCATTATACAATAAAGTATGGTTCGATTTTAATGATAAGTTTCATTATGGTCTGGGTGATGGACGTTCTTTTAATCTCTATGCACCTTATTCCGACTACATCTATCCGTTTTGCGACTTGTTGGAAACCGGTTTAACCGGTCCGTTAGTGTCAGCGTGGTCTTCTTTGTACAACGTAGTACAACAATCCAATAAAGTAATTCTGGGTATTGAAGGTAGCACAACTGTAGATGCAGACGTAAAATCGCACTACATTGCCGAAGCCCGTTTTATGCGAGGAGTTGCCTATTGGTATTTGGCTTCGCTCTGGGGAGATGCAATCATCTGCACCGATCCGGGCGTGTTGGTTAGCAACCCTATTGTGAATACAAACCCAAGAAGTGATGTTTATCTCTTTGCTATACGCGATTTAGAGTATGCAGCTAAATACCTCCCTGTAACTGCATCGCAAGGAGGACGTTTAACCTGTTACAGTGCCTATGGCATGTTGTCGCGTCTGTATTTATCGTATGCTGGTTTAAGCGAGAATCCCAACAGTGGAACCCGCGATCAGAGCTACTTGAATTTGGCGAAAATGGCGGCACAGAAAGTGATCACCGAAAGTGGGTATAAACTAATGAGTAACTATGCCGATTTGTTTACCATTGAAAATAACAACAATTCGGAATCGATGTTTGCCCTACAGTGGGTTCCTAATGGCGATTATGGAGTAACGAATACGCAACAAGCGTATTTTGCATGTGGTTCTGAAATCACTGGTGATGATGCCGCTTGGGGATACTGGACGCGTGCGCAACCCAATGTAGTGATGGAGTACGAGCCGGGCGACCTTCGTCGAAAAGCAACCTGGATGGCATATGGGGATGTATATCCGGAAATAAGCAAAGCAACCGGAGGATTTCTTTATGAAAAAACACAGCAGGCTTTGAATGTAAAGAAAGGAGTTGTTGGATCGACAAAAGATAATGCTAAAATTTCACGCATGAACTCTGCATTAAACACATACATGATGCGCCTTGCCGAGGTTTATTTGATTTATGCCGAATCTATTTTAGGTAACAATGAACAGACTACAGATGCCGAAGCACTGAAGTACTTCAACATGGTTCGTAAACGTGCCAATTTGAACGACAAGACAAGCATCTCTTATGAAGATATACGCCATGAACGTCGCTTGGAATTATGTATGGAAGGGCAGTATTGGTACGATTTGCTTCGTCGTTCTTATTACAAACAACAAGAGGTAATCAACTACATTACTGGTCAAAATCGTGGAACAATTGTTCCAGTATTGTGGGATAAGGATGCACAAAAGTTGGTGCTTGACGATGCAAGAGATCCAGGTACACGAGCTATCGGTTTGGTCAATGAAAAAATATTTCGATTACCTTATCCTGAGGCAGAGGTGGTTTCTAATCCTTTGTTGAAAGCTACTCCTGTACCCTATGAGTTTAAAGAAGAGAGAATCAACTTATTCTGAATTACGAATTAAATAGCATACAACCATGAAAAATATAGTTTTAACTAAACAACGGTGGACGCAGAACGTGTTGCTGGTCTTATTTATAACAGCCCTTGTTTGCACAGGCTGTAACAATGATGACAATGAAGCAAGTTCACCTATAACAGTTTCGAAGGTTTACCTAGAGAATGCTCAGTCATCTGTACCGGATAGAGAAGTAACATTTGCACGTCTAGGCCAATTGATTCGCATCGAAGGTTCCGGGTTTACCGGAATGAAAAAGATATTTATCAATGGACACTCTACTTATTTTAATCCGGTATATGTGTCTGATAACTCTATGCTTGTATCGGTATCCAAAGATACGCCTACGGTAGAAGCTGAAGAAAGCGTGCGAAACACAATTCGCTTGGTAAAGGATGCCTCAGAAGTTGTTATTCCGTTTACCATACGTTCGGGAGCACCCTCTATTACGGGTATTTCGCACACTATGCCACTGGTAGGCGAACCAATCATTGTTTATGGTGCCGGATTGAATGAGATCACTAGTGTAACCTTTCCGGGCAATGTGATAGTATCAGATGGTATCATTTCGGATGTAGATGGCAAATACTTTATGGTAAACATGCCCGCAGGCGTTTCTGAGGAGGGCGGTCCGATTCTTGCCGAAGGAGCCAACGGAGGTGCTTATTCTCCTGCTTACTTCAACTACAAGAAAGGGGTGATACTTGATTTTGACGGACGTGGCAAACAAGGATTTTGGAGTTGGAGCGAAACGGGAAGCATGGTAAATGACAAAGACTTGAGTTCAGTAAGTATTGGTGAAGGAAATGTGTCGCAAGGCAACTACTGTGTGTTGCCCCCTGCGCGATTGACTAAAATTGCTGCTGCCAAGAACCGTGCAGCAGAAGTTTGGACTGCCGGCAACGGTGTCGATGATTGGAGTGAGGCTGCATTGGGCATTCCGTTGACAACGCCTCTTTCGAAAGTAGCTGTACAATTTGATATTTATGTGCCGGAAGCATGGTCTGAGAGTGGCTTCTTGAAAATATGTCTGCAAAACGGATTTAATGGCGGTGAATGGGAGAGAGACTGTTACAATTATGTTCCATGGATTGTAGGTAAAGAGATGGTTCCTTTTCAGACAACAGGTTGGCAAACCGTCACTGTGCCGTTTAATAAATTCTATAAGTTTGCATCTCTTGCAGATGCTACTTTTGAAACGGTTGTTGCGTTGCGAGCTTCGGCTTCTTATTGCAATTTTGGTTTCTTCTTTGAGAATTCGGGCTTTACACTCGACAAGATAACCGGTAGTAGTGGTGATAAAGAAACGGAATTCCTATCCAAGGAAACTGAGGTTAGAGTCTACTTGGACAACTGGCGCATTGTTTCCTTGAATATGCCTGTCTATACGGACTTTCCGGCAGAGACTGTGACCAAATAATTACTTTAAATACTGACGATTATGAAATACAGAAATAAATTACTGATTGTAACGCTATCTATCATGAGCTTTTCATCGTGCGACGATCAGAAGATGGAGTGGTACAAAGACCCTACTCATGGAGAGGTTACTTCAGCCGAATTACCCTTACAATTAGCCGAAAAAATTCTGCGCTACGAAGCTTTGAACAAGTATACTAACTTTATTTTAGGCGCAGGTATTGGCTTAGACGAATATATGGATAACGAAGCCTACCGGAATATCGTAAATGAGAATTTTGACGAAGTAGCAATAGGCTATGCCATGAAACATGGTCCGATGGTTAATGCCAAAGGAGAACTAAAATATGAGAGGGTGGATGCACTCTTGAGTAAGTTGAAAGAGGCTGGACTAACGGTATATGGTCACACATTAGTATGGCATACCAATCAAAATGCAAGCTACCTGAATGGACTGATTGCACCCGAGGTTATTCCTGCTCCGGCAGGTTCCAATTTGGTAGACATCTCGGGGTTGCAAGATGGAACACTAAATGGATGGGGAGTTTGGAATAAAGGCGATGGTATTACGGTGAAAGAGGGTGTTGGCTTATCAAGCAAAAACAAAGGTATCGAACTAAAAGCCAAGAGCACCTCTTCGGCCGAATACAATTTGCAGTTAGTGTCGCCCAACATGACAATTGTTGATGGACATAACTATCAGATTTCTTTTTGGATAAAATCAGACATACCCGGAAAGGGCCGTGTGTCGTTTGATGGATTATCCAATAACTACCCTTACCATGATTGGTTTGCTACGGGGGCTTCGGCGTCAGCTCTTTTTAATACGACTTCTGCCTGGCAACAGGTAAAGATTAAAGTGAATGATTTCAATAAACCGGAATTTCATTTTGCTATCGATTTGGGAATAGTTCCAAGTGTTACCTATTATATTGATGTTGAGTCTGTTTCGGTAATTGACTTAGACGCTAAACCAACAGTCATCAACCTTCTAAGTAATGGGGATTTTGAAAGTGGAAGCATTAGTCCATGGACTGCGTGGAGTAATGGTAAAGCTGCTCTATCTGCTTCGGGTGAAGGATTTGGGAGCAACTACGCGATAGCACTTACCAACTCAAAAGATGGTAATCAATGGGAAGCACAGGCCGGATATGGATTTGACACACCACTAAAGGTCGGTGCTAAATATCAGTTCTCTGCGATGGTGAAAGCAAGCCTTAGTGCTCCTTTCCAAATTCAGTTACAGAATTCAACCAGTTATGCAGGAGAAGGTTATGCTGAGGAAACCATTGGCACTACTTGGCAAGAATTTAAAAAAGAGATTACGGTATCTAAAGAGGGTATGAATCGCTTATGTTTAAATTTCGGGAAGTTGACTGGTACCTATTATGTAGACAATATGCAGTTGATAGAGATGAATTCTGCTCCAGTTACCCGTGCAGCTGGTGCTACAGTTATCGAGAAAACCGATGCTGAAAAAACCAAAATTATTGGTGAAGCCATGGAACATTGGATTTCGCAGATGGTAGGACACTATAAAGCAGATGTGAAAGCTTGGGATGTTGTTAATGAACCGATGGATGATGGAAAACCATCTGATTTGAAGACCGGAAAAAACAAACCGTCCGAAGATTTTGCTTCAGATGAATTCTATTGGCAAGATTACTTAGGTAAAGACTATGCGGTGAAAGCGTTTAATTTGGCGCGTCAGTATGGCAATGTTGATGATAAACTCTTTATCAATGACTACAACTTGGAATATAACCTGAATAAGTGCGACGGACTGATTGAATATGTGAAGTATATTGAGAGTAAAGGGGCCAAAGTTGATGGTATTGGTACACAGATGCATATAGCTATTGATTCGAATAAGGATAATATAGCACAGATGTTTCAAAAGTTGGCAGCAAGCGGTAAACTCATCAAAGTGACTGAACTTGATATTAAAGTCAAAACTGCATCACCTACTGTAGGGCAGTATGCTGAACAAGCAGCTATGTATCAATACGTCGTTGATATGTATATGAAATATATTCCAGAGTCACAGCGCTACGGAATTACAGCATGGGGGATATCGGATAATCCGAAAGAACACGTGAATTGGATTCCCGATGACGCTCCCAACCTTTGGGATGGTAATTATGCCAGAAAGCATGCCTATAAAGGTTTTGCTGATGGATTAGCGGGTAAAGATGTAAGTGCAGACTTTACGGGAGATCTTCAAGACTAATTTGTTCAAAGAAACGGAGTGTGTCAAAAGAAAATAAGGACACTTTTGGCACACTTCATTATATATAAAATCAAAGCAAAAGCTGTGATTTGAAAAACATCTATGCAATAATGATACGATATACTTTGAGTTGCATTTCGCTTCTTCTATTTGTGTGTGTGGCGCAGGCGCAACAGTTGCCTGCTCGCTTAAAAAAACAAGGAACTGCCACACAGCTGATTGTGGAGGAAAAACCTTTTCTCGTTCTTGGTGGTGAGTTGGGAAACTCTTCGGCCTCTTCGATAGCAGATATTGAACGAATATTTCCCAAGTTACAGCGGATGGGGTTAAATACTGTTCTCGTCCCGGCTTACTGGGATTTGATAGAACCAACAGAGGGTGTTTATGATTTTACATTGACCAGCAAGGTGATCCAGCAAGCTCGAACGAATAACTTGAAGGTTATATTTCTTTGGTTTGGTGTGTGGAAAAACTCCATGAGTTGTTATGCTCCTTTATGGTTTAAAGAGAACTATAAAACATATCCTCGTGCTCATACCCGCGCAGGGAAACCGGTAGAAATAGCCAGCTCTTTTTCAGATAATGTATACAAGGCTGATAGTCGTGCTTTTTCTCAATGGATGAAACATATTGCAACCATTGATAAAGAGGAGGGTACTGTTATAATGATACAAATAGAAAACGAAATAGGGATGCTCGAAGATGCGCGCGATTACTCAAAAGAGGCTGATGTTTTGTTTTATGCACCTGTGCCCCAAGAACTACTGAGTTATTTACAGAAAAACAGAGCCACACTCCATCCGCAGATGTTGAAAAAATGGGAGAGCCAAGGTTATAAGGCCAAGGGTAGTTGGGAAGATGTATTTGGAAAAGACTTGTATACAGACGAACTGTTTATGGCTTGGTCCTATGCGCAATACGTAGAGAAGTTGGCTCAAACAGCTCGTTCTATTTATAACATTCCGCTTTTTGTAAATGCAGCGATGAATAGTCGTGGACGTAAACCGGGAGAATACCCTTCTGCCGGTCCGTTGGCACATCTCATTGATCTATGGCAATGTGCTGCTCCTCACATTGACTTTTTGGCTCCCGACATCTATGATAAGGGTTTTTCCCATTGGGTAGCACAATACAAATTGCACAACAATCCGCTCTTTATACCGGAAGTTCGCATAGATGACAATAATGGTGTACGTGCTTTTTATGTGTTGGGCGAATATGATGCTATCGGATTAAGCCCTTTCTCTATAGAAGATGGTTCTGATTCGCCACAAGCACCGCTGGTACAAAGCTATGCTAAACTCAACGAGTTGATGCCGTTGATAACAAAGTACCAAGGAAAAGGAGTGATGAACGGCTTGTTATTTGACATGGATAACAAAGAGCGAGTGCTTATTCATAATGATTTAAAGCTAACGTGTCGTCATTATTTTACTTTGCCTTGGGATGCACGTGCTACCGATGGTAGCCAATGGTCCGAGGGAGGAGGGGTTGTGATTCGGTTGGCTGAGAATGAATATTTAATTTCCGGTAGCGGAATCGTTATTACATTTGAGCAGGTTGGAGAGAACAAAGTAGAATACACCAGAGTGTTAGGCGAGGATGGCTTTGCCAGTGTAGGGAGTAATGTGCAGCAAGTAGAAACCTGGAAGGGCAATTCTAGAGTAGGAATCGGATTGGTTGATGAGGTAAATGTATCACCCGACGGAACGCTAGTTTACAAACGCCGGTTGAATGGGGACCAAAACCATCAAGGACGCCATGTACGAATCCCGATTGGACAGTTTAGTACGCTTCACGTAAAGCTATACAAATATAAATGATGACAATGAACAGAATGTACATACTCGTACTTTTATGGATAAGTTTGCTTTCAGCATCATTATCATTGTTTGCCACAGACTCTTTTGTTCGTTTTGAGAAAGATGGCTTTCTTGGATAGAATCAGCTCGTGCCTTGAGGCTCCCGAAACACTGAAATAGCTTCGTGTGGAAGATGTATCACAAGCGTACATATTTGTAACGTATGTGTAACCGGATGTAACGATAAGGCATGTGTCTGAATCGTAAGAAATAGTCTGTAACAAAGGATAATCGTAAGTTTGTATGCACCGAAAAATGAAGATTAAAACAATGAAGAAGCAAGGTTGGTTTTATAAGATTGGATTGGTTAGTTTTTCCCTTTGCCTTACTCTACTGGGTGAGGCAAAGGTGAAATTACCTGCATTATTTTCTGATGGCATGGTGCTTCAGCGAGAGCAAGCAGTGAAAGTATGGGGAAAGGCTGATCCGGGCGAAGAGGTGAAGGTTGTTTTCCTAAAGAAGAAAGTAGCGACCCGGGCCGACAGTAATGGCGACTGGAAGCTAACACTGCCGGCAATGAAACCCGGTGGTCCTCACGAAATGAGTATTAACGAATGCAAGTTAAAAGACATTCTGATAGGTGATGTATTTCTCTGCTCAGGACAATCGAATATGGAATTGCCTGTAGCACGTGTGTTGGATTTGTTTCGTACGGAGATAGAGACCCACAGGAACCTCATGATACGTCATGTGAAAGTACCATTAACTTATAACTTTCATGCTCCGCAAACTGATATAGCACCAGTTGAGTGGAAAGCGATGACCCCTGAACATTCACTTTCTTTTTCTGCACTTGGCTATTTCTTTGCTAAAGCGCTATTTGCCAAAAACAACGTTCCGATAGGATTGATTAACTCCAGCGTAGGAGGCTCGCCCGTTGAGGCTTGGATGAGTGAAGAGAGTTTGCAACCTTTCCCTCAATACCTGAACGAAAAGCGCATCTATGAATCGGATGCTTATGTCGCTTGTGTGAAGCAAACCGAAGCTGAACGGCAACAGTTATGGAATACAGCTCTTTATAGTGGAGATAGGGGTTGCCAATCGATTTGCCCTTGGTATGCAGATGCTTATGATGATTCTGATTGGACGGAAATGGATCTGTTTTCGACTGATTGGGGAACGAATGGTTTAAACCCACTGAACGGTTCACATTGGTTTCGGCGAACCTTTGAACTGCCGCAGGCAGCTTTAGGGAAGGAGGCTACGTTGCGTTTGGGATGTATTGTAGATGCCGATTCCGTGTTTGTGAACGGAACGTTTGTCGGGTCTGTTGCCTATCAATACCCGCCGCGTATCTATGCTATTCCGGCACATTTACTTCGCAAAGGGAGCAATCAAATCACTGTACGCCTGATTAGTTACGCCGGAAGACCCCGTTTCGTGCCCGATAAACCTTATAAACTGTTGGTTGGACATGAAGAGGTCAATCTTTGTGGGATCTGGAAATACAAGCAAGGGTGTGCCATGCCTTCATTGCCCGGGCAGACCTTTTTTCAGTACAAACCTGTTGGACTCTACAATACTATGATTGCCCCCTTGTTGCCCTATCGGCTGGCCGGAGTGGTGTGGTATCAGGGCGAGTCCAACGTTTCGCGTTACAACGAGTATGCTTCGTTACTCACAACCCTTATAGGCGATTGGCGAGATCGGATGCAAACTCCTCAGCTGCCTTTTTATGTGGTTGAACTGGCTTCTTTCTTGGCGCCTAACGATCCCGGACAAGCGGCTTGGGCGGCATTACGATCGGCACAAGCGTTGGTGGTCAATAGCCATACGAACACAACACTTATAGCAAATAGCGATCTGGGAGAATGGAATGATATTCATCCGCTCGATAAAAAGACATTGGGCGAACGCTTGGCTGATGCTATTGACAAAGAATCAACGAAAAGAACAATTAATTGACTAAAAAGATAATAATGCTATGAAAGCACAAACCCAAAAAGTATCTATGGCCGAGAAAATCGGCTACAGTCTTGCAGACGGTTCGGCGAACCTGATTTTTCAGATGATGATGATGTTTCAACTTTTCTTTTATACCGATGTCTTTGGCATCAAGGCTACGGCTGCCGGTATGATATTGTTGGTAGCACGCGTTTTTGATGCATTTGTCGATCCTGTAGTTGGCATCTTATCTGACCGGACCAATACCCGGTGGGGGAAATACCGTCCTTGGTTAATATGGACTGCCATTCCGTTTGCCGTCTTCTTTATCCTCGCTTTTACAACCCCCGACTTGAGTGAACGTGGAAAGATTCTTTATGCAGGTATCACCTATACGTTGCTGATGGCTGTTTACTCGTTCAACAATACCCCTTACTCATCGTTGGGTGGTGTGATGACGAGCGATATCAAAGAGCGCACCAGCATCTCGTCCATCCGTTTTGTAACGGCTACTATCGCTACTTTTATTGTACAGGGGCTTACGCTTCCTCTGGTCTCTAAGTTTGGTCAAGGTAACGATCAACGTGGATGGTTGCTTACTGTTACTCTTTTTGCCTTGGTCGGATTGGTGTTGATTGTCATCACTTTCTTTTCGACTAAAGAGCGTATCATGCCTCCCGTAGGACAAAAAACATCGGTTAAACAGGATTTTAAGGATCTTATTGGCAGTCGTCCCTGGAAATCCATGTTTATGCTCACCCTCTTCCTCTTTACTACGTTGGCACTATGGGGCAGCAGTATGTCCTATTACTTCAATTACTTTGTCGATAAAACAGCGCTGTTCGATTTTCTCCAAAACTTTGGATTGGTACGCATTGAGGGCGAATCCTATGGCTTGTGGCACGGTTTTCTCGATGCTTTTGGCCTGATTGCCCAACCCAATCATAGCAATGTATTTGCTGTAGGGTTTAGTCTGTTTAATATGATCGGGCAGCTCATCACTTTGGCCGGTGTCATTTTGCTTTCCGGCTTTCTTTCCAATATCTTTGGCAAGCGAAATGTTTTTCTTATTTGCTTGGCACTGACAGCCCTTTGTACCGGGTTGTTTTATGTGGTAGACTCTACTAGCGTAGGACTTATTTTCGCTATAAACTGCATGAAGAGTTTGGCCTATGCACCTACCATTCCGCTGTTGTGGGCCATGATGGGTGATGTTGCCGATTACTCGGAATGGATGAATCGACGCAGAGCCACCGGGTTCGTATTTGCAGGTATTGTTTTTGCGTTAAAAGCGGGTCTTGGGATAGGTGGAGCTATTTGCGGAGCCATTGTTGACTCATTTGGTTTTGTTCCCAATGTGATACAAAGTGAGTCGGCGATTATGGGCATTCGATTGACTTCGAGCCTCATCCCGGCAGTTACATTTGGTATCGGGGTTATTACATTATTCTTTTACCCCATAACGAAACGGGTAAATGAAAGCATACAGGCTGAATTGTCTGAAAGAAGAAAAGGTTGACTCGTTGGCGGAGTTAAAGGTTAATCAATTTATAAATTAAGAACACATGAAAAGAAATTCTATTCTACTAAGTATTTTATCGGTTAGTACTGCACTGATTGTTTCATGCAGCACAGTTGAAAAGGAGGAAGCCACCACGCTGAAAGAGGCTCTTGGCGATAAGTTTTTGGTAGGAGTAGCCATCAACAGCAATCAAGCCGGCGGAACAGACACAGCCGGTGTGGCATTAATCAAGCAACAGTTCAATTCAATTGTGGCAGAGAACTGTATGAAAAGTGAGGTTATTCATCCCGAAGAGAATCGGTTTGATTTTACGTTGGCCGATCAGTTTGTTGCATTCGGAAAAAAGAACGATATGACTATTATTGGGCATACTTTGATTTGGCACTCGCAACTCTCACCTTGGTTTTGTGTAGACGAAAAGGGCAAGAATGTTTCTCCGGAACTACTTAAAGAGCGTATGAAACGACACATTCAAACCATTGTGTCGCGCTACAAAGGAGAGATCAAAGGGTGGGATGTAGTGAACGAAGCGATTGAAGATGATGGTTCGTTTCGTCAGACAAAGTTTTATGAAATATTGGGTGAGGAGTATATACCGCTTGCTTTTCAATACGCTCACGAGGCAGACCCTGAAGCCGAACTGTATTATAACGACTTCTCGATGGCTCACCCGGGTAAACGAGATGCGGTGGTGAAGCTCGTCAACAAACTTAAAAACCAAGGCATACGCATTGATGCTGTTGGCATGCAAGGTCATTTAACGATGAGTTTTCCCACACCTGCCGAGTTTGAAAAGAGCCTGCTGGCTTTTGCTTCCACAGGTGTCAACGTAATGATAACTGAACTGGACATGACTGTTCTTCCCTGGCCAAGCAAAAAGCTGGGAGCCGATATCTCGGCTAACTTTGCGTACGAAAAGGAGATGAATCCTTATCCGGAGGTGCTTCCAGACAGTGTGTCGCAGGCTTGGAATGAGCGGATGGGAGAGTTCCTTCGCTTGTTTGTGAAACACGCCAACGTCATTACTCGCGTTACGGTTTGGGGAGCATCCGATGAGGATTCATGGCGCAACAATTGGCCTATCAAAGGACGAAAGGATTACGCGTTGCTGTTTGATCGCAACCATCAGCCCAAACCCGTTGTAACATCTATTATAAAAGAGGTATTAAATACTAAAAAAGCGAATCCATGAAAACAGAAAAGAGATACTTAGTGCCCGGTGATTATATGGCAGATCCTGCCGTGCATGTGTTTGAAGGTAAATTGTATATCTATCCCTCACATGATTGGGAAAGTGGTATAGCCGAAAATGACAATGGCGACCATTTTGATATGAAAGATTATCATGTGTTCTCGACCGATGATGTGATGGAGGGAGAGATCGTTGACCACGGCGTTGTTCTCTCTGTTGCCGACATCCCTTGGGCGGGTCGACAGCTGTGGGATTGTGATGTAGCTTGCAAAGATGGTCGATATTATATGTACTTCCCATTGAAAGATCAAAACGACATTTTCCGTATAGGTGTAGCGGTTAGCGATTGCCCTTCGGGTCCTTTTACTCCTCAGCCGGCTCCAATGCGCGGTAGCTATAGCATTGACCCTGCCATTTTTGAAGATGGAAAGGGTGTGTATTATATGTACTTTGGTGGTCTTTGGGGCGGACAATTACAGCGCTACCGTGACAATAAAGCACTTGAATCGGCTGTCTTTCCGGCCGATAACGAAGCGGCTATCCCTCCTCGTGTCGCTCGTTTGAGTGAGGATATGATGGAGTTTGCCGAAACGCCACGTCCGATCGTTATTCTTGATGAAAACGGAGTGCCCATTACTGCCGGAGATACCGATCGACGGTTCTTTGAAGCCCCATGGATGCATACGTATAAGGGTGTTTATTACTTATCATACTCTACCGGCGATACGCATCGTCTTTGCTATGCCACCGGACATTCGCCCTACGGACCTTTCACTTACCAGGGGGTGATCCTTACGCCTGTAGTGGGTTGGACTACACACCATTCGATTGTTGAGTTTAAAGGGAAGTGGTATCTGTTCCATCACGACTGTGTACCGTCAGGTGGTAAAACCTGGCTTCGCAGTCTTAAGGTATGCGAGCTGCACTATGACGACAAGGGGCGCATTCTAACCATTGAAGGAGTGGAGTAAAAACAATTCTTTAAATCTATTCGTTATGAAGCAACTTCTCTTACTTTTGTACTGCTTGTTTTTCTTCCACGCTGTTGTAGCAGAGGATGGGAGCAAGCTTTGGCTACGCTTACCTACTGAGGCGCAGGCTACTGTGAAATGCAATAAGCAATCGCCTACGCTTGATGTTGCTGTGAAAGAGTTGCGTCAATCCTGGCAAGGAGTGTCGGTTACGCTCTCGCTGCAACAAACCAAATCACTTCGCGCCTTGGGTAGTGAAGGGTATACCATTCACACCTCGCCCGATGGGCAGCAGCTTACTATCGCCTCTTCGGGTGAATCCGGACTCCTTTATGGAGCGTTTCATCTGCTTCGTTTGCAAGCAACCGGAGAGAACCTGACCGCACTTCACCTATCGGAGCGTCCCTCTTTTGATATACGTATCTTAAATCATTGGGACAACCTGGATCGCACCATTGAGCGAGGATATGCGGGGCGTTCTCTTTGGCTCTGGGACGAGTTGCCCGCAACGCTCTCTCCCCGTTACGCGGCTTATGCCCGTGCCAATGCTTCTGTTGGCATCAATGCTACCGTGTTGAATAACGTCAATGCAAGTCCTCAAATACTCTCTTTGGACTACCTCGAAAAGGTGAAAGCACTGGCCGACACTTTTCGTCCCTATTGCCTGAAGGTATACCTGGCTATCAACTTCTCTTCACCGAGTATATTGGGTGGTTTGCCAACGAGCGATCCGCTCGACCCCTTGGTGCGCAAATGGTGGAATCAAAAGGTCAATGAAATCTATAAACTAATCCCCGATTTTGGAGGGTTCTTGGTGAAGGCCAACTCTGAAGGGTTGCCCGGTCCGCAAGACTTCGGACGCACGCATGCCGATGGTGCCAATATGCTTGCCGATGCCCTGAAACCTCACAAAGGAGTGGTGCTGTGGAGGGCTTTTGTGTATAATCCCGATGATGAAGACCGGGCTAAACAAGCCTATCAAGAGTTTGTACCACTCGACGGACAGTTTCGTGACAATGTGATTATTCAAGTCAAAAACGGACCGGTCGATTTTCAACCCCGCGAACCATTCAGCCCTTTGTTTGGTGCGATGAAGCAGACACCGGTGATGGCCGAAGTGCAAATTACGCAAGAGTATCTTGGTTTCTCCAATCATTTATGCTTTTTGGCTCCGATGTGGAAGGAGTGTTTGGATAGTGACACCTATCAGCAGGGAGAAGGCTCTACTGTTGCCCGAATAACAGACGGTAGTCTCTATGGACGTCGGCCTACGGCCATTGCCGGTGTTGCCAACACGGGCGACGATGTCAATTGGTGTGGACATGATTTTGCACAGTCCAATTGGTATGCTTTCGGGCGTTTGGCTTGGAGCCACCAACTCTCGTCCGAGCAGATAGCCGATGAGTGGGTAGCACAAACTTGGGGCATGAAAAACAAAGCACTCACCGAAATGATGCTGGCTTCGCGCGAAGCCATTGTTAGTTACATGATGCCTTTAGGGCTTCATCACCTTTTTGCGTGGGGGCATCATTATGGTCCCGAACCTTGGTGTGATGTGCCTGGCGCACGACCCGACTGGATGCCATCGTATTACCATAAGGCCGATGCGTTGGGTATTGGCTTTAACCGTAGCAGCACGGGTAGCAACGCCACCGCTCAATATCATACGCCATTGTGCGAAGCGTTTGACAATGTGCAAACTTGCCCCGAGAACCTTTTGCTTTGGTTTCACCACGTGCCTTGGGATCATCGAATGAAAAACAATCGGACACTCTGGGACGAACTTTGTTATACCTACAATAAAGGTACTCAGCAGGCAAGAAATTTTCAGAAAGTTTGGGACAATCTAGAAAAGTTCGTAGATTCGCAACGTTTTCGTGAAGTACAACATCGGTTGAAAATTCAGGCGCGTGATGCTGTGTGGTGGAGAGATGCCTGTTTGCTTTATTTCCAACAATTCAGCAAGCGTATGATTCCGGCTGAATTGGAACGCCCGGTGCATGAACTCAACGATATGATGAATTACAAATTACCCATTACCAACTACGAGTGTCCGCCTTACGGATTCACTCCATAAGAAATGAAACATGCAAAAAACATGGAGATGGTTTGGGAAGAGTGATAAAATCACCCTTCCCATGCTCAAACAAATAGGAGTCGAGGGCATTGTTACGGCTCTTCATGGAATTCCAAACGGTGAGGTATGGCCTCTCGAAGCCATTCAGGAGATGAAGGCTTACATCGAATCTTTCGGGCTTCGCTGGTCGGTTGTCGAGAGCTTGCCGGTGAGCGAAGCAATGAAGTATGCCGGAGAGGAACGAGAAACGCTGATAGCAAACTATAAGCTTAGTCTGGCTAATTTGGGACGTGCCGGCATCACTACGGTTTGCTATAATTTTATGCCCGTTATTGACTGGATTCGTACCGATCTTACTCATCCTTGGGCCGATGGTACCTCGTCGCTCTACTTCGATAAGATTCGTTTTGCCTATTTTGATTGCTGTATTTTGCAACGAGTGGGAGCTGAAGCCGATTATACGGAAGAGGAGAGGAGCAAGGTACATGCACTGGCGGCTACCATCACCGAAGCCGAAAAGGAGGAGCTGATTGATACGATTATCGTTAAAACCCAAGGGTTTGTGAATGGAAACATAAAGGAGGGAGATCAAAACCCTGTGGCTATCTTCAAACGTTTGCTGTCGCGCTATGACGGAATTAATCGGGAGATGCTTCGCGAGAATCTTCGCTACTTTCTTACAGCGATCTTGCCGGTTTGCGACGAGTGGGGCATCAATATGTGCATTCACCCCGATGATCCTCCTTGTCAGGTGTTGGGACTGCCACGTATTGTAACCGATGGAGAGGATATCGATTGGTTGCTCGGGGCGGTTGATAATCCGCACAACGGCCTGACCTTCTGCGCCGGATCACTCAGTGCAGGGTTACAGAATGATGTTCCTGCCTTGGCACGTCGTTTTGCGCACCGTACTCATTTCGTACACTTACGCAGCACTACGGTTTCGCCCAATGGTAATTTCATCGAAGCCTCTCATCTTGAAGGGCGTGGCAAAGTACCCGAGCTGGTGCGTATCTTCGAGAAGCTACGTCCCGATGTGCCGATGCGAATAGACCATGGACGCTTGATGCTTGACGATGCCGATAAGGGGTACAACCCCGGATATTCATTTCACGGACGAATGCTTGCTTTGGCTCAAGTCGAAGGCATGATGGCCATGGTTACCCCTGCGACGTAACCCTAAAGTACAGCCTCTTTGACGAATGCCTGTAATGCCCGAATCTAATTTTAAGGCCTGTTTCTGAAAAGAAACGGATAGTGAACTTTGCTCTCCTGTTCATTGTTTTAATAAAAAAACAGAAAGGAGACCCATTCATGAAAAGAATCGTATTGCTCCGTCACGGAGAAAGTACTTGGAACCAAGAGAACCGTTTTACCGGATGGACCGATGTAGACCTCACTGCAAAAGGAATTGCCGAGGCTAATAAAGCCGGTGAGACATTGCTTCGCGAAGGATTTCATTTCGACAAAGCGTATACCTCTTATTTGAAGCGTGCTGTAAAAACGTTGAATTGTGTGCTGGATAAGCTTAATCAAGACTGGATTCCGGTGGAGAAAACTTGGCGATTGAACGAAAAACATTACGGTACGCTGCAAGGGTTGAATAAAACCGAAACAGCCGCCAAATATGGTGAAAAACAGGTGCTTGTGTGGCGGCGTAGTTTCAATGTTGCGCCCCATGCGTTGAGTGAAAATGATCCTCGAAACCCTCGCTTTGAAACGCGCTACCGAGATGTAGCCGACAGTGAGCTACCTCGTACCGAATCCCTCGAAGATACCATTGATCGGATATTACCCTACTGGAAATCGGTTATCTTCCCTCAATTGGAAGTGTCGAATGAGTTGCTGGTTGTGGCTCATGGCAATAGCCTGAGAGGCATCATCAAGTATTTGAAACACATTTCCGATGAAAATATTGTGAGTCTGAATTTACCTACGGCTGTTCCCTATGTCTTTGAGTTTGATAATGAGCTTAAACTGACCAATGATTACTTTCTTGGCGACCCCGAAGAGATACGGAAACTGACGGAGGCTGTGGCCAATCAAGCTAAAGCGGTATAATATAGAAACAATCATAGCAGAAAAGAATGACAGCGTGTTGTTATACTTTTCTTAATTGATTGTTCACCACAACAATCTTGTAACTCTTCCCTTTCTTGGTTTTGAAAGACAGTGTTTGATCGCCATATCTTAGTGTGCACGGCTCGCCTGCATTCGAAACAATAGTGGCTTCGGTAAGTTGGTTGTCTTTCCAAGCGATGGAAACCTCAAAGTTACCTCTGGTGCAGAGACCGTTGACCGAACCGCTGCCCCATGCCGTGGGTAGGGCAGGCAGCAGGTGAATGAATCCCATGTGGCTTTGCAGCAACATCTCGGTGATGCCGGCTGTGCCGCCAAAGTTTCCGTCAATCTGGAAAGGGGCGTGGGTATCCCACAAGTTATCCAACGTACCATTCTTCAGCAGATTGCCATACAGTTTGTAGGCATGATCTCCATCGTGCAGTCGTGCCCATTGGTTGAGTTTCCAACCCATGCTCCATCCGGTAGCTCCATCGCCGCGATGCTCCAATACTACTTTAGAGGCTTGAGCCAACTC
The DNA here is from genome assembly GCA_017992695.1 of Bacteroides sp. GTDB lineage: Bacteria > Bacteroidota > Bacteroidia > Bacteroidales > Bacteroidaceae > Bacteroides. The sequence continues at coordinate 6,236 of JAGOOC010000030.1, read as the reverse complement.
GGGCGTGGTGATGGGCGAAAGGGTATGGCCCGGGTGCAGCCCGAAGAGGTGGTTGACGTGACGGTGTTCATCTTTGGGGTCGTCAATGTCTGTCGACCACTCCAATAACTGCCCGTAGCGACCTATCTCGTAGGGCACCAAGTTGGCCAACACCTGTTCCCACGCTTTGCGCTCTTGGGCGTCAACTTTCAGTACTTTGCTGGCAGCAATGGCATTGAGCAGAATTTCACGGGCTACCGCGTGGTTAAAAGTGGTTCCCTCGTCTATCGGTCCATGCTCGGGCGAAGTCGATGGGGCGGCTGTGTAGGTTCCGTCGGGTTTTTTCCATAGGTAATCGACGGTGAACTGTGCGCTGCTCTTAATCAGTTCATATCCGATCTCTTTCAAAAACTTCTTGTCGCGGGTGTAGTCGTAATACTCCCATACGTGGGTGGCAAGCCATGGACCCGCCATGGGGTTGAGGTTCCAAGTCATGTCGGTGCTGGTTAGCGGTGCTGTAAATCCAAAGATGTTGGCTGATATGGATGCTGCCCATCCTCGTGCACCAAAATAAGCTTGAGCGGTCTTTTCACCCGGTTTCTGCAACAGACGGATGAAGTCGATCAGGGGTTGTACGCTTTCCGAGAGGTTGGTTGAACATGCCGGCCAGTAGTTCATCTGTAAGTTGATGTTGTTGTGGTAGTCTACGTGCCACGGACCATCCACGTTGTTGTGCCACATGCCTTGCAGGTTGGCAGGCAGATTGCCCGCTCGCGAGCTGGTTATGAGTAGGTAGCGACCAAACTGGTAGTACAACTCCTCTAGCTGAAAGTCGGGCTTGCCGGTGCGGTAGTTGATGAGGCGTTGGTAGGTAGGCAGGTTCGCACTTTGCGCATCGGGGTTCAGGTTCAGCGTTACTCGGTTGAATAGTTTGGTATAGTCAGCTTCGTGGTTGCTATATAGCTCGTCATAGCTCTTCGCAAAAGCTTTATTCATCATGGCCCGTGTAGTTTGCTCCGGATCATTGCCCACATACGTTTTAGGATCGGCAAAGTTGGGGTCGAAGTTCATCTTATAATCGGTGTCGGCAGTCAGCAGAAACACCACTTCGTCGGCTCCTTTCACCACGAGTTGGTTATTTTCCGTTTTCATCGTTCCACCTTTGTGGATGGCTTTGATGCGGATAGAGAACTTCATTCCGTTGTTGTCTAACACTCCTGTATATACCAATCCATCGCTACCCTCGGCACGCAGATTGCTTTTGCTCTCCGGATTGGGGCTGTAGCTCAGTGTCAGGTTCTGTTGCCCGGGTTTATCGGCGGTGAACTTCATCACCATCACACTGTCGGGGTAGGAGATGAAGTACTTGCGTTGATAGCTCACACCGTCTTTGTCAAACTGCACCACTGCCATGGCCGAGTCGAGCGACAATACCCGTCGGTAGTTGCTCATCCGCAGTTCGCTCAACCCTGTCTCCACATAGATTTCGCCCATGGTAGTGAACGATCCGAAGCGAAAGGGTGTTTCGTCTTGCTCCTCGTAAGAGGCGAGTCCGTTAAAATTTTCACGGGTAAGCTTGGCTGCTTTCTCTTTATTGCCATCGGTAAAGGCTTGGCGAATGTCTTTGAGCAGGTGTGCCGATTGCTTGTTTACATTCCAATAATAATCTGCTCCTCCGGCCGTGTTCGGACCTCCCCTCCAAAGCGTTTTTTCGTTGAGGGTGATGCGCTCGGCAGCTACCGATCCTAAGATGTTGGCTCCCAAACTACCATTGCCCAGCGGAAGTGATTTCTTTTCCCACGAGGGGTCGGGGTTGCTCATACTGCTACTGGTACGCAGCCAGACGGCTTGTCCATCGAGCGTATTTGGGGTGTCGAACCAGACGGACAAACCTCGGGTGTAGTCGGTGTTTGAGGCGTGTAGAGTGGGGAGGGTGAACAGAACGCCTATTACGAGTGAGTAAAGCTTTCGCATGTTTTTATTTGTTTTAATCTGTTACAGATTTGTTTTTTAGCCTCCTCTTTATACTGTGTGGGCGTTTTCCCCGTATATTGTTTGAAAGCTGTACTAAAATAACGTGAGGTAGAGAATCCTACTTGTTCGGCTATCTCGGCAATCGGATGCTCTGTTTGTTTGATAAGCACCATTGCCTTCTCCATTCGTAACTTATTGATGTAGTCGCTTGCCCCCATATCTGCCAATGCCTTTATTTTATTGTAAAGTGATGCACGGCTCATGCCGATCTCCTTACAGATAAAAGCAACATCGAGTGTGGGAGAGCTCAGATGGGTGGTAATGAGCTTATTTAGTTTGAGCATGAAAGTCTCATCGGTTTGACTGATGGTGCTCTCTTCGGGCAGAGGTATAAATCCTGCATTGAGGTAACGCATACGGGTATATTCCTTGTTTCTCAGTCGGCTGCGAATCAATTCGAGCAATACATCGATTTCGAAAGGCTTCGTCAGGTATGCATCGGCTCCCGTTTTATAACCTTGTATTTCGCTTCGCTCATCATCGCGTGCAGTTAATAAAACGATAGGGATGTGGCTTATCTCAATGTTCTCTTTGACCTGCTTGCATAATTCGTATCCGTTCATGCGAGGCATCATCACGTCACTGATGATGATATCCGGTTGTTCGCGTTTGATTACGCTTAAGGCATCCACCCCGTCTGCGGCAGTTAGTATTTGTTTGAACTCGCTTTCCAATGCTTCACGCAAGAAGTTAATCAGATCTGTATTATCGTCAACAATCAATAATGTATAGTTATTCGTAGCAAATGCACTTTCTTGAAGCTCCTCTGTTGCGCTCTTGTCGGCAATCAGCTCATTTAGATAGGCTTTGGGCGGGCAACTGATAATTTCGGCCGTTGTAACTAACGGCAATTCGAAGAAAAAGGTAGCCCCTCCATCGAAGTTGTTTGTGGCACCGATACTTCCTCCATGTAGTTCGGCTAATACCTTCGCATAGGAGAGCCCGATACCGCTTCCGTTTTGTTCGTTGCTACCTTGATAGAAGCGAGTAAATAACCGATCTATATCTACACCTTTGAGTCCAAACCCCTGATCGCTAATGGCTATTCGCACCGACTGTCGTTCGTCTATAAGTGTCGATTGGATAGTGATTTTGCTGCCTTCAGGGCTGTGCTTTAGGGCATTAATTAGTAAATTGTTGAGTATGATTTCGCATTTACCCGCATTGAAACTGATCGTTCCTATGTGCTCTTCGAGTTGGTAGTTGATGTGGATGTTTCGTGCTTCCGATTCGTTGGCAAAGTTGTCGGCTGTAGCGCGAATCCATTCATTGAACGGCTGCGGGCTTACCTGCAACTTACTTTCGTTCACCTCTAACTTACGCAAATCGAGTACCATATTGATCAGCTCTTTCATGCGTACTGTTTGCCTATATACGTTCTTTAATGCTGTGAAATTTTTGTCGTTATCGGGTAGCGACTTCAAGATGCGTTGCAGTGGGCTGTGAATTAAGGTGAGTGGTGTGCGCAGTTCGTGGCTGATGTTGATAAGGAAACGCACCTTCTCCTCATACACCTTTTGTTCGTGTGTCTGGATAGCCCATTTCATTTTCTCTTCTTTTCGTTTCAAGGTGAACAAGAAGGTTTGGATGATGGTATATGATATCAGCAGAATGCAGGCCAGAATGAACCACCAAGATTGATACCAAGGTGGCAAAACAAGGATCGTTAACACCTGTTCATTGGCCGTCCAGTCTCCATCTTTGGTGCTGCACGATGCCATAATTCTATAGGTACCCGGTTGAAGGGAGCGGATCACTAACTCGGGTTGATACGACTCAATGTATTGATCATTCAGCCCTACGATTTGATAGCGATATCTCTTTTTCCGTAGAATATCTTTTTCTTCTGCCATTACTCGGATCGTAATGGTTTTATTATCCCAAGGTACTGAAATTGTTGGATGTTCCCTTGTTAGCTCATTATTAACGTTTTCTCCGTTCACGCTTACGTCTGTGAGTTGCAAGCTCGGTACTTCGGATGAATCAATATGAAGCGTGTGCTCAATGTGCAACAACCCTTTAACACCACCCATGTATATGTCGCCATTGGACGATTCCAATCTCGGTTTCTGTAAATACTCATTTCGTATTACTCCATCCGACTCGCCGAATAGGATAAACTTTTGTTCTTTAATCATCCAAGCAAAGAGCATTCCATCTACCCCGATCCATAGTTTTCCGCTGCTGTCGCAAATGACTGATAGCACTTCGCCAAACAAGCCTGTCGGCATGTTTTTGAACTCGCGTGTGGCAGGGGTAAAGGAACTCAGTCCGTAATTAGTTCCTATCCAGAATGTACCTTTCGGGTCTGTAGATACCGAATTAATGATTGTATCTCCTGTCGTGACGAATAGCGTTTGTAATTTATTCTTCTGATGATCCAATCCATAAATTCTTTTCTGATCATGCAGATAGGTTTGCCCGATTTTTGTTCCAATGGGCAGTAACACTCCCGTAATATCATGTCCTTCTTCTTCAGTTACCAAATTAAAAACCTTCGTTTTTAGTGTGTAACGATAGATGTGATTGCCCAATAGCAATACTGTTTCGGGCGTGTTTTGATAAAGATTTACTGCTCTTCCTGTAAAACAAAGCTGATCGTTTATTTCCTTATTCACAATGGTCAATGGGTGGCTATTCCCCGTAGTGGTGTTAAAGATGAAAACGCCCTTTGCAAACAATGAGACCAGAAGCTCTGTCGAGCTGTATCCTGCAATAGAGGCAACCTTATCCCGCCAAGTCGATGGGTAGTGCTTGAATTTTCCTGTAGCCGGATCAAAACTGTTGATCCCTCCTCCGTCTGTACCAATCCATATCTGTTGGTCGTTGGGCCGTTGATAGAGACTCAACACGGTGTTGTCACTCAATCCACGACTGCTACCTAGTACGGCATCGGTGTAGGTTTTGATAGATGCCTTACGGATGCTAATCAATCCGCTGCGGACACTACCTGCCCACATGTTGTTGTAATCGTCTCTGTATAAAGATAAAATGGAGTTAACCGGTAACGAGTAACTGTCGCCCGGTACGTGCTCCAGTACGGTAATCTGCTCTGTTTCAGGATTGAGTATATTGATCCCTCCTCCGTCTGTTCCCAACCAGATTTGCCCATCTAGTTCGGCCATACTCAGCACCACGTTGTGGCTTAGGTTCGAGTTTTGGGTGGTGTAGGTGACCAGCAACTGTCCGTTCTGGTCGTAGCAGCGCACGCCATTATTATACGGAGCAATCCAGACTCGCTTCTTGGAGTCTATCAATATGTCTTTAATCTCTTTTCCGCAGTCAAAGGGCGGTTCTGAAACCTGTCCGGTACGTATATTGACAAGTGTAATGCCTGTCCAGCGGCTACAGCATAGCCATACATCACGACTCCAGGGCTTGATCTGTGTAATAGTAAAGTTCTCCTTCCCTTTGAGTGTTTGCAGCAGACTGATTTTGTCCGTTTGGTAGTCGTATTGATAGATTCTGCCATTGCCTCCAAAGAGAATGCCTTGTGCGGTCAGGCAGGCTGTTTGGGCAATGATGCGCTCTTCATTATGCAGTAGGGGGGGATCGAACTGATCGTTTTGTCGTTGATAACGTACCACTCCCCCTTCAGTCATGATCCAAATCTGATGTTTTTCGTCTTCAATAATTTGATAGATGTAGTTGTGAGGCAGTCCGTTTTTGTCATCGGCTTTGGCAATATATCGCTTCAGCTCATGCCCGTCAAATCGTCCTAACCCCGATTGTGTGCCGATCCATATAAACCCCTTTTTTTCTTTGAAGATGCAGCGTACGGTCGATGGTAGTCCGTCTTGTATGGATAGTTGCTTATAATAATAATGATTCGCATGTACTGTTTGTCCGCCCCAGAGCATCAAGATGAGAAGTAGGTGGCTGAGTCTTTTCATAAACTGAGATTAAATGTCGTGTTGGCAAAAGTAACGTTTTGTTTTTTTATCTGCAAGTAATAAGGTAGATTAATAGCGGATCGACATAGAGCTGATTATCGTCAACTCAAAAAGCAAATATGCTTGCTGCAATTTGATTTTTGCCTTGTTGGCGTTTTGAAGTCAAGACACTTTTTTTGTCGCTTCCAATATTGTCTAAACGATGTCCGTTTATGTCTAAACCCCTTGCTGCACTCTCTTTAATAGCTGTTTTTGGATTATTTATAGATAAATTCAAACCTATCACTTCATTGCTGTTAACTACATTTGCATCCAATCTAACGAGATAAT
>JAGOOC010000029.1 GCA_017992695.1 Bacteroides sp. | reverse complement strand
GGAACGGTTGCCACTTGCAGTTGACTGCTGTCCGAAGCTGCCACAAAGAGCTGTGCAATGTTCTCTTCCAACATTTTGCGTCCGTCCCATCCATTGTCAAAGCCATGAGTGCTACTCTGCTTGCTAAATATCCAAAGACGGTCGGCACACTCTTCACCAATCACATCTACGATTAGCGAAGCGATAGATTCAGTCGTCGTTGCTTCAGGCCCTTTTGCAACCGTTCGGGTCACTATCTCGGTTCCCGATCCATCTCCCAATTTCACTTTCGCATTCTTTACCAATTGGCTATAATCAATCACTACATTCTTTAATGATATCGTCGAATTGGCCAAATCAAATAGTCCTGAATTCCTTTCTCTTTTCTCAAAGGGCTATCCCGAATTCGTAGAAGCAATAAAGAGACTCGATCCTAATATAAGAAGTTCGGAACTATCGTTCTTTGCTTTAGCTTTCCTCAACTTCTCTACCAAAGACATTGCAGCGTTCACCTTTGTTACTCCAAGAGCTGTGCAGATCAGAAAAAACAGAATGAGGAAGAAGTATGACATTCCCTCGGAAGTGGACTTTAATAAATGGACTAGAGAGTTACTCTTGGTACAGAATTCTTATCGCGTGGTAACATGAAAACATCCTTGTTTTAGTTCATACTTGATGTAGCACTTATTCGCCTTGCTCATATCGGCTAGCACCTCCGAAAGCACCAATTTAAGCGTATCTGCGCCAACGCTCTGCAACGGGCGTCCATCGGGATCTTCGACCTTGGAAAATCGTTTCCAGCTTACATCGAAGGTGGTTCCGAAGAAATGAGCAGAGTTTTCGGACGCATTGCCATTGCGCCTGCGCAACCGTTTCACATCGTCTTTGGTGCGCAACACTGAGGTCACTATAATATGATTGGGATTTAATCCTTTGGCAAGCAACGAGTCAAGAAAGATCAAACCGATACTATCGAGCAACGCACCTGCACGGGGCACTAAGTAAGGGAGAGAGTGCGTTAAAGAGTCGACCACGTAGTGCTCGTTCGTTGCAATATGCACCAATCCGTCCGTCATCTGCTCGGCCTCTTGACGAGAAGCAATGGGGCGGATGCCTAACGCATGGGCGGCCTCCAGGTGTTTATCGTTCAAGTCACCAAACGATCGTTTGTAACTTATCACCCCTTTGATGTGGCGGGGTTCATTCAGTTTTAGAGACATATCTTTCTCTTTACAACCCGAGAGTAAGAGAGCGATTGCGCAACAAAGCGACAATGGCAGCGAGCGATAGGCATATTTCGGTGTTATCATCCGTTCGTGTTCTTGATTTTTAAAAGATGCAAATATAGCTTGTTTGTTTGTTACAAAAAAACACTTGCAAATTAATTCGGCAAGAATCTTCCAACTATTCAAACGTTTCATTAAATTTGCAGTCTATTTCACACACGTGTGTGAGCTTTTAAATTGATTCAATGATAGAAAAGCTAATTGTTCTTGAAGACATTGATCCTGTTGTGTTTTTTGGGGTCAACAATACAAACATACAGTTAATAAAAGCACTATACCCCAAATTGCGCATCGTTGCCCGTGGCAATGTAATTAAAGTGATGGGCGACGAAGAAGAGATGTGCTTGTTCGAAGAGAACATCCTCAAACTCGAAAAACACTGTGCAGCCTACAACTCACTCAAAGAAGAGGTGATCATCGACATCATTAAGGGCAATGCGCCACAAGCCGAAAAGATTGGGAACGTGATCGTATTCAGTGTCACCGGTAAGCCCATCATCCCCCGCAGCGAGAATCAGTTAAAGCTGGTCGAGGGTTTTGAGAAGAACGATCTGGTGTTTGCCATCGGCCCGGCCGGTTCGGGCAAAACCTATACAGCCATCGCACTAGCGGTTCGTGCGCTGAAAAACAAAGAGATCAAAAAAATCATTCTCAGCCGTCCTGCCGTTGAAGCAGGCGAAAAACTGGGTTTCCTGCCCGGCGACCTAAAGGAAAAGATAGACCCCTACTTGCAACCCCTATACGATGCGTTACAAGATATGATTCCGGCGGCTAAGCTGAAAGAGTACCTGGAGCTGAACATCATTCAAATAGCCCCACTCGCCTTTATGCGCGGGCGCACGCTGAACGATGCCGTGGTGATTCTGGACGAAGCCCAAAACACTACCATTCAGCAGATCAAGATGTTTCTCACCCGCATGGGGTTAAATACGAAAATGATTGTAACGGGAGACATGACGCAGATTGACCTGCCCGCCTCACAGACATCGGGGTTGATCCAAGCCCTGCGCATACTTAAAGGGGTCAAAGGCATTAGCGTGGTAGAACTGCATAAAAAAGACATTGTGCGCCATAAGTTGGTGGAACGTATTGTAGATGCCTACGAGAAATTTGATAAAATTAGTAAACAGAACAACATAGAAAGATGAAAGCATTAACTCAAACAGATTACAACTTTCCGGGACAAAAAAGTGTGTATCACGGAAAAGTACGCGATGTATACAACATCAATGACGAACAACTGGTGATGGTAGCTACTGACCGCATTTCGGCCTTCGACGTGGTGCTACCCGAAGGGATTCCGTACAAAGGACAGATGTTGAACCAGATTGCAGCTAAGTTTTTGGATGCCACACAAGACATTTGCCCGAACTGGAAAAGAGCAACCCCCGACCCCATGGTGACTGTGGGTGTAGCTTGTCAAGGCTTCGCCGTTGAGATGATTGTACGTGGGTATCTTTGTGGCAGCGCCTGGCGTTCGTACAAGAATGGTGCACGCGAAATTTGTGGTGTGCAACTTCCCGAGGGCATGCGCGAGAACCAACGCTTCCCTCAGCCCATCGTAACCCCAACCACGAAAGCCGAACTGGGTTTGCATGACGAGGACATCTCGAAAGAGGAAATTCTGCGCCAAGGCTTGGCTACACCCGAAGAGTATGCCACTTTAGAGAAATACACCCTGGCCCTGTTTCAACGCGGAACTGAAATGGCTGCCGAGCGCGGACTGATTCTGGTGGACACGAAATACGAATTCGGCAAGCACAACGGTACCATCTACTTGATGGACGAGATTCACACGCCCGACTCGAGCCGCTACTTCTACTCGGAAGGCTACCTGGAACGCTTCGAGAAAGGCGAAGCGCAGAAACAACTTTCGAAAGAGTTCGTACGCGAATGGCTGATGGAGAACGGATTTCAAGGACAAGAGGGACAGCAAGTTCCGGAGATGACCCCGGAGATCGTGCAACGCATCAGCGACCGCTACATTGAGCTATACGAAAACATCACCGGAGAGACTTTCGAGAGAGAAGATACAAGCAACTTGCTGGAACGGATCGAGAAGAACGTAACAGCGTTTTTAACGAAATAATGAACTACCCACAAGAGACCATCAAACCTTACGGTAAAGAGGGAAAGAAAAGCGAACAGGTAGAACAGATGTTCGACAATATCGCTCCTGCTTACGACCGGCTCAATCATACCCTCTCACTGGGTATCGATAGGCGTTGGCGCAAGAAGGCGATCGATTGGTTGCGCCCTTTCCATCCGCAGCAGATGTTGGATGTAGCTACCGGCACGGGCGATTTCGCTATCCGTGCCTGCCGCAGCCTGCAACCGAAACAACTCATTGCCACCGACATATCGGAAGGGATGATGAACGTGGGACGTGAAAAAGTAAAAAAGGAAGGTCTTGCGGGCATCATTTCGTTTGCCCGCGAAGACTGTACCTCCCTCTCGTTTGCCGAACACACCTTTGACGCCATTACAGTGGCTTTCGGTATCCGCAACTTTGAAGATCTGGATCGCGGACTTTCAGAGATGTGTAGGGTACTTAAGCCCGGCGGACACTTGGTGATCTTGGAGCTTACCACCCCCGATCGCTTCCCGATGAAGCAGCTCTTCACCCTGTACTCCAAGGTCGTGATACCCGGAATAGGCAAATTACTCTCCAAAGACAATAACGCTTACAGATACCTGCCACAAACCATCAAAGCCTTTCCGCAAGGAGAGGTCATGGAGGGCATCATTGCCCGCGCAGGCTTTAGCCAAGTTCAGTTTCGACGACTAACCTTTGGCATCTGCACGCTTTATACTGCTACCAAATGAACTTAATGACACCACACTATGCAAATGTACGGCTTAATTGGCTATCCCCTGAAGCACTCCTTCTCTATCGGTTACTTTAACGAGAAATTTCGTTCGGAGCACATTGATGCAGAATATGTCAACTTCGAAATTGCTGATATCAATCTGTTCAAGGCGATAGTCAACGATCATCCAAACCTGTGCGGCCTCAATGTAACCATCCCATACAAAGAGCAGGTGATTCCTTACCTAGACTCGCTCGACCCCGATGCGGCCAAGATAGGCGCAGTGAACGTCATCAAAATCATACGTCAGAAGGGTAAAATAAAATTAGTGGGTTACAACTCCGACATTATCGGGTTCACACAGTCCATACAGCCACTCTTGTTGCCTCACCATAAGCGAGCACTGATTTTGGGCACAGGCGGTGCATCAAAAGCCGTGTTTCATGGCTTAAAGCAATTAGGTATCGAAAGCACTTTCGTATCGCGCACGCACGATCAAGGCGCGATAATTTATGAGGAGCTAACCCCCGAGATCATGGCCGAGCACACGGTCATTGTTAATTGCACCCCGGTAGGAATGTATCCCAAGGTCGATTTTTGCCCCAACATTCCTTATGAATACCTTACGCCAAACCATTTGCTCTATGACTTGTTATATAATCCGAACACCACACTCTTCATGAAAAAAGGCGAAGAGCAAGGTGCGGTGAGCAAGAACGGTTTAGAGATGCTACTGTTGCAAGCCTTTGCCGGATGGGAAATATGGAATAAATAAGGAACTGAACGATGAAAAAGAGAGTTGTTTATGGCAGCATTGCCATGGTGTTGCTACTGATAGGCGCTACGGTTTGGGGCAGTTTCTATATGTTGAACTACTCGCTCTGTCCCAACGAGACCCTGCTCTCGAAAGAGGCCGATTCGTATCCTTATATGTACAAAGAGTACCCTTTTTTAGAGGCTTGGGTAGATAGCCTTCGCAAAGAAGATGCTTTGCGCGACACCTTTATCACCAATCCTCAAGGCGTTCAGCTACACGCTTACTACATTCGGGCGCCACGCCCAACCAGCCAAACAGCCGTCATCGTGCATGGCTATACCGACAATGCCATCCGCATGTTCATGATTGGCTACCTTTACAACCGCGACCTGCAATTCAATGTACTACTGCCCGACCTGCAACACCACGGTGACAGCGAAGGGGATGCCATACAGATGGGCTGGAAGGATCGTCTTGATGTGATGCAATGGATGAACCTCGCCCAAGGGCTCTATGGAGACAGCACGCAAATGGTGGTACACGGCATCTCGATGGGAGCTGCCACTACCATGATGGTATCGGGCGAAGAGCAACCCGACTTTGTGAAATGCTTTGTCGAAGATTGTGGCTACACCAGTGTTTGGGACGAGTTTGCAAACGAACTCAAAACCAAGCATCACCTCCCTCCTTTCCCGTTGATGTATACTACCAGCCTCTTGTGCCGCCAGAAGTATGGTTGGAGCTTCAGTGAAGCCTCAGCACTTAATCAAGTAGCCAAGTGCCGATTGCCTATGTTCTTCATTCACGGTGATAAAGACACCTACGTGCCCACTTGGATGGTGTATCCGCTCTACGAAGCCAAACCGGGAGAGAAGGAGTTGTGGATTGTTCCCGGAGCGGCCCATGCCCTCTCTTATCAAGAAAACAAAGCGGAATATACGGATAGAGTACGTACTTTCGTGGGACGATACCTCCATTAAGTTCAAAAAAAGCCCTACCTTTGTATCTATAAAAACAATGTTGTATGAAACAGATACTTGCATTCATCCTTTTCTTCACCCTCTTTTCTCCGCCATCACAGGCACAAGAAAAGGTATACACGGTAGACAACATACCCAAGGTACACCTGCAGAACAAAATGCAGTACGCCTGCAATCCTGCCGGAATTCTATCGGGCGAAGCTGTTGCCCGAATAGACAGCATGCTCTATGCGCTCGAACAGCAAACGGGCATTGAAACCGTAGTGGCGGTAGTGCCCAGCATTGGCGAGGCAGACTGCTTCGACTTCGCCCACCAACTGCTTAATCAGTGGGGCGTAGGCAAGAAAGGGAAGAACAACGGATTAGTCATCTTGCTTGTTACAGACCAGCGATGCGTACAATTCTATACCGGTTACGGCTTGGAGGGCGACCTACCCGATGCCATCTGTAAGCGGATACAAACCCAATACATGATTCCTTACCTGAAAGAGGGCGATTGGAACAACGGCATGGTAGCCGGTGTTCGTGCCGTTTGTGGCCGCTTAGACGGAACTATGGTAAACGACACCCCCACCGAAGGTCAAGGGAACCCCTTGGGGTTGATTGTATTTGCGCTCATCGGATTCATTGGCATAGCCGGCATCATCAGCATGTTGGCTGTGCGCAGAGCCAGCCGTTGCCCCAAATGTGGCAAACATGAGCTGCAACGCAGCGGAAGCACCCTGATCTCTAAACAAAACGGAGTTAAAACAGAAGACGTGGTGTATACATGTCGAAATTGTGGACACACCCTTGTGCGTCGTCAACAGACCTACGATGAAGACTACCGCGGACGTGGCGGTGGTGGTGGAGGTCCTATCATTGGAGGCTTTGGCGGTTTCGGAGGCGGAGGAAGCCGTGGCGGTGGTGGCTTTAGCGGCGGAAGCTTCGGTGGCGGAATGGGTGGAGGCGGTGGAGCCGGTTCGCGCTTTTAATTATAATATAAGAAAATCATCAAAAAAACGAATAAAATGAAGAAATCAGTCATTACTCTCCTTGCTATTCTTGCCGTAGTGGCAATCATTGTAATCTCAGCCATTGGCACATACAACGGTTTGGTAACCATGGACGAAAACGTAAGCGGCCAATGGGCCAATGTCGAGACACAGTATCAACGCCGTGCCGACCTCATTCCGAATCTGGTAAACACCGTTAAAGGATATGCCACACACGAAAAAGAGACACTCGAAGGAGTGATACAAGCACGCAGTCAAGCTACGCAAATCAAGGTAGATGCTGCCGACCTTACACCCGAGAAGCTGGCCGAATATCAGAAGGCACAAGGAGCCGTTACACAAGCATTGGGCAAACTGCTTGCCATCACCGAAAACTATCCCGAGTTGAAAGCCAATCAGAACTTCTTGGAATTGCAAGCCCAGCTTGAAGGAACCGAGAACAGAATCAATGTAGCGCGCAAAAACTTCAATGATGCGGCACAGGCTTACAACGTCGGCATCCGTCGTTTCCCTAAGAGCATTTTTGCTTCCGCGTTCGGTTTCGAGAAGCGTGCTTACTTCGAAGCGGCAGAAGGCAGCGAGCAAGCGCCTGAGGTGAAGTTCTAATTTTTTTTGTTGCCGATACGAAAAAAAAGCAGTACTTTTGCGCCTGTATATACATAATTCATCTAATTAACTCATGAGCAATCAACGATACATGATGCGTGGCGTAAGCGCGTCGAAAGAAGATGTGCACAATGCCATCAAGAACATAGATAAAGGCATCTTCCCACAAGCATTTTGCAAAATCATTCCCGACATACTGGGTGGTGACCCGGAGTATTGCAACATTATGCATGCCGACGGAGCAGGAACAAAATCGTCGCTGGCCTACATGTACTGGAAAGAGACCGGTGACCTATCGGTGTGGAAAGGCATTGCACAAGACGCCCTGATTATGAATATCGACGACTTGCTTTGCGTAGGTGCGGTAGATAACATCTTGGTATCATCGACCATCGGACGCAACAAACTCCTCATCCCAGGCGAGGTTATCTCGGCCATTATCAATGGAACAGACGAACTGCTGAACGAATTGCGCGAAATGGGCGTGGGCGTATATGCTACCGGCGGCGAAACAGCCGATGTGGGCGACTTGGTGCGCACCATCATTGTAGACAGTACCGTGACATGCCGCATGAAACGTGCCGACGTAATTGACAATGCCAACATACAACCGGGCGACGTGATTGTAGGTCTTGCCTCTTACGGACAAGCTACCTATGAGAAAGAGTACAACGGTGGCATGGGCAGCAACGGGTTGACCTCGGCTCGCCACGATGTATTCTCTAAATACTTGGCTACGAAATACCCCGAAAGCTACGACGCAGCGGTGCCTGAAGAGCTTGTTTACTCGGGCGCACTCAAGCTCACCGATGAGGTAGAAAACTCTCCCCTCAATGCCGGCAAGCTGGTGCTCTCGGCAACACGCACCTATGCACCTGTAGTGAAGAAACTACTCGATGCCTTGCGCCCCGAAATACACGGTATGGTACACTGTTCGGGTGGTGCGCAAACCAAAATACTACACTTTATTGGTGATATGCGGGTGATCAAAGACAACCTCTTCCCCGTTCCTCCGCTATTCAAAACCATTCAAGAACAGAGCGGAACGGATTGGGCTGAGATGTACAAGGTATTCAACATGGGACACCGCTTGGAGGTTTATTTATCGCCCGAGCATGCTGCAGAGGTAATTGCCATCTCCGAGGCATTCGGCATACCCGCACAAATCGTGGGTCGCATCGAAGCGAGCGAGAAGAAAGAGTTGATTATCAAGAGCGAATTCGGAGAATTCAGATATTAATCATATGACAGACAATAATAGTTTATTAGATAAACTCGAAGGCCTTGTAGCCCGTTTCGAAGAGATATCGACCCTCATTACCGACCCTTCGGTACTGGCCGATCAGAAACGTTACGTAAAGCTGACCAAGGAGTACAAAGAGATGAACAGCCTGATGAAGGCACGCAAAGAGTACATTCAGGTACTCAGCGGCATTGATGAAGCCAAAGACATCATCACCAACGAAAACGATCAGGAGATGCGCGACATGGCTCGCGAAGAACTTAACCTCTGTCAGGCTCGCTTGCCCCATCTGGAAGAAGAAATAAAAATCATGCTCGTACCTACCGACCCGCAAGATGGCAAGAACGCCATTGTAGAGATACGTGGCGGTACGGGTGGCGACGAGGCAGCCATCTTTGCCGGCGACCTCTTTCGCATGTACGTGAAGTATTGCGAGTCGAAAGGTTGGAAAGTAGAGGTATCGAGCAGCAACGAAGGAACAGCCGGCGGATACAAAGAGGTCATCTTCACCGTATCGGGCGATAACGTGTATGGTACATTGAAATACGAATCGGGCGTGCACCGGGTGCAACGTGTACCGGCTACCGAAACCCAAGGCAGGGTACACACCTCGGCTTCTTCTGTAGCCGTGCTTCCCGAAGCCGAAGAATTTGACGTAGAGATCAACGAAGGCGAAATTAAATGGGACACCTTCCGCTCGGGCGGTGCAGGTGGACAGAATGTGAATAAGGTAGAGTCGGGCGTTCGTTTGCGATACCTTTGGAAGAACCCGAACACGGGCGAATCCGAAGAGATATTGATTGAGTGTACCGAAACACGCGATCAGCCCAAGAACAAAGCCCGTGCCTTGACTCGCCTGCGTTCGTACATTTACGACAAAGAGCATCAGAAATACTTGGACGATATTGCTTCTAAGCGCAAGACTATGGTGTCGACCGGAGACCGTTCGGCAAAAATACGCACCTATAATTATCCGCAAGGGCGCATCACCGATCACCGAATTAACTACACTATCTATAATCTGTCTGCTTTCATGGAAGGAAGCATTCAGGAGTGCATAGACAAATTGACCATTGCCGAAAACGCAGAACGGTTGAAAGAGAGCGAACTGTAACCCATTCATCATTTTTTATCATTAACGTCATGAATAAGCAACAACTATTCGAGCAAATTAAACGCAAGAAATCATTCCTCTGTGTGGGTCTCGACACCGATATAAAGAAAATCCCCCAACACCTCCTCAAGGAGGAAGATCCCATCTTCGCTTTCAACAAAGCGATCATTGACGCTACGGCCGACTATTGCATCGCTTACAAACCCAACTTGGCTTTCTACGAAAGTCAGGGCGTAAAGGGGTGGATTGCTTTTGAAAAAACAGTGAACTACATCAAAGCGCAATATCCCGATCAGTTCATCATAGCCGATGCAAAGCGCGGCGACATTGGTAACACCAGTGAGATGTATGCCCGTTCGTTTTTCGACGAGCTCAACATTGACTCGGTTACCGTAGCGCCTTATATGGGCGAAGACAGCGTAAAGCCTTTTCTCATCTATCCCGAGAAGTGGGTTATTTTACTGGCGCTAACCAGCAATAAGGGTTCGCAAGATTTTCAGCTAACGGCAGACGCAAACGGAGAGCGTCTCTTCGAAAAGGTACTGCGGAAGTCGCAAGAATGGGCGGGAGACGAGCAAATGATGTACGTAGTAGGTGCAACGCAAGGTCGGGCGTTCGAGGACATTCGCAAGATTGTTCCCCATCACTTCCTATTGGTTCCCGGCGTAGGTGCACAGGGCGGTTCGCTCGAAGAGGTTTGCAAGTACGGTATGAACAGTACTTGCGGACTGATTGTGAACTCCTCACGCGGCATCATCTATGCGGATCATACAGAGAACTTCGCCAACGCTGCCCGTGCAGCGGCTCAAGAGGTTCAAGCACAGATGGCAGAAGAGTTGAAAGCTATTTTATAATGCCCGGAAAAAGAAAGATTATCAATGACCCGGTTTTCGGGTTCATCAACATACCCAAGGGGCTGATGTACGATATCGTGCGTCATCCCCTACTGCAACGCCTTAGCCGCATCAAGCAGCTGGGGCTTTCGTCTGTTGTATACCCGGGGGCGCAACACACCCGGTTTCAGCACTCATTGGGTGCATTCCACCTGATGAGTGAAGCCATTCAACAACTGGTGCAGAAGGGACAGTTCATTTTCGACAGCGAAGCCGAGGCAGTGCAAGCAGCGATTCTGCTGCACGACATCGGGCACGGCCCTTTCTCGCATGTGCTTGAGAACACCATTGTAAAGGGGGTATCGCACGAAGAGATCTCGATCATGCTCATGCAGCGGATGAATAAGGAGATGAACGGTAAGCTGACGTTGGCCATACAGATATTCAAGGATGAGCATCCCAAACGTTTTCTCCACCAGCTAGTCAGCGGACAACTTGATATGGACAGACTCGATTACCTGAGTCGTGACAGCTTCTTCACCGGTGTCATCGAAGGAAACATTGGCTCGGCACGCATCATCAAGATGCTCGATGTAGCCGATGATCATTTGGTGGTTGAATCCAAAGGAATTTACTCCATCGAAAACTTCTTGACGGCCCGTCGATTGATGTACTGGCAGGTGTATTTGCACAAATCATCGGTGGCTTACGAGCGTATGCTCATCAGCACCCTGCTACGAGCCAAAGAGCTAGCTTCTAAAGGGGTTGATCTGTTTGCCTCGCCCGCACTGAAATTTTTCTTATACAACAACATCGATCAAGAGGCCTTTTACAATAATCCCGAGTGTTTGGAAAACTTCATTCTACTCGACGATAATGACATCTGGACTGCCCTGAAGGTTTGGAGCACGCACACCGACAAGGTACTTTCTACCCTAAGTTTGGGCATGATCCATCGTAACCTGTTCAAAGTGGAAATTTCTACTGAGCCCTTTAGCGCAGAAAGAAAAAAAGAGTTAACTTTGCACATCAGTAAACAGCTGAACATACCCCTTTCCGAAGCGAGCTATTTTGTCTCTACCCCCAGTATCGAAAAGAATATGTATAACCCGGCAGATGATCGTATTGATATTATTTACAAAGACGGCACTATAAAGAACATTGCCGAAGCATCGGATATGTTAAACATTTCCTTGCTCTCGAAAATGGTAAGAAAATATTATATCTGCTACTTAGGTTTGCATGGATAAGTGCAAAATGTTCATTAAAGACAAGGATATCTAAAAAAAAAATCCGTTCTTTGTCTCTTGAATTAAAGTCATCTAATAAAAATAGAGTAATATATGGAGTTCTCGGCTAAGCAAATTGCAGCATTCATCCAAGGGGATGTTATCGGAGACGAAAATGCAACCGTTCATACTTTCGCAAAAATAGAGGAAGGAATGCCTGGAGCTATTTCTTTTCTTTCCAATCCAAAATACACGTCTTACATCTATAAAACGCAATCGACCATTGTATTAGTCAACAAAGACTTTATACCCGAACAGGAGATTAAGGCGACTCTAATTAAAGTTGACAATGCATACGAAAGCTTGGCCAAGTTAATGAACATTTACGAAATGAGTAAACCTAAAAAAGCAGGAATCAACTCATTGGCTTACATTGCTTCAACAGCAAAAATCGGAGAAAATGTTTACATAGGCCCATTCGCTTGCATTGAAGATGGTGCAGAAATTGGAGACAATACAATTATACATTCGCATGTTACCATTGGCGAAAACGTCAAAGTGGGAAACAACAGCATTGTCTATCCCAACGTAACGATATACCAAAGCTGCCGAATTGGTAGCGACTGTGTGCTCCATGCCGGGTGCGTGATTGGTGCAGATGGCTTCGGCTTTGCGTCTACGCCCAATGGATACGAGAAAATTCCACAAATCGGCATTGTCATCATTGAAGACAATGTAGAGATTGGAGCCAACAGCTGTATTGACCGTGCTACTATGGGAGCAACCATCGTTCGCAGTGGTGCAAAGATGGATAATCTGGTGCAAGTGGCACACAATGTAGTAATAGGATCACACACTGTGATAGCCGCACAAGTGGGTATTGCCGGTTCGGCCAAAATTGGGGAATGGTGTGTATTTGGAGGACAAGTGGGTATTGCCGGACACTCTAAAATTGGCGATAAAGTAAGCTTGGGCGCTCAAACAGGTGTACCGGGTAATATTAAGCCTGGAAGTCAGCTGATCGGAACTCCGCCCATGGAGTTGAAACCCTATTTCAAATCAGCTATTGCCCAAAGAAGTCTGCCCGAGATGCAAAATGAAGTGCGCAGCTTGCGCCGTGAATTAGAAGAATTAAAACAACAATTAAATAAGTAACCAATGTTGAAACAACAAACTCTGAAAGATAGCTTTTCACTGAGAGGAAAAGGTCTTCACACTGGTCTTGACCTGACTGTAACATTTAATCCGGCTCCGGAGAATCATGGATACAAGATTCAACGCATTGATGTAGAGGGGCAACCCACGATTGATGCTGTAGCCAACAATGTGGTAGAGACTACACGTGGTACAGTACTGTCAGCCAACGGAGTAAAGGTAAGTACCATTGAACATGGTATGGCTGCTTTATATGCATTGGGCATTGACAACTGTTTGATACAGGTGAATGGCCCCGAATTTCCCATATTAGACGGTAGCGCCTTGTATTATGTACAAGAGATAGAAAAAGTAGGCATCGAAGAGCAAAATGCCGTTAAAGATTTCTACGTAATCAAATCAAAAACGGAGTTCCGCGACGAAGCGACCGGTTCGAGCATCATCGTGTTGCCCGACGAGAGCTTTAGCCTAAACGTATTGGTATCTTACGATTCGAGCATCATCCCCAATCAGTTTGCTACGCTCGAAGACATGACCAAGTTTAAAGAGGAGGTAGCCGGCAGCCGTACGTTTGTCTTTGTGCGCGAAATTGAACCGTTGCTCTCGGCAGGTTTAATTAAGGGGGGGGATTTGGACAACGCGATCGTTATTTACGAACGTCAGATGTCTCAAGAAAACTACGATAAGCTGGCCGATGTGATGGGTGTACCTCACATGGACGCTACCCAATTGGGATATATTAATCATAAACCGCTGGTATGGGCTAATGAATGTGCACGCCATAAACTGCTCGACGTTATTGGCGACTTGGCGTTGATTGGTAAACCGATTAAAGGCCGTATCATTGCTACACGCCCCGGACACACGATCAATAACAAGTTTGCTCGCCAGATGCGCAAAGAGATTCGCCAACATGAAATACAAGCTCCTTGTTACGACTGCAACCGCGAGCCAGTTATGGATGTGAACCGCATTCGTGAGCTGCTTCCACACCGTTATCCGTTCCAATTGGTTGACAAGGTCATTGAGATAGGCGCCAACTACATTGTGGGGATTAAGAGTGTAACCGTGAATGAGCCTTTCTTTCAAGGACACTTCCCTCAAGAACCGGTGATGCCGGGTGTGCTTCAAGTAGAGGCCATGGCACAAGTGGGTGGTTTGTTGGTATTGAACTCAGTCGATGAACCCGAATGTTATTCAACCTACTTCATGAAGATTGACGGCATCAAATTCCGTCAGAAAGTAGTACCAGGCGACACCTTAATTTTCCGCGTAGAGATGATTGCTCCGATGCGTCGAGGAATATCGACCATGAAGGGCTATGCATTTGTAGGCGAGAAGCTGGTGTGCGAGTGTGAGTTTATGGCACAAATAGTAAAAAACAAATAAATATGATAAGTCCCCTAGCATACATTGATCCTGAAGCTATTGTTGGAGAAAATGTAGAAATTGGTCCCTTTGTCTTTATTGACAAGAACGTGGTAATTGGTAATAACAATAAGATTATGCCCAACGCCAGCATCCTGTACGGTTCGCGTATCGGAAACGGCAACACCATTTTTCCGGGTGCAGTTATTGGAGCCATTCCGCAAGATTTGAAATTCAAAGGAGAAGAGAGTTTTGCCATTATTGGTGACAACAACTTGATTCGCGAAAATGTAACCATCAACCGCGGTACGGCTGCCAAAGGAAAAACCGTAATAGGGAATAACAACCTGCTGATGGAAGGGGTACACGTAGCTCACGATGCCATTGTTGGCAACGGTTGTATCATTGGAAACTCGACTAAAATGGCAGGTGAAATCATTATTGATGATCATGCCATTATTAGCGCTGCCGTATTGATGCACCAGTTTTGCAAGGTAGGAAGCGGTGTAATGATACAAGGCGGAAGTCGCTTCAGCAAGGACATCCCTCCTTACATCATTGCCGGACGCGAACCGATTGCCTATTGCGGCATCAACATCATCGGTCTGCGTCGTCGCGGATTCTCTAACGAAGTGATTGAAAACATTCACAATGCTTATCGCATTATTTATCAAGGGGGGCTCAACACATCGGATGCACTAAATAAAGTTGAAGACGAGATCGACAAAAGTCCCGAAATAGACTATATTGTAAACTTTATCCGTAGCTCGGAACGAGGTATCTTAAAATAACGCATGAATTATTAACTTTTTTGTATGATATACAGATTTACAATAATATCTGATGAGGTGGATGATTTCGTCAGAGAAATACAGATTGATCCGGAAGCTACATTTTATGACTTCCATGAAGCAATAGTAGAATCAGTGGGTTATACCAACGATCAAATGACCTCTTTCTTTATCTGCGATGACGATTGGGAAAAAGAAAAAGAGATCACACTCGAAGAGATGGACGATAATCCGGAGATGGATAGCTGGGTAATGAAAGAGACTAACATAAGTGAACTCGTTGAAGACGAGAAGCAAAAGTTGATCTACGTTTTTGATTACATCACCGAGCGGTGTTTCTTTCTTGAACTCTCTGAGATCATCACCGGAAAGGAGATCAAAAAAGCTAAATGCACTAAGAAAGAGGGCGATGCACCCAAGCAGCTGATGGACATTGAAGAGATGACTGTAACAGCGGGGTCGCTTGACTTGGATGAAAACTTTTATGGCGACCAGGATTTCGATATAGAAGATTTTGATGCCGAAGGTTTTGACATCGATGGTGGAGCATCTGTTCCAGATGCCACTTCATTTGAAGAGGACAAATTCTAATTTAAGATAAATCGTAAATGGTTAATGGTGATTGTGTTGTGTACAGCATGCTCATCATTAACCATTTGTTTCTTTTCAAGAGCTTGTTACTAATCAAGCGTTCATTTATTAGTTATCAACCATTAATCTTCCGTTCATGTCTCAAAAAACGCTGATTGTACTTATAGGCCCTACCGGTGTTGGTAAGACTGAACTCAGTCTGCGCTTGGCAGAGCATTTCAACACTGACATTATCTCGTCTGACTCTCGGCAACTGTATACCGATCTTAAAATAGGAACAGCTGCACCTACGCCCGAACAGCTTCAACGTGTACCCCACCACTTGGTAGGTACACTCTTGCTTACCGACTATTATAGCGCTGCACAATACGAACAAGAGGCACTGAGCACTCTCGAAAAGCTATTTACGCAACACGATGTGGCTGTACTTACAGGCGGCTCAATGATGTACATTGATGCCATTTGTAAAGGCATTGACGACATTCCTAGCATCGACGCTGAAACCCGCGAAACTATGATGAAGCGGTATGAAGATGAAGGGCTTGAACGGTTGTGTGCCGAATTGCGTCTGCTCGATCCCGAGTATTACAAAATCGTTGATTTGAAAAACCACAAACGGGTCATTCATGCCTTAGAGATTTGCTATATGACCGGCAAAACCTATACCTCATTTCGTACACAACAGAAGAAAGAGCGTCCGTTTCGTATCCTAAAGATAGGACTCAATAGAGATCGCGCTGAACTGTATGACCGAATTAACCAACGGGTAGACCTCATGATCGAAGAGGGATTACTCGAAGAGGCCCGTTCGGTTTATCCGTACCGGGAGTTAAACTCGCTCAACACTGTAGGGTACAAAGAGCTATTTCAGTATTTCGACGGCAATTGGGAGCTCTCCTTCGCCATCGAGAAGATCAAACAAAACTCGCGCATCTACTCGCGCAAGCAGATGACTTGGTTTAAACGCGACGAAGAGATACAGTGGTTTCATCCCGAACAAGAGCAAGAGATACTCCAGCATATACTAGTGCACCTGCACGAGAAAAGTTAACCACCTATACCTCAACGTTACGATAAGCAAACAATCAGATTTTATCGAGTGCTTGCCCCAAATCGGCAATCAAATCGTCGATGTGCTCCGTACCAATTGACAGACGCACTGTGCCTTGATAAATCTTTTGATCGGTAAGCTGCTCTGCACTGAGCTGGGAATGCGTAGTGCTAGCCGGATGAATAACCAACGACTTTACATCGGCCACATTAGCCAACAAAGAGAATAGCTCTAAACTATCAATAAAACGATGCGCCTCATCTTGTTCGCCTTTTACCTCGAAGGTAAAGATAGAACCGGCTCCATGACGAAAATACCGCTGATACAAAAGGTGGTCGGGGTGATTGGGCAATGAAGGGTGATTGACTCTCTTCACTTTGGGATGATTTTTCAGAAACTCAACCACTTTCAATGCATTGAAAACATGACGTTCTACGCGTAGCGAGAGGGTTTCTAATCCTTGCAGCAAAATAAAGGCGTTGAATGGGCTAATTGTAGCACCGGTATCGCGCAATAGAATAGCACGAATGCGGATGGCATAAGCTGCCGGCCCTGCTGCATCAACGAAGCGCACACCATGATAACTTGGATCGGGTTCGGTTAACTGAGGGAATTTACCGGAGGCTACCCAATCAAACTTACCTGAATCGACAATGACACCTCCCAGTGAAGAACCATGCCCACCAATAAATTTGGTTGCAGAGTGCACCACAATGTCAGCTCCATGCTCAATGGGGCGGATGAGGTATGGGGTACCAAAGGTGTTGTCAATAATCAAGGGAATGTGATGACGATGGGCTATAGCAGCGACAGCCTCTATATCGATGATATTAGAGTGTGGATTGCCTAACGTCTCAATAAACACCGCCTTTGTGTTTTCCTGAATGGCTTTCTCGAAATTAGATAAATCACTGGGATCGACAAAGGTTGTAGTTACTCCATAAGAGGGCAGCGTATGTGCCAATAGGTTGTAAGTACCGCCGTAAATAGTTTTGGCAGCTACAATGTGGTCTCCGGCACGGGTAATGTTCTCCAAGGCATAGGTAACGGCCGCGGCTCCTGAGGCTACAGCCAATCCGGCTACGCCACCTTCGAGAGCAGCAACGCGCTGTTCAAAAACACCCTGCGTTGAATTGGTCAAACGTCCATAGATGTTTCCCGGATCTTGCAAACCAAAACGAGCTGCCGCATGAGCTGAGTTGTGGAACACGTAGGAAGCAGTTTGATAAATAGGAACTGCACGAGCATCTGTTGCTGAATCTGGAGTTTCTTGTCCCACGTGAAGTTGTAAGGTTTCGAAATGTAAGTTCTTTGTTGCCATAATCGTATACGTATTAAGTTGAATGATTTTCTTGATTTATTTTCTTGCAAAGCTATTGATTACAGCAATATCAAACAAGAAATTCTATAAATACAGAAAATATCACTATATTTGCACGTTAATATAGAGTATTTCAACAAATCAACCGTTAAAAGATACCTTTAAACAGAATATTATTCCATGGACGCTTTAGACAAAACAGACCTGCAGATTCTCCGTATATTGCAAGAGAGTGCCCGGCTCACTACAAAAGAGCTGGCTGCGAGAGTCAACCTATCATCAACTCCAGTATTTGAGCGCCTTAAACGACTCGAGAACAATGGGTACATAAAAAAATACATCGCAGTGTTAGATGCCGAGAAGCTAAACCAAGGCTTTGTCGTATTCTGTAGCGTAAAGCTTAGAAGATTAAATCGAGACATTGCAGCCGAGTTTACACAGATTATACAAAATATTCCTGAAGTAACCGAGTGTTACAACATATCGGGAGGATATGACTATCTGTTAAAGATCCATGCTCCGGATATGAAATACTATCAGGAGTTCATTCTTAATGTATTAGGTACCATCGACAGCCTTGGGTCCTTGGAAAGCACTTTTGTTATGAGTGAAGTGAAACATGAGTATGGAATTCACATTTAACAAAGTGAAAAACGAAAAAAGTTGTATAAAATACAACTATCTATAAATAAAGCCGTATCTTTGCCGCCGCTTATAAATAAATAAATTTTTAAACATGAAGAAGAGTATTTTTTTAGTGGCATTAAGTGCTTTCACATTGGTGGCAAGTGCTCAAAACTTATTGCAAGGCAGTAAATTAACAGACAATTGGTCTGTTGGTGTTAACGCCGGTGGAATAACTCCATTGACACACAGCGTATTTTTCAAAAACATGCGCCCTACTGTTGGAGTTGAGTTAAACAAACAGTTAACCCCTATCTTCGGATTTGGTCTTGAAGGTATGTGGTCTGTGAACACAAGCTCAAGCCTTACTGCATTTGATCATTCAAATGTAAGCTTGCTTGGTAAAGTAAATTTAAACAATCTGTTTGCCGGTTATAAAGGCACTCCTCGTTTGTTCGAAATTGAAGCAGTGGGAGGAGTTGGTTGGTTGCATTCATATGTAGTCGGTGCAGGTGACACTAACGACCTGTCAAGCAAAGTGGGTTTGAATTTTAACTTTAACTTGGGCGAAGAAAAGGCATGGACTATTGCAGTGAAACCTGCTTTGGTTTATAACTTGGAAGGTAATGCGAACACAGGTTGTCGCTACAATGCTAACAATGCAGCTGTAGAGTTGACTGCCGGTTTAATCTACCACTTTAAAGGTAGCAATGGCAAGCATCACATGACTCTGGCTAGACCTTACAGCCAAGCTGAACTAGACGGTTTGAACGGTAAAATCAATGATTTGCGCACGCAAGCTCAAAGAGATGCGAAAAACGCACAAAACTCATTGGATGCTGCTAACAACAAAATCAACCAGTTAGAAACTGAGTTGAACAATTGTCGTAACCAGAAACCTGCTACAGTAACTACAACCACTCAAGCTTTGGAGTCAGTAATTACTTTCCGTCAAGGTAAGTCGACTATTGATGTTTCACAACTGCCAAATGTAGAGCGTATTGCAACTTACATGAAGAACAATCCTTCTTCTAAGGTAGTGATTAAAGGTTATGCTTCACCCGAAGGTGGCGCTGAAATCAATGCGAAGATTGCTCAACTACGTGCCGATGTAGTGAAAAACTCTTTGGTTAGCAAATACAAAATCTCTTCAGATCGTATCGCCGCCAAAGGCATGGGTGTAGGCGATGTATTTTCTGAACCAGACTGGAATCGCGTAAGCATTTGTACGCTGGAAGAAACAAAGTAAACCACATTACTAGTGTCTAAATAAAGAGAGCTCCAACACCTTTATCCGTGTTGGAGCTCTTCTTTTTTAGTATCGGGTTGCATACACTTTAACGAGGTTAAGCAAATAACTCAATGGGGCAAACAAACCCTAGAGCCAGTCTATTGGGTTTCGTTTGCGTCTTTTGACTCTGTTTCCGACTTAACGTTTCTTGACTTCATTAATCGGTCATTCTTTCTCAGTGATTCGTCTATCATCCATTGGAGCTGACCATTGATACTACGAAACTCTTCGGCTGCCCATTTCTCAATAGCATCCATCGTCTCGGGATCAACTCGCAGAACGAAGCTTTTTGTTGAAGATTCTTTTTTACCCATAGCTTTACACTCCTTCTTGTCAACGTATTCAATAACTTACTTTTATCTAAATTGTGCAAAGATAAAATTTCCTATAAAAAACAGATCACCGAAGAAAAGTAGACTGAAAATAAAAAGAGCAATGCAGGTAGACCAACTCACTCCCTCTTTCTCAGATGACATCCGGCGAATACGCATAACCGAACTTCTCAGAAAATCAGCCACAATAAACAGCGCCAAGATGCTCGGTATAAGATCACGCCATGATGTCAGAAAAAACGCATCAAGTTCTCCCAGTATAAATGTGAGCACAACAGCTATCAAAAAAAAGGTGGCATACAACAAATCTTTTCTTTTCGAATTCATCTCTTTTTCTCCTTCTACATTATGGTACTATTCATAAATCTATGTTTTCACATCGATAATCAAGCCAGCATCAACATGAAATCTGGAAACGATTCTAGGCTGATTATATAATAACAAGAAACAACCACAAACGAATGGGTGATTAACAATATTTAAGACTAACAACGAAATAGGAAGTATAAGGTGCGAATGGCAGAAAATAACACTCTCCCTTGTTCGTCTCTTACTTTATTGTTAACTTTGCGCTTCAACCCGAAAACTAAAAACTCAAAGGACGAATTATGAGAAAGATAACACTGATGTTGGTACTCTTTATGGCTTGCTTGATGGCTATGGCACAAGCGAAGCAAACACTCGAACTAAAAGACATAGTATCCGGTCGGTTTCGTCCGCAAGGTATTCGCAATGTAGTGCCGATGGCCGATGGAGAGCATTATACGCAAATGAACGCTGAAGGAACACAGATAACAAAATATGCGTTTAAAACGGGAAAGCCAGTAGAGGTCCTCTTTGATGTAACAAAGGCGCGTGAGTGTAATCTGAAGCATTTTGACAGCTATCAATTCTCACCCGATGGCAGCAAACTGCTCATTGCGACTGAGACGACGCCCATTTATCGTCATTCTTATAAGGCTGTGCACTATCTGTACCCTCTCAAACGCAATGAGGCGGGAGCAATGTCAAACAACATCCTCGAGCGCTTGTCGGATGGAGGTCCTCAGCAGGTGCCTGTATTTTCGCCTGATGGCAACTTAGTTGCTTTCGTACGCGACAACAATATTTTTCTGGTCAAACTGCTCTATGGCAGCAGCGAAAGTCAAGTAACCGAAGACGGTAAACAGAATGCCATTATCAATGGAATACCCGATTGGGTATATGAAGAGGAATTTGGTTACAACCGTGCGTTAGAGTTTAGCGCCGATAACACCATGCTTGCCTTTGTTCGCTTTGACGAATCCGAAGTACCCTCGTACAGTTTTCCTCTCTTTGCAGGTGAAGCACCACGCATAGATGCTTTACAAGACTATCCGGGAGAGTACACGTATAAATACCCCAAAGCAGGTTATTCGAACTCAAAGGTAGAGGTGCGTACATTTGACATTAAATCAAAAGTAACACGCACTATCAAAGTACCCGTTGATGGCGATGGATACATCCCTCGCATTCGTTTCACCAATGACCCCAACAAACTTGCTATTTTGACGCTCAACCGTCATCAGAATCGCTTCGACATGTATTTTGCCGACCCTCGATCGACAGTCAGCAAACTGGCACTGCGTGACGAAAGCCCCTATTACATTAACGAAAACGTTTTGGATAATATCCGATTCTACCCCGATAACTTCAGCTACATCAGTGACAAAGACGGATATCCGCATTTATACTGGTACAGCATGAATGGAAATCTGGTAAAAAAGGTGACAAGCGGAAGCTTTGAAGTGAAGCAATTCTTGGGATATAATGCTACCGAAGATGCATTTTACTACACTAGCAACGAGGAGAGCCCAATGCGTGAAGCTATTTATAAAACAGACCGCAAGGGGAAAAGAATCAAACTTTCTCAGCAGGTAGGAACAAATAAGGCGCTATTCAGTCCAACGATGAAATACTACATCAATACGTATTCGAACTTGAACACACCGACACTGATTACGCTCAATGACAATACGGGAAAGGTATTGCAAACGCTGGTAACAAACGATGAACTGAAACAAACCTTAGCTGGAATGGGCATACCGCAGAAGGAGTTCTTCACGTTCAAAACACCGGATGGGATAGAACTGAACGGATGGATGATGAAGCCAACTGCGTTCTCTTCCTCTAAGAAATATCCGGTATTGATGTACCAATATAGTGGTCCCGGATCACAAGAGGTAGTCGACCGTTTTGGCATCACATGGGAAACGTACATGGCAAGCCAGGACTACATCGTTGTTTGTGTTGACGGAAGGGGCACCGGTGGACGAGGAAGTGAGTTCCAAAAATCGACCTACCTCAATTTAGGGGTAAAAGAAGCAAAAGACCAAGTCTATGCCGCTCAACACCTAGGCAGCTTACCCTACGTAGACAAAACCCGCATCGGCATTTGGGGATGGAGCTATGGTGGATATACAACCCTAATGAGCATGAGCGAAGGTACACCTGTGTTCAAAGCCGGTGTGGCTGTAGCGGCACCGACCGACTTCAGATTCTATGACACTATTTATACCGAACGTTTTATGCGTACTCCAAAAGAGAACACTGAAGGCTATAAGGCTACTTCTGCATTTACACGGGCCGACAAATTAGAAGGTAACCTACTCTTAGTACACGGCATGGCCGACGATAATGTACACTTTCAAAATGTCACCGAGTATGCCGAGCACTTGGTACAATTGGGAAAACAATTCGACATGCAGATCTACACCAACCGTAACCACGGTATCTATGGCGGAAATACGCGTCAGCATTTGTACACGAAATTAACTAACTTCTTCAATTCACACCTTAATGGTCGATAGAGTGCGCAAGCCCGAGTGGCTGAAGATACGTATTGGTGCCAATGAGCGATACACCGAAACAAAGCGTATTGTCGAGTCTCACTGCCTGCATACGATATGCAGCAGTGGGCTATGCCCCAATCGCAGCGAATGCTGGGGACGAGGAACAGCCACGTTTATGATAGCCGGTGAAGTATGCACTCGTAGCTGTAAGTTCTGTAACACTAAAACGGGGCGGCCGTTGCCCTTGGATGAGAACGAGCCTACACATGTAGCCGAATCCATTGCACTGATGAAGCTATCTCATGCCGTAATCACGTCGGTAGACAGGGATGATCTGCCCGACTTGGGTGCCGGACATTGGGCGCGCACCATCGCAGAAGTGAAGCGCATCAATCCCCAAACAACCGTGGAGGTGTTAATCCCCGACTTTCAAGGAGAGCCGGCATTGATCGATCAGATCATTCAATCCAAACCGGAAATCATATCACACAACATGGAAACGGTACGTCGCATCAGCCCCATTATACGCAGTGCAGCTCATTATGAGACAAGTCTAAGCGTTATCGCCCGTATTGCTCAAAGTGGCATAGTAGCTAAAAGTGGAATCATGGTGGGATTGGGCGAGACAATAGCCGAAGTGGAAGCATTGATGGATGATTTACGCCAGGTAGGTTGTAAAACGTTAACGATCGGACAATACCTACAACCGACTCATCGCCATTACCCTGTTATCGCTTATATTACCCCCGAACAGTTCGACAATTATCGGCAAACGGCTTTAGAGAAAGGCTTTATGCATGTTGAAAGTGGACCGTTGGTTCGATCATCCTATCACGCTGACAAACAAACGTTTAAATAAAAAGACTGAGTATTCAAAACCAAAATGAACTTTGTTTTGTTTATTAGAAACAGACAAAATACAATAGAATTGAATATGAAATCTAAAGGAGTGCTATCTTCTTCATTTAATATGTCATTGGGTTTTATCCCTGTTATTATTGCTATCTTATTAAGTGAATTTATAACGCAAGACGTAGCGATTTATATTGGTACAATTGTTGGCGTTGTATACTCTATTTACAACGTAAGTTATCAACCTATTAAAATCCCCAATTTCATTCTCTACCTTTCAACAGTGATATTGACATTATTAACTTTGGCTACATTTATTTCTGGGAGCTATATTCCTCCACGAGCGTTACCATTAACCCTGGAGGTGAGTATCTTTATTCCTATGATGATACTCTTTCAACATAAGCGCCGTTTTATCAACTATTTCATAACAAAGAAAACCTCGTGCACCCGTCGCTTTTTCACCCAAGGAGCCGAGTCGTCGATTGTAGCAGCACGATTTGCATTGATATTGGGTGTCATACACTTTATTGTGATTAGCATAGGTATTTTATATAGTGAGGGGCAGCTAACTAAAGAGGCGACAGCGATTTTCTACAAATACCTACCTCCGACTGTATTTATTTTGGCCATTATCTTAAATCAGATTGGCATTCGCTATTTTAATAAATTAATGTCGCATGTGGAATATGTTCCGGTTGTTGATACCAAAGGAAACGTAATTGGGAAAAGTTTGGCCGTCGAAGCATTAAGCTACAAGAACACCTATATCAACCCGGTGATTCGAATAGCCATTTCTGTAAAAGGAAGGGTTTTTCTCTGCAACCGTTCCAAAAAATGCTCTTTGGACCGAGACAGGGTAGACTATCCGATGGAGTGCTACCTTCACTTTAACGAAACCCTTGCTAGCGCAGTAAAACGTGTAGTGAAACAGACCTTCCCGGATGTAGAAGGACTACACCCAACATTCAACGCCTTTTATCACTTTGAGAATAAGTTAACCAATCGGCTTGTTTACCTCTTTCTGCTTGAAATAGATGATGATTCCATCTTGTGTTCTCCTCATTTTAAAGAAGGAAAACTATGGGGATTTCAACAGATAGAGCAGAACTTAAACAGAAATTTCTTCGGCGAGTGCTTTGAGAAAGAGTACGAACATTTAAAATCGATTATTGATATAAGAGAAAGATACAAGGTATCTTAGATAGGTCGGGAACTTTTCCCTGCCACTCCTTTACCGTGCGAGTTTTAATATACTCGCCCTCACAAGTTATATTGGCGGCAATGCAAAGTTTCGTTTGTGGTCGACAATTTAGGAGAATGTCATCAACCATCTTATTGTTGCGATAAGGTGTTTCTATAAACAGCTGCGTTTGATGCTCGGCATAGACACGCTGTTCGAGTATCTTTAATCGCTTGGCACGGTCGGTCGGTTCAATAGGGAGGTAGCCGTGGAAAGCAAAGCTTTGACCATTGAACCCCGACCCCATGACCGAGAGAATAATGGACGAAGGGCCAACCAACGGAACAACCTTCAGGTCTTTACGCTGAGCAATAGCTACAACATCTGCACCCGGATCGGCCACAGCCGGACAACCGGCTTCTGAAAGCACTCCCATCGACTCTCCATTTAGCAAGGGTGTCAAATACCCGGATATTTCTTCGGGCGAAGTATGTTTATTGAGTGGATAAAACGTAAGAGTGTCAATATCAATCTCACGATCTACTTTTTTAAGAAAGCGACGAGCCGAACGAATATCTTCGACAATAAAATGTCGGATAGCCAGAACAACTTCTTTATTATAAGAAGGCAGGACTGACTCTATCGTTGTATCGCCAAGCGTTACAGGAATGAGGTATAGGGCTGTTTCCACGTTGAATGTATTAATCTAAATAATTCGACTCTTCGAGTATTAATTTATAGTCAGTCATATCGAGCAACTGTTGCAACGAAACCTGTTTGTGATGTTTCATGTATTCGGAGATGATGCGCGCTCCGAGCCACGTACCAATAAGTGGAGGAGCACCTTCGCCAAAGAAAACAGTAACAGGAGACGGCTTCATGTATTGTCGTATGAGCATGGGGTCGCTGGCATAAAGATGACCATTGCTAACCATGTATTCCCAAACACGTTTATCATTGGAACTGCACCATTGTTGTTCCGCTTTCGAATAACCCAGCACTTCGTAAACCGAACGTTTACCAAGTATTTGCTGAACAACGTAATTGATTTTTCCGTAGTGCAGCATGACATTGATCAGACTAATCCTGTCTTCAGACGGGAAAGGGTATTGCCCCATTAAATAAAAGAGAAAACAATCCGTAAGAATTCGATCCGGACGCATGGTGCGACGTTGGTAATCGTAATAGAATCGTTTGTAAAGCGGATAATCCTCGCCCATATACTTATCGAGACTAATGCCCAATAAACTATCAGTAAGCACGATAGACTCATTGAGTGCCGAAACCTGCGTATAGATAATAGGCACCCGCATACTTGGTACCTCTTTGATAAGTTTCTTGAATCCTTTGGTCAACCCTTCTTCAAGGCGATCAAGATTCGGAAAACGCTCATCCACATCATTCATTAACCGAAGCAAAGTAGTATCTGAATAAAACGTTTTCAGCTTCTGTGAGATGGTATCATCACCCACTTGACCAATAGAGAGTACATCTTCAATCAATATTTTGGTAGGTTGCCGATACTCCATGTTCATTTTCTGCAAGGCAGAAAAGCTGTTGGAACGCACATATTCGTTCAACAGCTTGTCGTAGCGAAGAACTGAAACGTCCTCTTCCTTCTGATGCTCTACACCCTTGTCAGTACTCATCCAACAGGAGACGAAGAGCATACACATGAAAAGGAGAAAAAGAGGTTTCAGTTCTTTCATTCGAATAAATTATCCGTAGATGATGTTTCCGTTTTCGTCCATATAGTCTTCCAGACCTTTCTCATACGTAGCCATCGCACGAAGGCTCATACCTACACTTGAGAAGCCACCATCGTGATAAAGATTCTGCATAGTTACCTTACGAGTAAGGTCAGAGAACATCACAATACAATAATCGGCGCACTCATCGGCCGAAGCATTTCCAAGTGGTGCCATGCGGTCAGCGAAGTCAAACAGCTTATCCATCCCCTTCACTCCCGATCCGGCAGTAGTCATGGTAGGCGACTGTGAAATCGTATTTACGCGCACACTATGTTCGCGTCCATAGATATATCCGAAGCTCCGAGCGATAGACTCGAGCAAAGCTTTAGCATCGGCCATATCGTTATAACCAAAAAACGTACGCTGTGCAGCCACATAGCTTAAAGCCATGATTGAACCATATTCAGCGATCGCATTTGACTTTTTAGCCACCTGAATCATTTTATGGAAAGAAACAGCAGAAATATCCAATGTTTTATCCAACATATCATAATCAAGATCGTCATACGTACGTTTCTTGCGTACGTTAGGCGACATACCAATGGAGTGGAGCACGAAATCCACCTGTCCTCCCAAGATCTCCATGGAGCTTTTAAATACGTTCTCCAAATCTTCAACACTGGTAGCGTCGGCTGGGATAACTTGGCAATTCAACTTTTGAGCCAAGGCATCTACTTCGCCCATGCGAACAGCAATTGGCGTATTTGATAGTGTGATCGTTGCACCCTCTTCTACTGCTCTTTCTGCTACTTTCCAAGCAATGGATTGTTCGTTAAGCGCACCGAAGATAATACCTCTCTTTCCTTTCAGCAAATTGTAACTCATACCTTTTAATTAGTTAAATTAGGTTGCAAAGATAGGGATTTATTGGATAACAGCATCAAAAACAGCGAAGGAAAAGCCGAAAATCACAAATATTACACGTAAACTAACAATTAGTCCACATCATAATGCATTATCACTTATATATTTGCACTCAATAAAATAACGATTGACAAGTTAAACAAATTTTCATATCCAATGAACACATTGACAAAAAAGAGCCTCTTGTTTTTGGCGATCTCGCTGACCTTGTTTTTGGGAACCGGAAAGGTTTGTGCCCAGTATGGCAGTACTATTGATAACAGTATCTATGACAATCTACCTTTCGACATGCCCAAGGTGGTACAACCTTCATTTCCCAACTACGAGGTGAGTATTGTTGCTTTCGGAGCAAAAAAGGGTGGAAAAGCCTTGAATACAAAAGCCATTAACGACGCAATCAAGGCAGTCAACGCCAAAGGTGGCGGACACGTAATCATCCCCGAAGGGTTGTGGCTAACGGGCCCCATTGAGTTGTTGAGTAACGTCAACCTGCACTTGCAAAAGAATTCCTTGGTGCTTTTTACAGATGATTTTGAAGCATACCCCATTATAGAGACCTCATTTGAAGGGTTGGAAACACGTCGCTGCCAATCGCCTATTTGGGCGCGTGGAGCAGAGAACATTGCCATTACGGGCTATGGCGTGTTTGATGGAGCAGGCGACAGTTGGCGTCCGGTTAAGAAGGAGAAAATGACAGCCAACCAATGGAGCAAACTACTCAAAAGCGGTGGTGTTACCGATAAACCCGGTAAAATATGGTATCCCACAGCCGGTTCTTTAAAAGGAGCTATGGCTTGCAAGAACTTCAATGTGCCCGAAGGCATTAACACCGATGCCGAATGGAATGAAATTCGTCCTTGGTTACGCCCCGTTTTGCTCAGCATTGTAAAAAGCAAGCGGGTACTACTTGAAGGGGTAACGTTTAAAAACTCACCCAGCTGGTGTTTGCATCCGCTTTCTTGTGAAGATATCACCATCAATAATGTCAAGGTATTCAACCCGTGGTATTCTCAAAATGGAGATGCGCTCGATCTGGAATCGTGCAAAAATGCACTGATCATTAATTCCATATTCGATGCAGGCGATGATGCTATCTGCATTAAATCGGGTAAAGATGAGGATGGACGCCGACGTGAAGAGCCTTGCCAAAACGTAATCGTTAAAAACAATCAGGTGCTACATGGTCACGGAGGTTTCGTGGTAGGCAGCGAGATGTCGGGTGGCGTGAAAAACGTTTACGTAGCCGACTGTACCTTTATGGGAACCGATGTTGGCTTGCGCTTCAAGAGCACCCGCGGACGAGGTGGGGTAGTCGAAAACATATACATCGAAAACATCAACATGATCAATATCCCCAACGAGCCTCTGCTTTTCGACCTATTCTATGGTGGCAAAGGTCCTGGCGAAGAGACCGAGGAAGACCGTATAGCAAACACAAAGAACGACATGCCTCCTGTGACTGTAGAAACACCTGCTTTCCGTAACATCCACATATCGAAAATCAATTGCAAAGGGGCAGGTCGAGCGATGTTCTTCAACGGACTACCCGAAATGCCTATTGAAAACGTTACTGTAAAAGAGGTGGTTATCACCGATGCCGCCGAAGGAGTTGTTATCAGCCAAGCCAATAATGTAATCCTGGAAAACATCCTCATCGAGACAAAGAAGGGCGGTCCGGCACTGCAGATCAAGAGTTCGAAGAACATTACTGTAGACGGTAAACCATACAAACAACTGAATTCTAAAGGAATACAGTTGAACTTCAAGTAAAAGCAAGCTTCAAATAAAGCAAAGCAGGCAGTCTTTCAATCAAAACAAATAAGGCTGCCTGTTTCTTTTTAGATTACCTTTGGGGCATTATCAAACGATTTGAAACCATGAAAAAGAATTTTCTTCCTCTATTGATACTCCTTTGCGGGTGTTCGGTAGCGGTATTTGCACAAAAGAGTGAACAAAAAACGATTACGGTAGAAGTTAGCAACCACTGGAATCAATCCAAAACAGACGAACCGGTTGTTATTCAGCTGAATAAACTATCAACCGGATTCCGTATCAAATCGGTCACGGTCATGGATGGCACTACCGAGATACCGTCACAGCTTGACGATCTCAACAATGATCGTCAACCCGACGAGCTGGCCTTTGTAGTCAACCTGCCGGCAAAAAGCAAAAAGAGAGTAACCATTCATCTCTCCAACGCGAAAAGTACAAAAACTTACGAACCGCGCGTGTATGCCGAAATGTTGGTTAGCGACAAACGAGGAAAACATGTTCCTGTACATTCAGTGACCATTCCCGGCACAAGCAACATTTACAACCAAATGCATCACCATGGCCCAGCTATGGAGTCTGAGCTTGTAGCTTACCGTCTCTATTTTGACCAGAAACAAACCGTGGATATCTATGGTAAGTTTAATAAAGGATTCGAAATCAAAGAGTCGCAGTTCTACCCCACCGACGAGCAACTGGCTCGAGGCTTTGGAGACGACGTACTCTTGGTCAAAGGAAGTTGTGGCGTAGGCGCTCTAAAAGGATGGGATGGCACAAAGGCCACCCACATAGAGCCGGTGAGCACGCTTACCGAACGGATCATTGCCTATGGTCCCGTGCGTACCATTTCCGAGATAGAGGTAACTGATTGGGCATATCAAGGCAAAGACCTCAATATGACTACACGCTATACCCTCTATGCCGGACATCGCGACCTCCGCATCGATGCCTTCTTTGAAGAGCCGCTGGGAGATGAGGTATTCAGCACCGGTGTCATTGATATTCCCGGTTCTGTCTCTTCTTCCGATCACAATGGACTAATCGGCTGCTGGGGCACTAACTGGCCAGTAAACGACACCATCAAATATGCCAAAGAGACGGTAGGATTAGCGACCTTCATTCCGCAAAAGTACGTAAAAAAAGAGGTGAAAGACAAGCTCAACTACCTGTATACTGTAGGAGTTAAAGGGGCAAAATCGTTCCACTACTACACCACATTTACCTCAATGAAAGAGACTTTCGGTTATAAAACTCCCGAAGCTTGGTTTGCTTTTATCCGCCAATGGAAAGAAGATTTAGAACATCCAGCAGAAGTCAGAATGATAAAATAACGAAAAAGCTAAAATACCATGAAAAAATTGACTGTTACCCTCGCCTTGTTTCTCGCCATCGTCTCGCCTCTTGCTGCGCAATCTCCCTATGTATCTGAAGTCTGGGTAGCGGATCAAGGCAACGGCACTTACCGCAACCCGATCCTCTACGCCGACTACTCCGACCCGGATGCTTGTCGGGTGGGCGATGATTACTACATGACCTCTTCCAGTTTCAACTGCCTGCCCGGATTACAGATTCTGCACTCGCGCGACTTAGTGAACTGGACCATCATCGGAGCTGCCGTGCCCTACGCACTTCCTCCTGTAGTAAGCCCAGAGCGCCCCGAACATGGTAACCGCGTTTGGGCACCCGCCATTCGCCACCACAACGGTGAGTTCTACATCTTTTGGGGCGATCCCGATCAGGGTGCTTATATGGTAAAATCGAGCGATCCGAAAGGACCGTGGAGCGAACCAATGCTAGTGAAAGCCGGTAAAGGAATTATCGACACCTGCCCATTATGGGACGAGGACGGACGTGTCTATCTCGTGCATGCCTATGCAGGCAGTCGCGCTGAGCTGAAAAGTGTGATCGCCTTGTGCGAGCTAAACCGTGAGGCTACACAAGCCATTACTCCGTCGCGCATTATTTTCGACGGACACGAAGCACACGAAACGTGCGAAGGTCCGAAGTTCTATAAGCGAGGTGAGTATTACTACATCTTTCTGCCTGCAGGTGGTGTAGCCACAGGCTGGCAAGTGGTGATGCGCTCGAAAAACATCTACGGACCCTATGAATGGAAGACAGTGATGGCACAAGGGAAAAGCCCCATCAACGGGCCTCATCAAGGCGCATGGATAGACACTGAAACAGGAGAGGATTGGTTCCTACATTTTCAAGATGTAGGTGCCTACGGGCGACTGGTTCATCTTCAACCCATGAAGTGGGTCAACAACTGGCCTGTTATCGGTGTCGATAAAGACGGTGATGGATGTGGCGAGCCGGTTTTATCTTATCAGAAGCCCAATGTGGGCAAAACCTACCCTATTTGTACCCCACAAGAGAACGATGAGTTCGACGGCTTTACCCTCTCCCCCCAGTGGCAATGGCATGCCAACATCAATGAGAAGTGGGCTTACTATGCCGGCGACCAGGGTATTGCCCGTCTCTACTCCTATCCGGTCGTATCAGATTATAAAAACCTTTGGGACGTATCCAACCTCTTGCTGCAGAAAACCCCGTCGGATAACTTTGCAGCCACCATAAAACTAACGTTCAAGCCCAGCGAGAAGTATACCGGTGAGCGCACGGGGCTCGTGGTGATGGGTAGAGATTATGCGGGATTGATTTTGGAAAACACTGACAACCGACTGATACTGTCGCAAGTAACTTGTCTCAAAGCAGAAAAGGGTGCTGCAGAGCAGGCGAACGCTTCGGTCAACCTCAAAAACGGTACCGTCTATCTCAAAGCCAACTTCAGTACAGATCCCGACCGTCAGAAGAAATATCTAGAGAAGAGTGATCGCATCGTTTTATGTCACTTCAGCTATAGCCTCGACGGAAAGAAGTTTCAACCGCTAGGTACCCCCTTCCGTGTGAAAGAGGGGCAATGGATTGGCGCGAAAGTAGGAACATTCTGCACCCGACCCTCCATCAAGACAAATGATGGCGGATGGGTAGACCTTGACTGGTTCCGCATCACAAAGAAATGAAAAAGAGGTTTGAAACCATGAATAATATGCCCTTGCAGAAGGTTTCTCTTGCAGGGGCATATCTATTTGCCTATTTTTGCAGAAAACAAATTGCATCATGAAGAAACTAGTTATATTCGATTTAGACGGAACACTACTCAACTCCATAGCCGATCTGGCTGCCAGTACCAATCACGCTCTCGCCACTTTGGGATTCCCCACACACCAAACAGCTTCCTATCCGTTCATGGTAGGCAACGGCATCAACGTACTCTTCGAAAGAGCTTTACCCGAAGGGGAAAAGACGGAGGAGAACATTAGGCTAGTGCGACAGCTTTTCGTACCCCATTATGATGCGCATAACGCCGATGCCAGCACCCCCTACCCCGGTACCATCGAACTGCTGCAAACCATGCAGGCAAAAGGCATGCAACTGGCTGTTGCCTCCAATAAGTATCAAGCAGCTACCGAAAAACTGGTTGCACATTACTTCCCCAACATTGCTTTCACAGCCGTATTGGGGCAACGCGAAGGCGTGAACGTGAAACCCGACCCTGTCATTGTATTCGATATCTTGCGCATGGCCGATGTGGCGAAAGAGAAGACACTTTATGTGGGCGATTCGGGCGTTGATATGCAAACAGCCATCCGTGCCGGTGTGATCTCGTGTGGTGTTACCTGGGGCTTTCGTCCGCGTGCAGAATTAGAGGCACACAATCCCGACTTTATAGTGGATATGGCGGAGGAGATTCTAACCATAGCACTACAATAAAATCAACGGGATTTTAATAATAAATCTCAATGCAATAGTATCAAAGTTAACTGAAATGAATAGGAAGAAAATTATTTTATCTGTTTGCCTGCTGCTGACTGTCCTGTGTGCCACTGCCGAGAACTATCCTTATCGGAGCGATGTACTTTGGGTAACTGTCCCAAATCATGCTGATTGGCTTTATAAAACCGGTGAGCAAGCAACGGTTGAAGTGCAATTCTATAAATATGGCATTCCGCAGGATGGAGTGATTGTTTCTTATGCCATTGGTGGAGACATGATGGTGTCTGCGGACACGAACGGTGCCGTAAAGCTAAATAAGGGAAAAGCAGTGATACCTATCGGCACCATGAAACAACCCGGCTTTCGCGATTGTCGATTAAAGGCAACGGTCGACGGGAAGACTTATACGCATCACGTTAAGGTAGGTTTTTCGCCCGAGCAACTTCGTCCGTATACAGCGATGCCAACCGACTTTCTCGACTTCTGGGAAAAAGCAAAGGCGGAACAAGCCGAATTTCCCTTGAAATATACCCGGCAATATGTGGAGCAATACTCAACGGACAAGGTCGATTGCTATTTGGTGAAACTCGAACTAAACAAGCGAGGACAATGTATTTATGGATATTTGTCTTACCCCAAAGCAAAAGGAAAATATCCGGTTGTGCTCTGCCCTCCCGGTGCAGGTATCAAAACCATAAAAGAACCTTTACGGCGAAAGTATTATCCTGAAGAGGGTTTTATCCGATTTGAAATTGAAATTCACGGGCTCAATCCTGAGATGAGTTCAGAGGCATTTCGTGAAATCAGCGCTGCTTTCAATGGGCGTGAAAACGGATACCTCACCAATGGACTTGACAGCCGCGATAATTATTACATGAAACGTGTCTATTTGGCCTGTGTGCGCAGTATCGATCTGCTGACATCGCTTCCCGAGTGGGATGGGAAGAATGTCATTGTTCAAGGAGGTAGCCAGGGAGGAGCTTTGGCGTTGGTTACTGCCGGATTGGATAAGCGAGTAACCGCCTGTGTAGCTAATCACCCTGCACTGAGCGATATGGCAGGCTACAAAGCAGGTCGTGCAGGAGGTTATCCACATTTATACCGTCAATCGGTGGATATGGATACTCCTGAGAAGCTGCGGACGCTATCTTATTATGATGTGGTCAACTTTGCTAAGCAAATTAAGGCGGACACTTACCTCACTTGGGGGTTCAACGATGATGTATGCCCGCCAACAACCAGTTATATCGTGTATAATGTGCTGAATTGTCCCAAAGAAGCCCTTATTACTCCCATCAACGAACATTGGACCTCGGAAGACACGGAATATGGACACTTGCTTTGGATGAAGAAACAGCTGAAATAAGAGGCTAGCGCCTCTATCCAGTTTGAAAACGTCAGTCAGCCGATGATGGGTTAGCGACGACTTGTTTGTATGGTCAAACTATGAAGATACATTTCAAGATTCGTATATTTCCCCGCCGGATCTATCGTCGTCTGATTTCCATCCGATGCATTGGTGGGGTTTAGACCAAAACGTTTTTCCCACTCATCGGGCATTCCATCTTTATCGGTATCCACAGGTACAGCACCTTGTTTCAGTAACGGCCAAGCCGACCAGTCGGCTGCAGCATTGGAAGGTCGCAAATCGTCTTGACTGTCAATGATACCCGCCTTGGGATATTTCTTATTGTCATCATTTCCGTTCAATATACTTAATCCTCTAAAAGTTGCTGTTCCATTTCTTGTTTCATTAACAATACGTTCATCAATGATGTCACGCGAAAGCGAACAACCTGCGCCCGACAACACCTTATCATAGGCCTCAGCAGCAGAGTGTGTCGTCACAATACTGCAATCAAGCGCAGTTGTCAGTTTTAGTGCAGCTTTCGTTTGATCATCGATCGTATATTTTTTGTCGATAGTTACCCCTTGCCAGTTATCTTGGGTCACCACTGCATTCCCTTCCATCACATTACCTTCAATGAAGAAGGTTCCCCACGTATCAAATATTTCCGGATAACTGAGACGATCCGATTCACTTATTTTCTTGTCTATACCTACAATGCGGCTCCACCCTGAAGCTGTAGCCGGCCCCGGTTTATAATAGTTGTTTACGATATTAACATGCATTGCTTCGCCCCCATAACACGAATTTCCTCCCCAATTGTAAATAACGTTGTTTCGCATATCAGTGAGCTCATTTGTCTTTGTTGACTTCACACCCGGACCCAAACGCGGATTGCGGCTATCGTGATGCGCCAGCAGGTTGTGATGGAAAGAGGCTTTCATTCCACCCCAAATAGCACCATAGCCATGCGCTCCTTTCGAATGACCGCTCAGGCGAAGACTTTCTGAAACGATGCACCATTGAAGCGTAAAGTTCTCATTGTTGTAGAAAGAGGCACATTCGTCGGTGCACCAGCTGATGGAGCAATGATCTAAGATAATATTCTGATGATAACGTCCTCCGATTGCATCGGCTCCATCAGCACTTATATTCTCCTTGTCGCCCATGCGAATGCGTATAAAACGTATAATTACATTATCTGCTTCAACAAAGACCGGATAACCTGCCAAACATATACCATCTCCCGGTGCAGTCTGTCCGGCAATAGTTAAGTTACCTTTGGTTATCTTTAGTTCTTTATTCAAGAAAATGGTACCCGACACCTGAAAAAGAATGGTTCGCGAATCGGTTCCCATATTTTCAATGCCATAACGCAAGGTTCCAAGCGTATTGGTATCCTCGAGCGAAGTCACCATATATACTTTCCCTGCTCTTCCGCCCGTTGTTTCGCGCCCATGTCCCTCAGCACCGGGAAAAGCTGCAAAGATTACAGGTTCCATTGTTTCCGGTAAAGTAGCAGGTGGAGTTTCTTCTTCGGATACTCCTTTGCCGTTTGCACAAGCGCTAAAAGTCAGCAATAGAAGTAAAGTCCAATAAAAAAATCGTGTTTTCATGATCGTTACATTATATTAAAGTTTTATCAAACAAAGGTACACACTCTGAATTATTCGAAC
Source organism: Bacteroides sp. (assembly GCA_017992695.1). Classification (GTDB taxonomy): domain Bacteria; phylum Bacteroidota; class Bacteroidia; order Bacteroidales; family Bacteroidaceae; genus Bacteroides. The sequence goes on along the minus strand of JAGOOC010000029.1, from coordinate 19 downwards.
GTGCAATTATTGATTTTAT
>JAGOOC010000028.1 GCA_017992695.1 Bacteroides sp. | reverse complement strand
TTCTTTATGGAGGGTTAGTGTGGAATATGTTCCCCTTCTTTACACCCGAGAACACATCGTGGGAAGGGCACTTGAGCGGAGCTGTCTCGGGCATACTTTGTGCTTTTGCTTTTAAGCACTATGGCCCTCAACGACCGGAACATTTTGCTGACGAAGCCGAAGAAGAAGAAAAAGAGGAACCGATGGATTATAGGAGGGAGGAGATGGAAACAATCGATGATAACGAAGAGAAAAACGAAAAAAAGGAGGAAGACGTAGAGGAAGAGGAATCTAACCCGTGCAATCGTTGGTAGACATTGTTGCAATCTTGTTTCATTACTGCGGAACTTTTGTTTCATCGCGGTGAAACAACTGTTCCATCACGGTGAAACAAAAGTTTCAATGCGATGAAACACCACCACTCATCGGTTCATTCATCGGATGGTATTACTGCATTGTCTCGAATAGAACACTTGCTCACTTTCCTCTATAATCGTATTTAGGAATCAGTGCTATACAGCTTTCTACCGGTAGCATCTGCTACTTTGTAGACGCATCAACGAGTCAACGCGCCAAGCATGGCTTCGAACGAAGTATAAGTTGTTGCTTCGCCTCCTTGATGTAGTACCAACCGACTGGAACCTAAGACACGCAAACGAGGAAGATCTTCGTTAGTTTCACAAATGGGTAGACACGAATAGTTGTGACGATTTAGCGCATTCGTTGCCCAGTGTTGCAGGATGTCATCAGCAGCTTCAAGTTCTATCCTGCGGAGGCAATTCACTTTCGGATAGTAAATGCCGTGAGCATAATCAAACCGTATGTCGTTGTGGGCAAACAACGTATCCATGTGATGATTCAAAATCAAATCTTCCGTTACGCCACAATGCAATCCGTTTTCGCGAGAGAGCAACCACAGTTTATCCGAAAGCACCAATGCCTGTTCGATATCGTGGGTGGAGAGTAGTACGGCTTTTTGTTGGGTCACAGCCAGGTTGTGCAGCAGGGTCATGATTTCGATGCGACTCACCACATCAAGAAAGGCCGTGGGCTCATCGAGCAGTATCAACGGGCACTCTTGCACCAAAGCTTTGGCAATCATCACTTTCTGCCGTTCGCCATCAGATAGCTCGGCGGTGTAGCACCGGGCTTTGTGGGCAATGCCTACTGCCTCAATGGCCTCGTTGATGATAACGTGATCTTTAGCGTTCAATCTACCGAAAAAGCCTGTATGGGGTTGTCGCCCCAGTGCTACCAGTTCGTATACGTTCAATCCTCCGGCTTGCGTTTTATCGGTCAGCACCACACCGATGGCACGCGAGCGCTCGCGCTCGTTCATCGTGGACAAAGGTCTGCCTTGCAGCAACAATTCGCCGGCCAATACGGGTTGAGAAGCAGCTAAGGTACGAAGCAAGGTCGACTTACCTGTTCCATTGGCTCCTAGCAAACAGGTCAGTTCGCCTGGATAGAGATGAAACGATAAGTGTTCATGCACCCGTTTTTCGTTTTTATGCGTTCGATAACCGATGCAAAGATCGGTTGCGCTCATCACAGCCTCTTGCTTCATCAGTTAAAGTATTGAATTTTGCGTTGATTAATAATGACATAGATAATGATTGGTGCCCCTAGCACGGGAGTAACGGCATTGAGCGGAATAATGCCCGCTTCGCCCGGAAGCGCACAAATCAAGTTGCAAATCAGGGCAATGACGCCACCGGTAAGCAGGGTAATGGGGAGTAAGACATTGTGATTGGATGTTCCCAGCAACAAGCGCGCCATGTGCGGCACTGCCAGTCCGATGAAGGAGATAGGGCCACAGAAAGCCGTGGTAACCGCTGTTAGCAAACCGGTAGCCAAGAGTAGTAAGTTACGGGTGCGACGAATATTAACGCCCAAGTTCTCGGCATAGCGCGTACCTAAGAGCATCGCATTGAGTGGTTTAATGAGTAGCACAGAGAGCAGCAGCCCCAGCAGGATGAACACGGAGAAGTAAGGCAACTGCTGCAACGACACTCCACCAAAATTGCCCATACCCCAAATCAGATAAGAATGAACCCCTTCGGCTGTAGCAAAAAAGTTAAGTAGGGAGATTACCGAAGAGATGATGTACCCGATCATGATACCAATAATGAGCAGCATGATGTTGCTTTTAATCAGGGTCGAGAAGAAAAGAATCAACCCCATCACCAGCATTGCACCCATAAAAGCACCCACAACAATTGAGAACAAGCCTGAAAAGCTGAACAGCCCCGTAGCAAGGCTACCTCCACCTACCAGCATAACCAAGGCAACGCCCAAACTCGAACCAGAGCTAATGCCTAAGATTGAGGGATCGGCCAAGGGGTTATTGAAGGCCGTTTGCAACATCAACCCCGAACCGGCAAGGGAAGCGCCACAGAGCAAAGCCGTTACAGCTTGCGGAAAGCGCGATTCCCACACAATGAAACTCCAGCTTGCTTTCTCCACTTCGTTCCCCAGCAGAATGTTCCAAACCGCATCGGCCGGGATGCGAACCGAACCAAACAAAAGGTTAGCACCCACCAATACAAAGAGGGCGATGAGTAATGCAAGGCTATATGTCGTTTCTTTATGTTTCAAATCAGTTGGCTAATTTAGTGAAATATTTTAGATCATAGTGCATTAAAAGCGACGGATGAAATATTTTTATCAAATCTTTCAGGAGCCACTCCGGGCGAAAGGGGTAATCTTCGTACAAAGAGACTTTTCCGGTATTGCATCCATAAATCGTTTGTTCCTTAAACGCTCGAAATCCGGTGTAGGGTGCATACTCTTTCTCAAGTTCACGGTAGGTTTTGTCTGTGGCTTGGTTATATTTTATCAACCATAAGTCGGCGTTTTGCCCTTTGTCAACTACTGTTTCGAAAGCCAATGGAACCGATCCGCTGTGCGTATCGTCGGCAAACAGATAGTGACCACCTGCATCGGCATAAAAACCGGCCGTAGTGCTTTTACCCCCTGGAACATACCATGCCGAACTGTTTTTCAATTCACTAATCACCGTAGGTACAGGTGTGCCCGTTGCTGCCAGTGTGCGCAAAGCGACATACTCCTTCTCTACCTGCGTGAAAAGAGTGTCTGCCTCTTGCTGCCTACCGAAAAGTAATCCGTAGAAGCGCATCCACTCTGCACGCCCCAAAGGGGATGTTTCCATGTAATCGGCACATTCAATGATGGGCACGTTGAGTTTCTCGATACGTCCATATCCACCGCTATTCTCGAAAGGTGACAGCAAGATAGCATCGGGATGCAGATCGATAATCTTCTCCATATCGGGACTCATGCCATCGCCTGTATCCACAATCTTTCCGTCTCGACACCTGTCTTGTATCTCTTGGAGTTTGATGTATTTCAAATCGCACACTCCCGCAATGCTACCCACAGCACCTAGCTGCTGCAGCAAACTGCAATGTACCGAGGAGTAAACTACTGCTTTGCCGATGGGTGTTCGCACAACCGTTCCTTGGGGAAGCTCGCTCGGCAAGGGTTCGTTCTTATCCACCAGTACATAGGTGTGCAACACCTTCGTGGTGTCCCAGGGGTTACACAAGGTGGCTACCACATAATTATCGTACTGGGTTAAGGAGAGATTAGTGGCATAGCGCAGGGCAATGGGGTGTCCGCTTGCATCGACCGATACAGGCTTACTCTTTCCACCGCAGGAGGAAAGAGTAAGAACAATAGTTAGTATAACGAAGAGTTGTTTCATGTTATTTTTTTCAATTCTCACATCATCAGCAATGAGTTACCTAATTGTGTTAATCTATGAATACGATCTTCTTAGGGTTGATCCCACCGCAATCAAACGTCTCAACAAACGTTCCGTTAGCACTAAAACGGTACACATCGCCATTGATCGGACTACCCGATGCATAATTTGAAGTCAAGAGATAAATATCTCCATCCTTTTCATTGATGCTAATGCCATAAATAATGCTATTTTTTAACGTTTCGGGCATCTCTTTAAGAAAAGAGGTAGTATTCAACTCATGTGTTTTTGCATTATAGGTACACAGCGTATTGATAGCTGTATGATTTTTCCAATCTGTCTTCGAATCGATCAGATAAATGATATCGTTGTGTTCGGCAAAGACAGAGGCTTTAGCTGGAATGATTTCGAGCGTTCCGTCTGCTTTGATGCGCTGAAAGGAATAAGAAGTTACCGGATCTTTCCAAGCACCATAAGAGATCGCATATATTTCACCATTCGCTTCCAGTAAATAATTAGGATTCACAACCAACGGTATATCTTCTAATTTATTAAACGTAGCCAAGTCAATCACCGACACCGTATTGCCGCTACCCCATCCTGAATTAGCTACATACAATTTATCATCTTCAATTACCATTTGTTCCGGATTTGCATTGACACTCACGTAAGCCTCGATAGCTAATGTAGAGGCATCGATTCGTGCAACCTTTCCACTATAGAGCGACACGTAAATCTTACCGTCTTTGGCTTCCAGACAGCGAGGTTGTCCATCGGCTTCAACAAAGGTTAGCTGTTTCTGCTCCACTCCCGCTTCATTCAACTTCAATAGCAATTTCGACCCATACACAACAACATAAATATGATCATCGTATGCTATCATATCAAAACCAGAATCGCCCAATGATTTTTGATTCTGCACCTTATAGAGATCAGCTATAAAGTTATTTTTACTCTCTTTCGCATCCCCATCCGGTGCATAAAATGCAATACCTGAATTGTTCGCTTTGTATTTTCCTTCATTTAAAATAAACGCCCGTTTATGTGGCAATTCCACTACCGACCCTTCATCATTAAAGGAATCCTCTTCATCGTTACTACAAGCAGTCAATGCTGCCGACATAGCTACCACACATAGTGTGCTAAATAACAAACTTCTTACTTTCATCTTTATATTCATTTTAAGTTTCATTTCTAAATTCATTGCAGGTTTATTGCAGGTTTACACTTATTTATATGTTAATCGGCCATTTAAAATTCAATGCGTCCCGTTACCCGAAACGAACGTCCGGGCATGGGATAGTATTTAATGATATCATATTGTTCATTGGTAAAGTTCACCAGCTCGGCTTGCAGATTGAGCTTACAACTCGATAATTGGAAAGCGCGCGACAACGAAAGCGTATGCTCCATGTAACCGTCAATCTTGTTTTCGGGTAGATTCTGCGGTAAAGTGTATCGCTCACTCACGCCTATCAGCGTATAACCTACATTCACCCACGAAGTTTCTGCCAACAAGCCGGCATTGCCGCTGTGTTTAGGCGAATAGGGAATCTGTTCTTTGTAATTCTTGGCCGTGGGGTTGGTTACATCAATGGCTTTCTGATAGGTGTAGCCACCCGTCAGCAACAGGTGCAGGTGCTTATGAACAGGAATTGCTGTTCGCAGTGTCACATCTATTCCGGTAATGTCCACCTTGCCAAAGTTCATCATTTTCCACACATAGGTAGAGGGAAAGGCCACAATCTTATCGGTCACTTTGTTGTGGTATCCGTCAACCGTCACCATCACATAGTCGGTAAAAGAGAGGGGGGTACCACTCCAGGTAAGACCTACATTATACTCGCTAGCCTTTTCGGGGCGTAACGCAGTATTGCCCATGCGCAAGTAGTAAAGATCATTGAAGGTGGGCACGCGAAAGGTATCTTTGTACATCAACCGCAGGTAAAGCGACTGCTCCGCCCAAGGGCGATACATCAATGAAAATGTGGGGCTTAATCGTTGGCGGTCGGCCGGAGATTCGCCAGTCTTTACCTGTTCGGTTATCCAGGTGTTGACCAAGGTTCCCGTAGCGGTAACTCCCCTCCACTGATAACGGACATTAAGTGCCGAAAGCGAAGTGAAACGAAGTGGATGAGGAGCGTCCGGGAGATTATTGTCAAGGGTATTCACCGCTACATCCGTAGCCAGCGAAGCCGAGAATCCGGCAAAGGGTTGATAAAGAGCGGTAGCCGAAGCGTAGTACTCTTGCTGTTTATTCGTATCCGTCTGTTTACCATTTTCGTACTTCACATTGGTATCTTCGTATTTATTCCACGAATAGTTGTATTTGGTTTGCAGTTGCATGGCCCATTGGGGCGAGAGATGCTTCTCGTAACGAGCTTGGGCGAAGAAGTTTTCGTCCCACAACCGCTCGTTAGCCTCATCATTATAGAGCACCACCGAGCCGGGCAGCCCTCGCTCCGAGTTAAAGTAATACGCCTTTACACTCAGTTTACTGCTATCGTTAAGGGTATGATAAAGATTCGCTTCGGTATGCCATGTGCGGATATCAGAGTTCTTTCGCTTCTCCTTCGTGGTGTATTTTCCATTGATCAAGGTAAACGGATAGCTACCATCGGCTCGCAAAAAATTTGCATCGACACTGTAAGTGGTACGTGGTTTGATGCGTTGTGCCCACTTTAGCGATGGATTGAGCAAACCGAACGACCCAGATTTGAGTTGAGCTTTAAAGCGATGAGACTTCTCGGTACCCTCCAACGGGTTTCTGCCGGCTATAGAGAGTACACCGGCCGAAGCGAATAGACGTGCCGACTGCATCAAGCTGTTGTCTTGTCCTACCGAGAGCGAAAGCAGCTCAACATCATCGAGCGAGAATCGCCCGATGTCTATCTGTCCGGCCTGACAGTTGCTCACCGCCACACCGTCATAGGCCACTGCTGTGTGTGCAGCGCCAAGGTTGCGCACCGAAACCGTTTTCAACCCACCGATTCCTCCGTAATCTTTCACATGGACTCCTGCAAACCGACGCACGGCATCGGCCATGTTTTGCAGCCCCAGTCCTTCAATCTCTTTTCGATCCATAGCCTGCACAGGCAATGCCACCGCCATGCGTTGCGGGGTGCGCCTAGCCTTCACCGTTACATCTTGCAAGCGGTGTACTTTGTTGGTTATGGTATCACTCTTCTGTTGCGCCCACACCCTCAAAGGCAGCAGACACATCAGGCAGAACACACAAAACCAGAGCTTGCAAGCCGGGTTAGTTATTCTCATAAACCAAAATCTTAAATTGAAAACATTGTTCATTTCCCGATGCTCTTTCCTCGAAAGCAACGGATATTGACTTTGTTTTGCAGGTCTTCTGACTTACTCCGATGGTTAACTCGCCTTCCCGCCTTTATTATAGGGCAGTGGCATAAAGTAGTAGTAAACCGATCAATAATGGAGATCACAGCAGCGGGACTGTTCAGGATTTACACCCAATTCCCTTTTCATCCGGTACTTCACTTAGGGAAGCATTGCGGAACAAAACGCTGCAAAGATAGGAAGAGGATTTGAAATAAAAAAGGAAAAGAAAGAAAAACGTTCTATGACACACAATCTTAATCTCAGCGCAGATTCTTAAGATAGGTTTAAACACACCGTGCCTCGCATCTCTCTTTAGCGCGCTTGGGCCGCTGCTACTAGCAACGTAATATTACTCATAAATAACTTAACCGAAATGGCTAACAGGATAATTCCAAAGAATTTACGAATGAGGTAGATGCCGCCCTTGCCTAGGAAGCGCTCTACACGCCCGGTCATGCTCAACACAAAGTAAACCCAAACCATGTTGAGAATCAAAGCAATTACAATATTTGTGCTGGCGTACTCGGCTCGCAGAGAGAGCAGTGTAGTAAAAGCTCCTGCACCGGCAAGCAACGGAAAAACCAAGGGAACCAAGGTGGCCTCTTTAATAGGGCCTTGGTTTTTAAAGATCTCTACATCAAGTAGCATTTCTAGCGACATGAGGAAGATAACCAACGCACCGGCTACAGCAAATGATTCGATATCGACATGAAAAAGCTGCAGCATATAATCGCCGGCATAGAAGAAGCCAATCATCAAGGCAAAGGATATCAAGGTGGCTTTCAACGCATTCACACCCTGACCTCGCTCCCTCAAATTAATGATGATGGGAATAGAACCTATAATATCAATAACAGCAAACAGCACGATAAATGCACTCACCATCTGCTGAAGATTGAAGTCTGCAAACATAATATCCTCCTTTTTTATGCAAATATAGTTTATTTATATGCATTTACCAAGTGTTCTTTTTCTGAATTGCTTGCATAATTAAGAAAAAAATAAAAATAACAAAAAGAGGAGGGTTATAACTACAGCAAGCCGCTATTATACCTATATTTGCCCTTATAACTGAATATTACACCCAATGAGCACAATGTATGATACTCTTTTGCAGCTACCCTTGTTTCAAGGTCTTTGTCGCGAGGACTTCAGTAAGATACTGGAGAAGGTAAAGTTACACTTCACAAAATACAAAGCCGGAGAGTCAATTCTAAAAAGTGGAACCGCTTGTGATCAGTTGATCTTTCTACTCAAAGGTGAGGTCTCTTCGATGACCACTTCACAAGACGGGGCGTTCACCATTATCGAACACGCAGAAGCTCCTTATGTTATTGAGCCCCATGCGTTACTGGGAATGAACATTAACTATGCCTCTTCTTACATCGCTCGTACAGAGGTTAATGCCATCATCATCAACAAGCATTTTGTACTCAATGCACTGCTTAACTATGACGTTTTTCGTTTGAACTATATGAATTTCATCAGCAACCGGGCACAAACCTTGCATGCACGATTGTGGGATCAGGTTCCGCAAGACTTGATCGACAAGACGGCACGTTTCATCTTGGTGCATACCGAAAAACTTCGAGGCGAGAAGATTGTGAAAGTGAAAATGGATGATTTGGCCCGCTACCTAGACGACACGCGACTAAATGTATCAAAAATGCTGAATAGCCTCCAAGAAGAGGGGTTGCTGATGCTGCATCGGAAAGAGATTGTGATAAAAGATGCCCAACTGTTCATCGATTGGAACAACGAACGGAAGCTTCGGGAGAAACGGGGCATGTAAAGATAATCGTTTAAAAGAAAAAAGCAGGCACAAGTAACGCTGAGGTAGATTCATCTCTTTGACCCACGTTGCTTGTGCCTGTTGTTTTTTTAGTTTATTCCCACTCAATGGTTGCCGGTGGTTTCGAACTGATATCGTAAGTAACGCGGTTTACCCCTTTTACTTTGTTGATGATATCGTTAGAGACCTTAGCTAAGAACTCGTAGGGAAGACGCGCCCAATCGGCTGTCATGGCATCGGTCGAGGTTACCGCACGTAAGGCCACTGCCCGCTCGTAAGTACGCTCATCGCCCATTACGCCTACCGACTGTACCGGAAGCAGAATAACACCTGCTTGCCACACCTCATCGTATAAGCCCCAGTCGCGCAAACCTTGAATAAAGACTTCGTCTGCATTTTGTAGAATTTGCACCTTCTCGGGAGTAATATCGCCCAAGATACGTACAGCCAATCCCGGTCCCGGAAAAGGGTGACGACCAATGAGGTGCTCGGGCATACCCAACTCACGACCTACACGGCGCACTTCGTCCTTGAACAACAGTCGGAGAGGTTCGCACAGTTTAAGGTGCATCTTTTCGGGTAAGCCTCCCACGTTGTGGTGACTCTTGATGACTGTACCCGTGATAGAAAGTGACTCTATGATATCGGGATAAATGGTGCCTTGCGCCAGCCATTTCACGTCTTTAATTTTGTGAGCCTCTACATCAAATACATCAATAAAACCGCTACCTATCACTTTACGCTTGGCTTCGGGTTCGGTCACACCTGCCAATTCGCTAAAGAATTTGGCACTCGCATCCACACCAACTACGTTCAAGCCTAAGCATTCGTAATCTTTCATTACGTTCTTAAACTCGTTTTTGCGCAACAGACCGTGGTCTACGAAGATACAAGTAAGGTTCTTGCCAATAGCACGATTCAGCAATACAGCAGCTACCGATGAGTCTACCCCACCGCTTAGGCCCAATACCACTTTGTCATCGCCCAATTGCGCTTTCAGTTCGGCTACCGTGCTTTCGATAAACGAAGCCGGGCTCCAATCTTGTTTGCAACCACAAATACCGACCACGAAATTCTTCAGCATCTGTGTGCCGTCCTCGCTGTGAAACACCTCGGGATGAAACTGCACGCCCCACACCTGCTCATTCTCCACTTGATAAGCAGCAATAGCCACTTTAGCTGTCGAAGCAATGGTTTTGAAGTTGGAAGGGATGGATGTGATGGTATCACCATGACTCATCCACACCTGCGAGTTCTCACTCACGCCTTTGAGCAAGGGGTTCTCTTTGCAAAAAGAGGTCAGATGAGCACGACCATATTCACGTGTTCCTACAGGCTCTACTGTGCCACCGTTATTGTAAGAGAGCAATTGTGCGCCGTAGCAGATACCCAGAACGGGGTATTTGCCTCGAATTTCGCTCAAGTCGACTTTGAACGCTTTCTCGTCGTATACCGAAAAGGGGCTTCCGGAAAGAATAACTCCTTTTACACTTGGATCTCCTTTCGGAAACTTGTTGTAGGGAACAATTTCACAATACGTATCCATTTCGCGCACCCGACGACCGATAAGTTGTGTGGTTTGTGAACCGAAATCAAGAATAATGATCTTTTCTTGCATATATAATCTAAGTTAGTATTATTATCAATAAATGATTTGCAAAAGTATGAAAAAGTATGCAATCTACTTGATGTATAAGCGAAAAAAACGAATTTTACCTTATTACACGCTTTAAAAACATGCCGATATCAGGAAAAAGAGAAGTAAAAAACGGTTTAAAAGCAGTCTGTAAGGTTATTCACTGCATTGTGCACAAGGCATAGATTAGCTAAAGGCAACAACAATTGTCTTTAACTAATCTATACCTAAAAACGCCCTTTTATTTCTGGCCTTGTTCTTTCAACAAATCACGTATTTCGGTCAGTAAAACCTCCTCTTTAGTAGGTGCAGGAGGTACCGAAGGAGCAACTGTCTCCTCCTTCTTCTGTGTTAATCTCGTGATTAATTTAATAAAAAGGAAGATAAAAAATGCAATGATCAGAAAGTCGAAAGCCGATTGCAAGAAGTTACCATAATTAAGCGTTACGGCAGCAACCGTTTCTTTGCCATCAGTGCCTACTTGCGCAGCCTTGATCACCCACTTTAAATCAGTGAAATTGACCCCTCCAACCAATAAACCTATAGCAGGCATGATCAGATCAGATACAGCCGACGAAACGATCTTGCCAAAAGCTCCACCGATGACTACACCGACGGCCATATCAATCACATTTCCCCTCATGGCAAAAGCCTTAAAGTCCTCTAAAAACGTACTCTTTCCCATCTTTTTTTATATTTAATATTAATTTAATATGCGAATATAAAAACATTTTCGTATTTTTGCATCGCATTTAGGAAATAAATGCAAGTTCAGAAACAGATTTGAACAAATAGTATAAAAAAACCCTTAAAAGTTTAAACAAAATGATTAAAGTAGGTATTAATGGATTCGGACGTATCGGACGTTTCGTATTCCGCGCTGCTCAAACAAGAAATGACATCCAAATCGTAGCTATCAATGACCTTTGCCCGGTTGATTACCTGGCCTATATGCTGAAGTACGATACAGTGCACGGTATTTTCAACGGTACCATCGAAGCTGATGTAGAAAACAGCCAATTGATCGTTAACGGCAAAGCTATCCGCGTTACTGCAGAAAGAAATCCGGCCGACTTGAATTGGGGTGCTGTAAGCGCTGAATATGTTGTTGAAGCAACAGGTTTGTTCCTTACTCAGGAGAAAGCTCAAGGCCACATCACAGCTGGTGCTAAATACGTAGTAATGTCAGCTCCTTCTGGCGATACTACCCCTATGTTCGTTTGCGGTGTTAACGAAAAAACTTACGCAGGTGAGCAATTCGTATCTAACGCTTCTTGTACTACTAACTGTTTGGCTCCAGTTGCAAAGGTATTGAACGACAAGTTCGGTATCGTTGACGGTTTGATGACTACAGTTCACTCTACAACGGCTACTCAAAAAACAGTTGACGGTCCTTCTATGAAAGACTGGAGAGGTGGACGTGCTGCTTCAGGCAACATTATCCCTTCATCTACCGGTGCTGCTAAAGCTGTGGGTAAAGTAATCCCTGAGTTGAACGGCAAATTGACAGGTATGTCAATGCGCGTTCCTACTTTAAATGTTTCTGTTGTTGACTTGACTGTAAATTTGGCTAAACCAGCTACTTACGCTGAAATCTGTGCTGCTATGAAAGAAGCTTCAGAAGGCGAATTGAAGGGTATCCTTGGTTACACTGAAGATGCAGTTGTTTCTTCTGACTTCATGGGAGACACTCGTACTTCTATCTTCGACGCTAAAGCAGGTATCGCTTTGACTGATACTTTCGTGAAAGTAGTTTCTTGGTACGATAACGAAATCGGTTACTCTAACAAAGTACTTGACCTGATTGCTCACATGGCAACAGTAAACAAGTAATTTGCTTTATATTCTTTTGTCTGTTTATTTGTAAATAATAAGATGAGAAGGGGGCTGCTTCAGGAAACTGAAGCAGCTTTTTTTATACGCGTGATATTCTTTGTTAAAAAAAGAACCAATACTACCAAACCTATTTGTTATTTTAGTAGCTTTGTATTCAATTATATATAAACCAAAATCATTCAAATACCAGGCTTATATGAGAAAATTAAATGTAACATTGATATTACTTTGCATAATGAATATGATAACTGCACAAAATCCTTTTTTTGAGGCAAGCAACACCCCCCACGGCACTGCTCCGTTCGATAAAATAAAAACAGTACATTACGAACCGGCTATTCTAGAAGGCATGCGCCAACAAGCTGCGGCAATAGAGGCCATTATCCAGAACCCCGAAGCACCGACCTTTGCCAACACCGTTGAAGCTTACGAGAAATCGGACGAGCTGCTAGGACGCGTATTGCCTGTCTTTTACAACTTGCACAGCGCAGAGACCAATGATGAGCTACAGCTATTGGCCCAAAAGATGGCTCCAATACTGAGCGAGCACAGCAACAACATCACCTTGAACGAGAAGCTGTTTGCACGCATCAAAGCCGTTTACGACAAACAAAGCCAGCTCTCGTTAACCTCCGAGCAAAAGAAATTACTAGACGACTTGTACGATGGTTTCATCCGCAGAGGCTCCAACCTGCAAGGAGAGGCCAAAGCGAAGTACCGCGAGCTATCCAAAGAGCTAAGCAACCTCACGTTGCAATTCGACGAAAACAACCTGAAGGAGGTCAACAACTATCAGCTGGCACTTACTGATCGAGCACAACTTGCCGGGTTACCCGAGAGCGTGATAGAGGCTGCCACCGAAACAGCCAAGGAGAAAGGTGTAGAGGGATGGGTATTTACCCTGCAAGCACCCAGCTACGGCCCCTTCATGACCTATGCCGATAATCGCGACCTACGCAAAGAGCTCTATTTAGCTTATAATACCAAGTGCCTGCACGACAATGCCTACAACAACCTCGAAATAGTGAAGAAGATAGCCAACACCCGCATGGCTATTGCACAACTCTTGGGATATGACAGCTATGCTGACTACTCCTTAAAAAAGCGCATGGCCGAGAGCAGCGATGCAGTCTACACCCTATTGAATCAACTGCTTGATGCTTATACGCCTGCTGCTCGCAAAGAGTACGAGGAGGCGCAAGAGTTGGCGCGGCAGGAACAGGGGAACACTTTCACCCTAATGCCTTGGGATTGGAGTTATTACGCCAACAAGTTGAAAGATAAAAAATTCAGCATCAATGAAGAGATGCTCCGCCCTTATTTCGAACTGTCGCAGGTGAAAAAAGGGGTGTTTGAATTAGCCACAACACTATACGGCATTACCTTCAAAAAGAATGAAGAGATACCCGTTTATCACAAAGATGTAGATGCCTACGAGGTTTTCGATAAAGACGGCTCTTATCTGGCGGTGCTTTATACCGACTTCCACCCCAGAGCAGGCAAACAATCGGGTGCATGGATGACCGACTACAAAGGACAGTGGATCGAGAAAGAGAGTGGGGAGAACAGTCGTCCGCACATCTCCATCGTAATGAATTTCACTAAACCTACCGAAAGCACTCCTGCTTTGCTTAGCTTCGAAGAGGTAGAGACCTTTCTACACGAATTTGGGCACGCCCTGCATGGTATCTTTGCCAACTCTACTTACGAGAGCCTGAGTGGCACCAGCGTATACCGCGACTTTGTAGAGCTTCCTTCGCAAATCATGGAGAATTTCGCCATCGAAAAAGAGTTTCTCAACACCTTTGCCAAACATTATCAAACCGGCGAACTATTGCCCGCCGAACTGATCGGACGTATCGTCGATGCATCGAACTTTAACGCGGCTTATGCCTGCCTACGCCAAGTAAGCTTTGGTTTGCTTGACATGGCTTGGTACTCGCGAACCACCCCTTTCGAAGGAGACGTTAAGGCATACGAAAAAGAGGCTTGGGGCAAAGCACAAGTGCTTCCGGTGGTCGAAGAGACGTGTATGAGCACCCAGTTTTCACACATCTTCGCAGGTGGATATTCGGCCGGATACTACAGCTACAAATGGGCCGAAGTACTGGATGCAGATGCTTTCTCACTGTTCCAACAGAAAGGAATTTTTAATAGTGAGGTGGCCGAATCCTTCCGCGAGCACATACTCTCGAAAGGAGGAACCGAACACCCGATGGTACTCTACAAACGCTTCCGCGGACAAGAGCCAACCATTGATGCCCTATTGATTCGCAACGACATCAAGAACTAAACGAGGTAGAAGATATGAAGAACTATAAATGGATGTTGTTGCTGTGTGTCTGCCTGTCAACATTGGCAGGGTGTAATAATACAGACGATGTACAAAAAATATTCACGGGGAAAACATGGCGGTTGAACTATATCACTCAAAAAAACGGACATGAGATGTTTAATTTTTGGGGAAATAATGAGGCGGCAAGAGTAGAGAGCATGAAGCTCTTGAGCAACCCTAGAAACTATCAAATAAACTTCAGTGGTGCCGCTACAGATGATATCATCAATGGAAACATTAGTGGCACTGTGGTTATGGCAAAAATCAATGGAACCTGGAGCGCCAATGCTCGAAATCAGAAATTCAATGCTGCTGTGAAAGCAGATGTAACAGAGAAAGATGTTTTAGCTCAAAGATTCATCGAGCTATTAAACAGTGTAGACTCTTATAGTGGGGACGAGCATAACCTATACCTCTACTATGAAAATCTCAGTATGGTTTTTTATGTTGTACCTTCAAACAACTAATCAGCTACGATGGAAACAACAACCAAACAATTAGAATTAGACAAACGTTACATACAAATGGCCAGCATCTGGTCAGAAAATTCCTATTGCGAACGACGCAAAGTCGGAGCCTTGATCGTAAAAGATAAGATGATTATTTCGGACGGTTACAATGGCACACCATCAGGATTCGAAAATGTTTGTGAAGATGAAAATAAAATCACCAAGCCTTATGTATTGCATGCAGAAGCCAATGCAATAACTAAAATAGCACGGTCTAACAACAGTAGTGATAATGCTACCATGTATGTTACTGCATCTCCTTGCATCGAATGCGCCAAGTTAATTATTCAAGCAGGAATCAAACGGGTTGTTTACTCCGAACACTATCGCCTGGAAGATGGAATAGAACTGCTTAAGCGTGCAGGCATCGAGGTGGTTTATGTAGCAACAGACAACGAGTCAAAACAATAAAATAATAGCTAAAAAAGATATGGGCACAAAAAACTCTTCTCGATTTACCCCCGTTATCATTGCGATTAGCGTTGTAATCGGAATTCTCATCGGCACGTTTTATGCCAAACATTTTGCAGGTAACCGATTGGGGATTATCAACGGATCATCCAACAAGCTTAATGCCTTGCTTCGCATTGTCGACGATCAATACGTAGACACGGTCAACATGACCGATCTGGTGGAGAAAGCCATGCCACAAATTCTGGCCGAACTCGACCCCCACTCTACGTACATCCCAGCACAAAATCTAGAAGAGGTAAACTCGGAGTTGGAGGGAAGTTTCAGTGGAATCGGTATTCAATTTACCATACAGAATGACACCATTCATGTAAATGCAGTGATACAGGGCGGTCCCTCTGAAAAGGTAGGACTTATGGCCGGAGACCGCATTGTGATGGTAAATGACAGCTTGTTTGTAGGCAAAACGTTGACCAACGAACGCGCCATGCGCACGTTGAAAGGACCTAAGGGTAGCCAGATCAATCTGGGCGTCAAGCGTCTGACCGAGAAAGAGTTATTGAAATTCAACATCACCCGCGGCGACATACCACAAAACACCATCGATGCAGCCTACATCTTGAAGAATGGCCTTGGGTACATCCAGGTGAGCAAATTCGGGCGAACTACACACGTAGAGTTACTCAACGCGTTGGCTCAACTGAATCACCAAAACTGCAAAGGGCTCATCATTGACTTGCGTGGAAACACAGGAGGATATATGGAGGCTGCCGTCAGAATGGTAAACGAATTTTTGCCCGAAGGCAAACTGATTGTTTACGCAGAAGGACGAAAATACCAACGCACCGAAGATAAAGCCAACGGAACAGGGAGTTGTCAAAACATACCACTCATTGTATTGGTAGACGAAGGATCGGCTTCGGCCAGTGAGATTTTCGCGGGTGCTATTCAAGACAATGACCGAGGTATCATCATTGGTCGCCGTTCGTTTGGTAAAGGATTGGTGCAGCAACCCATTGATTTTAGCGACGGGTCGGCCATCCGCTTAACCATCGCACGTTACTACACCCCTTCGGGTCGTTGCATTCAGCGCCCGTACGAAAATGGCAAAGACCGTAACTACGAACTCGATCTGTACACGCGCTACGAGCATGGAGAGTTTTTCTCGAGAGACAGTATCAAACTCGACGAAAGCACCATCTATCATACGGGCTTAGGACGCCCCGTGTATGGCGGTGGAGGCATCATGCCCGATCTCTTTGTGCCACAAGACACGACCGGAGTAACCTCTTACCTGTCGCAGGTGTTGAGCAAAGGGCTAACCATTCAATACACTTTTCAGTATACCGACAGCAACCGCGACAAGCTGAGCGAATATAAAACAGAAGAGGCGTTGCTGAATTACTTGCGCCGCCAAGGGTTGGTCGAGAAGTTTGTGCAATATGCTGACAAGAAGGGTGTGCAAAGAAGAAACATCCTGATTAGTAAGTCGTACAAACTGCTGGAAAAGCATTTATATGGCAACATCGTCTATAACATGCTCGGCAAAGAGGCATACATCCGTTACCTCAATCAGTCTGACGCCACGGTGAAACAGGCCGTCGAACTGCTCGAGAAAGGCGAAGCTTTCCCCAAGGCTCCGTCGGTAGCGGACGAAACAAAAACGGGTAAGAAAGATGAAGGAAAGAAAAAAAGAGCTGCGTAAGCGGATTGCTCAGCAGAAAACTCAGTACAGCGACGCTACGCTGAAAGAGCTTTCAGCTGAGATACTGACACAGCTGGAAGCAACGGCTGAGTTTGGCAGGGCACAAACCTTATTGATCTATCACTCCATGAAAGATGAGGTGCACACGCACGCTTTCATAGAAAAATGGAGTCAACACAAAAGGATTGTGCTTCCCGTGGTGGTGGGAGACGAGTTAGAACTACGCCTGTATACCCGGCCCGAGGATTTAGCCACCAGCTCGTATGGCATAGCCGAACCCATCGGAGAAAGGTTTATCGATTATACACTGATTGATTTAGCTGTGATTCCCGGTGTGGCGTTTGATGCAGCAGGACACCGTTTGGGGCGTGGAAAGGGGTATTATGACAAATTACTTCCACACATTCATGCTACTAAAATCGGCATCTGCTTTTCGTTTCAGTTCGTCGAAGAAGTTCCCGCAGAGGCGTTCGATATCCCCATGAATGCGGTTATCAGCCTGTAACGGTTAGCGAAATATAATATTCGTAATGACCGTAGCCCCTACTTTTTGATTCAGGTTACGCACCAACAAATCGCGTCCCATCATCAGCTCCTGCCGAAGCGCTGCCGAGGTAAGGTGTACGTAAAGTATCTGATTGCGAATAAACAGATCTTTCGTGTATGAACTAATGGTAGGCCCCAGCACCTGAGGCCATGCATCAATCAATCGCTGCTCATTGAGCGGCGACTCCAAACTCTCTTGTCTAAGAAAGTGTTGAATTAATTTTCCAATCGGTTCTGCTTTATTCCGTTTCATACCGACGCATCCTCCATTTCAGCTATTGCACCCTGCTCTACTCGAAACATTTTATAATCACTTCCTACCTTCTGCAAGATGCGATCCAGATGTTCGCGGTTCGTATCGGTTATAAAAATCTGCCCAAAACGATCGCCTGCTACCAGCTTCACAATCTGTTCCACGCGCGAGGCATCCAATTTATCAAAAATATCATCGAGCAACAACAACGGAGCAGTAGAACCTGTACGCTTCAAGAAATCAAACTGCGCCAGTTTCAAGGCTACTAGGTACGTTTTGTTCTGTCCTTGCGACCCTTCGCGCTTAATAGGAAAATCACCCAAAAGCATATTCAACTCATCTTTGTGTACACCGCGCAGCGAGAACCCCATGATTCGATCGCGCGCCCTACTCTCTTTCAGCACGTCGAGCAACGAAGCCCCTCGCGCATGTGACTCGTAAGAGAGCCCCACTCGCTCCTTATCTTGAGAGATAAACGAATAGAACGATTGAAAAATAGGAATAAACTCCTGAATAAAATCCTCTCGTTTGCGATACACTACCTCACCCGCTTGCGCCATCATCTCTTCCCAAACCAGGAACAACTCTTCCTCTACCGGCTGGTCACTTTTTAGCAACGTATTGCGCTGTGCCAAAGCTTTGTTGTAGCGAATCAATGCATCCAAATACGCTTTGTCGTATTGCGAAATCACTACATCCATTAATCGGCGACGCTCATCACTTCCTCCGGCTATCAGGTCCGAATCGGCAGGAGAAACCATCACCAACGGGAGAAACCCGATATGATCGGACAAGCGGCTGTACTCTTTTTTATTCCGTTTAAATTGCTTCTTGGCCCGACGCTTCATTCCGCAATAAATCTCTTCGGGAGACCCATCGGCCGCTTCATAGAAACCTTGAATTACAAAAAACTCCTGTTCGTGACGAATATTCTGAGAATCAATAGGATTACCCGCACTCTTACAGAACGACAGGAAGTAAACTGCATCGAGCAAGTTTGTTTTTCCCATCCCGTTTTGTCCGAAAAAACAGTTTAATTTCTCTGAGAAATTGAGTTCTACTTCTTCTATATTCTTATAATTCAGTATCGATATGCGCTTAAGTATCATGTATACAAATTGAGTTTGGATACAAAAGTATAAAGATTTTCGTGGTTTTAAGAC
Organism: Bacteroides sp.; assembly: GCA_017992695.1. GTDB lineage: Bacteria > Bacteroidota > Bacteroidia > Bacteroidales > Bacteroidaceae > Bacteroides. Next base: position 17,549 of record JAGOOC010000028.1, on the reverse strand, counting down.
GTAAAGCAAAAAAAGATGCCTCTAAATTTCGTTACTCAATTTAAAAAAACTACTTTTGCGTGTCGAAAATACAAGTTAGCAAAATAACAAAAAAAGTATATATCAAAAATGGCAGAACAAAAACACCACGATCCATTGAATGTGGAAGATGCACTGACACAGTCGGAAGCATTCCTTATCAAGTACAAAAAAGCAATCATCGCTGGGGTACTTGCAGTGATTATTATCGTAGCAGGTACTATAATGTACAAGAACCTCTATGCCGATCCACGTGAAGAAAAAGCACAAGCAGCCCTTTTCAAAGGACAGCAACTGTTTGAACAAGACGCTTTCGAACAAGCATTGAATGGTGATAGCATTGGCTACATCGGCTTTATTAAAGTAATTGATCAATTCAGCGGCACCAAAGCGGCCAATCTGGCTTCAGCTTATGCCGGCCTCTGCTACCAAAGCTTAGGCAACTATGACGAAGCGTTGAAGCATTTAACCAATTTCGACGGTAACGATCAGATGGTAGCTCCATCTATCTTAGGTGCTACCGGAAACTGCTACGCACAATTGGGACAACTAGACAAAGCTTCTGCTACATTGTTGAAAGCTGCAGAAAAAGCAGACAATAACACCTTGAGCCCTATCTTCCTTTTGCAAGCCGGAGAAATCTTGGTGAAACAAGGAAAACACGATGACGCCGTAAAAGCATATACCACGATTAAAGATAAGTACTTCCAGTCTTATCAAGCAATGGATATCGATAAATACATCGAACAAGCTAAATTGCTGAAGAAGTAATTCAGCTCATCAATTCGTACAACGTAAGAGTGAAAAGTGCTCTGTAACCTCTGCGTACAGTCACTTTTCACTTTTTCTATTCTCCTCCCCTATTTTCTAATTTTTAATCTATACATTGAATATGGCCACAGCTTATCATAACTTATCCGATTACGACTTTAGCTCTGTACCTAATGCAGAAGAGATGAAATTCGGCATCGTTGTATCCGAATGGAATGAAAAAATAACGGGCGCTTTATTGGACGGCGCAGTAACGACCTTGAAAAAACACGGTGCTAAGGACGAGAACATCCTCATCAAAACCGTACCCGGAAGTTTCGAACTTACTTTTGGTGCTAATCAAATGATGGAATATTGCGACCTTGATGCCATTTTAATTATCGGTTGCGTTGTTAAGGGAGATACTCCTCATTTTGATTATGTGTGCATGGGTGTTACGCAAGGAATCACTCAACTAAACACAATTGGCGATGTACCAGTGATTTACGGTCTAATCACCACCAACACGATGGAACAAGCCGAAGATAGAGCAGGTGGTAAGTTGGGAAACAAAGGAGACGAATGTGCAATTACTGCAATAAAAATGATCGATTTTTCTTGGAGCTTAAATAAATAGTCGTATCTTTGCACCGCGATTGAGAAACAAACCTTCTCCTTCGCAAATAAGGGCAAATTCCAGAGTGGCCAAATGGGACTGACTGTAACTCAGTTGTCTTTCGACTTCGGAGGTTCGAATCCTCCTTTGCCCACCAAAATTGCGAAAGTAGCTCAGTTGATAGAGCATTAGCCTTCCAAGCTGAGGGTCGCGGGTTTGAGCCCCGTCTTTCGCTCTTAGAAGAGAATCTAACATATGTTAGATTCTCTTTTTTTATATAATAGTTATTTATTGATACACACGACAGAGAGTCTGCTACAGAAATATGGAGGATACCTAAAAGTACGTACTTTTGGGTATCAAGAGTACGTACTTAAGGCAGTGTTAAGTGTACACTCTTGCAGGCCTAAAGTGTACACTTTATCATGGAACATAAAATAATGGAACAAACCGAAGCATCCTGCAGCCTCAACGGCTGTCTTGCTTAGTCAACCGGAAAGGTTCAACGGCCGTTATTTGACCACTACTCGCACAAACAATATAGGTACCCGGCTCTGTCAGGGAAACACTGATTCCGTTGCCGAGTACTATGTCAGCCTTTTGATAAAGGGCCATGAAACAAGTATCACCTATCAGCACCGCTTGCACCTGCTCATCATTACGTACCGTCCGAATGGACGCGACATCAAAGTCTCTTACTCTTTCTTTCGAGGTACCCGGCAGCAAAAGATACTTGTAGCTCGACGGTGCACCGGAACGATGCTTGATGTAGATAGAAAACACATCGTCTTGAAGCGCTTTCGGGGCGTACATGCCCATAATATCGCACCAACGTCCTGTTCGTTGTTCCGTTCGAACAACACAGCTGTCGGCCTGTAACACAATGTAACCGGTATTATCGTGAAAGAAGCGCTGATTACCATACGTTCGAACACTTCCCCTACTCAAACGCTGGTCGATAGAGGTCACAATTCCAGCGATACTATCCGAATGAATGTTACTACCCATACACAACACATATTCGTCAGTAAACACCCACGCTTTGTGCGCGCGTAGTCCATTGCGATTTAACACCATCGCGGTGATACCTTGCTTTCCATCACTCACTCCGCCCACTAATGCGCTCCGGTTGCGCGAATCTTTGCGGTTCGCATTGGGAAGAGGGGCAGCACTTTCGTAAGTCGTAATTCCCGGCACTCTCCGCCAATCCCAGAAAGGGAAAACATTATGGTATTCATCTCCGCGAACGTAGGTATAGGTCGCCCCGTCGGCCATGTAATACCCTTTCAGGTTATCCTCGTTTACTTGTTCGGTTCCAATCACACGTTCAGAAGCCATTTGAACGGAAGCCATCCAACTAGAAGTTCGATGAATCGTTAAATCGGAATCGCCGAAGTGCTTATGTCCGACAAAGGTATTTTCTCGCTTTGGAGTCAAAAAATTGGCGTCAACGAACGTTTGTATAGTCAAAGCCTCTTCGGGAGCGCTGTTTTTCATCAACGACAAGGCTGCAAACAGTAATTTGAATGACTTGTGAATATCGGCACTGTGAAACAATTGCCGATTGAGCCCGTTCACATCCCAATATCCACGCCACACTATCCATCGGTACCCTTTGAGCAACAAAGAAACCAGTATATCTTGCTGCTCGGCATCGAAAGCCAGCGAAGTGCCGGCAAACAGTTCGGAATAGAAGCTCATGTTCGAAAGAAAAGAGAGACCATAGTTGCCAAATTGCTGCTGCGGTCCGTGCTGATGAAAGCTCCAATCGGATTTTATACCCTCAGCCTTGCCAAGCACTATTTCGGAGCTAATGGCATCACGGGCCTCTTTGGCCAATGCCTCGTCGTTTTGCAACAGAGCCCGCATCAGGACATTACCTGCCAACCAAACTTTATTCTGTCCCGTCATCCCGAACTTCGCATTCCGCATCACCTCAATTGCAGCCTCTTTTTCTCGATCGCTCATCTCCGATTCAAAAAGCAAGAAGGCGGGCCCTAATGTTCGAGGAATGCCGATCTGATTGTACCACCAGTTTTTACATACCGGCTTCTGTGTGAACCAATAATTCATCGCCAAATGAATGGTTGAAGAGACATCCGTTGCAGATGCTCCCTGCTGACGTTGTTTGTAAAAGTACTTAGTCAGCTTCAACACTCTTTCAGCATGTTGCTTAGGCTCCCACCCCGAGCGTTTCGTATCGGCATAGTCAACATCGGGCCATGAACCATCTGCACGAATCGTTTGCACAAGGCTTCGAATCTCATTTTTCGTTATAGGGTACAGCTGTTGCAACTCAATCACATTCTGATCGGACACTTCGGTTTCAAGCGGAATAGCAAAGAGAAGTTTCAGAAACGGTTTTTTGGCTTCATCAACTCCAACAAGGGAGTGGATGTAGTTGCTTTTCAATTGGGCTACTAGGTTTTGCGGCTGGGTAGGGTTTTGTCGCTGTGCCATGATTGGCGATTGTGCCAGATTTCGGGTTTGTGTCAGGTTTCGGGTTTGTGCCGAAAGGGTACAACAGCTTGTCGTACTCAGAAAAAAGAGGAGGAAAATGCGTCGAAGTGGTTTCATCGTTTATTTTTGTTTTGAGGCGTAAAAATAAGAAATTGAGCTAAATATCAAAATAAATAAGACAAAAGAGAGTCTCTTATTCAACCACAATCTCAACCACCCGACTACGCAACTGTGAGCTAGTGAAAAGAGACAACCCTACGTTCATTAGATATTCACCCGAGAAGAGTTGTCCATCTCCTGCTAAAGAGGAATTAGCACCCGGCATTCGGTTAATCTCGTTCACACGATACATTTTATCAGCATCTAATCCCTGCAAACAGACCGGTAGTGATTTTTCAGCATAACGAGGGTACACATCAAAAGCAAAGATCACTGCCTTGTGCTGATCCTTGCCCACGTACATCGTAGAGGTGTGGTTTCCGCTGTAAGGAGATACCAAACGATATTGATCGCCTTCCAGAATAACCGGCTTCAGCACATTGTAATTTCTCACTGTATTGCGACAAAAGGTTTGTTCATCCTTGCTCATCTCTTCCAACTTCATATCGAAACCCAACTTACACATCATGGCTACATCAGTGCGAAACTTGATACTCGTATTCTTGTTCCATGTAGTAACATGGGCACACATGGTCTTCACAGGGAATACTTGCGAGTATCCCCATTGAATGAACAAACGTTCGATCGGATCGGTATTGTCGCTCGGCCAGAACTCGGTGAAGTACTTCAAGGCTTCGTAGTCTGAACGCCCTCCCCCACCCGAGCAAAGCATCATAGGCAAGTTGGGGTATTTAGCATTGACACGTTCCAGCACATTGTACAGTCCGCGCATATAATCAATATAAAGATGTGATTGTTTTTCTTTGAGGTTAGCCGAATAGATGTTGGTGATGGGGCTGTTGCAATCCCACTTAAAGAAGGCGATATCGGGAGAGTTAGTCATCAAGTTGTCGACTACTCCGAATACAAAATCCTGTACTTTGGGGTTACTCAAATCGAGTACCATCTGATTGCGGAAGTAGTACTCATCACGGTTGGGCAGGTGAATCACCCAATCTTTGTGTTTTTCGTAAAGTTCACTCTTGGGGTTCACCATTTCGGGCTCTATCCACAGTCCGAATTTCACGCGTTTGCCTTTGGCAACTTGGGTGAGGTGGGTAATGCCGTTGGGCAGTTTATCGGCAGTAACTTCCCAGTCGCCCAATCCTTGGCGATCACTGCTGCGAGGATATTTGTTAGCAAACCATCCGTCGTCGAGCAAGAACATATCCACACCCAACTCCACGGCATCGTCCATGAGAGTTTCGAGTTTCTTCTCGTCAAAATTGAAATAGGTGGCTTCCCAGTTGTTGAGCAACGTCATGCGGTCTTTGTCTCCGTCTTTCACCTGATAAGCACGTGCCCAATCATGGAAATTTCGACTGGCTTCTCCCTTTCCGTTGAAGCTGTAAGTGAAGTAGAAATCGGGGTGCGAAATACTTCATTGGGTTTTAGATGGTAGGCCGAAGCATAAGGGTTGATGCCCGAGAGGATGCGAAGTTGGTTCTTATTGTCAATCTCGAACACAAAGCTGAAGTTACCCGTCCATCCGATGGTACCAACAATGACTTCACCGTTATTCTCATCAGCCTTGCCATCTAGTGCCAACTGAAAAAAAGGCGAGCAGAACATATTGGCTCGACTGCCTAGTTTGCTATCTAAAACCTTCTTCCCAAATTCCAACGGAACCTCTTTCAAGCGTACCTCACTTGCCCAGTCGCCGGAGAACTCTGTCAGAAGATAGTTGTTTCGATTGAGATGAAGCATAGACGAGGCATACTTTTCTAACACCACCGGTTTCTTCTCTTTGTGGCTGATTTCAGTATAAGTCTTGATCAGATTCTCCTTCTCATAGGCAACATAATGCAGGAGCACGGTCACGGGGTATTTATCGTCCTGCAACGTGATAATCGTCTCTTCGACTCCCGGCGATACGCGATTCACAGAGTGAGACGCGTACTTCAGTAGTAAAGAGGGATTGCCATCATTATGCAACAAGTGGATAGCCGGCTCAAAGTAATCTTCGAGCCCATGCGTAATATAAGCTTCGGTACCCGTTGACAAAAAGGATATGTCCGAATCATGATTCAAACGCTTGCCCAGATAACTCTGGTACAAACGTCCATTATCAGCCACCTTATAAATGAGACTCACTTGGTTTGTGGTAATCTTGATAATTGGTTTATCTGCTGCTTTCAGCACACACGTTGTGCATAAGAAGCACATCAGGAAAAACAGTTTTACTTTCATGGTATAAAATTAGGTGTTGAATGAATAAAAAAAATGATATCGTTGAAAAATGTAAACAAATAAACTTTTCTATTGCTGATTCGCATAAATAAACCAGAGTAATTATCTCCAAAAGCTGTATGTCTAACCGAAAGAATCAATTAGTGCCGTTATATTTTTAACTGGCGATTTGCACGGAAGAAACATCCAACTGCTTATCCCTGATTGGAATCGGCAACCCACTCCCGACTATGCACCGACTAAAGATCCAAATGGTTGGGGAATAAAATGCCAGGAGATTCCTTTGCGCGAAGGTGTTAATGTAATCCATGTTCAACAAGGGGGCAATGTGTACCTAGATTATTTTGCAGACGATCCGGAAACGGCTCCCGAAATCAGTATCCACTTCCCAACAGGTCTTGTTAACGGCTACTTTGACTCATCCATTCACAGTAACGAAGAGTGGAATCGACTGTTAGACAATGCCGTAAGCCCAGTCATGGACGCTCGTGGGAAATACATACAAACGGTTTATCCCGTACAGTATCTCAAGCAGTTTGCCTACGGAAAAGGAATCGAGCTCATGGAGAACTACGATCAAATCATGTATCAGCAATATACCTTTATGGGCGCAGTGAAATACAACTGTATCCCTCAAAAACGAATTTTGGCACGGGTCAACTACAACTACTATATGTTTCGCGATGGAGACGGGGATTCTTTAAAGAGGGAGACTTTCAAATCAAAGATTATGCACAGTACAACTTTACCGTCACACCTGAGATGAGCAATGAGGTGAAAACGTACATTGCCGATAAGAAATATCCGAAACCGGCCGAAGATATAACGCTATTAACCGACTAGCTTTTGGAAAAGATTAGCTTTTGGAAAATATCACCTGACAATCAACACTTTAAGGAGTACATACTATTGATATATAAGAGTACGTACTCTTGCAACCCTACAGCATCTTTCATTGAACGGATGAATTAATATCTGTTTTCATGTTTACTAATTAAAGTTTATATCGTATTTTTGTTCTACAGAAGGATTTCAAGGAGTTAAAGGAACTAAAAAAAACAACCATAAAGTGGGGGTACACCCTATTTATGTGTATTTATAGTGTGTACATTCATTTTGAACGTTAAAATACAAATTTATTTTTTATTTACTAATCTAATTATTATGCGTAAACTATTAAGTACCTTACTGATTGGTCTTACTCTGCTAACCTATCAAACGGGTTATGCTCAAAACAAAGGAAAAGCTACAATCAAAAAAGTAGCCCCTATTACTGTAAAAACACCTGCCCGCCCTGTCGGACAGAAAGATGTGATTAATTTAGTTACTCCGAAACTGGAAACGGTACGTGTTGGGTTCATCGGCCTCGGCATGCGCGGCCCCGGTGCAGTAGCACGTTTCACTAAGATACCCGGGACACAGGTAGTAGCCTTGTGCGACATCCGCCCCGAAAGTGTAGAAAAAACTCAGCAGATATTGAAGAAAGCGGGACTGCCGGAAGCAGCATCTTATAGCGGAACGGAAGACGCATGGAAACAACTTTGCGATCGCGACGATATTGACTTGGTGTACATTGCTACCGACTGGAAACACCATGCCGACATGGGCGTATACGCCATGGAAAAGGGCAAGCACGTAGCCATCGAAGTGCCTGCGGCAATGACGCTGGACGAAATTTGGAAGCTCATTAACACCTCAGAGAGAACACGTAAACACTGCATGCAACTCGAAAACTGTGTGTATGACTTCTTCGAACTAACCTCACTGAACATGGCTCAACAGGGCATCTTTGGCGAAGTACTTCACGTAGAAGGTGCTTACATCCACAACCTTGAAGAGTTTTGGCCTTCATACTGGAACAACTGGCGCATGGATTACAACCGGAAATACCGTGGCGACGTATATGCCACACACGGCATCGGACCGGCTTGTCAGCTGCTCGATATTCACCGTGGCGACCGTTTGAAAACGTTGGTAGCTATGGACACCAAAGCGGTTAATGGCCCGGCTTACATCAAAAGCAAAACAGGCGAAGAGGTAAAAGATTTCCAAAACGGTGATCAAACGTCAACGTTGATTCGCACAGAAAACGGTAAAACGATGTTGATCCAACACAACGTAATGACTCCACGTCCTTACAGCCGCATGTATCAAGTAACCGGTACGGATGGTTATGCCAGCAAATACCCGATTGAGGAGTATTGCCTGCGTCCTTCTAAAGTATCAAGCGAGGTAGCACCCGACCACGAAAAGTTGAACGCACACGGATCGGTACCCCAAGAGGTTAAAAAGGCCTTGATGGAGAAATACAAACACCCTATTCATGTTGAACTGGAAGAGACAGCCAAGAAAGTAGGCGGACACGGTGGAATGGACTATATCATGGATTATCGCTTGGTATACTGTCTGCGCAACGGATTGCCTCTTGACATGGACGTTTATGACCTGGCCGAATGGTGTTCAATGGCTGAGTTGACTCGCATCTCTATTGAAAACAATTCGAATGCAGTAGCTATCCCCGATTTCACACGTGGTGGATGGAACAAAGTAAAAGGATATAAACACGCTTTTGCACAGTAAAAAAATAAGCATTAAACTAGACACGGGTTACACGAACGGACATTGCCTCCCCCCTACAACAGAGGCATACCGGACGTGTAATCCGTGTCTGACATATAACCACCTGCCAAATTCATGAAAAAGATTATCACAAAACCATCGAAACAAGATGCCATCAGAGAAACAAAAGATTACCTGATGATTGCCTTGGGAATGATTCTTTATGGAATCGGGTGGACTCTGTTCCTTCTTCCCAACGACATCACCGCCGGTGGCGTGCCGGGCATTGCCTCCATCGTTTATTTTGCTACCGGATTTCCGGTGCAATATACCTACTTTGCCATCAATGCCCTCTTATTACTGCTTTCACTCAAGATAATGGGATATAGATTTAGTGTAAAAACCATTTTTGCCGTATTTACGCTAACGTTCTTTCTCTCCATCATTCAAGAACTAAGCAAAGGAGTGACTCTGCTGCAAGATCAACCCTTCATGGCTTGCGTATTGGGTGCTTCGTTTTGTGGCACAGGTATTGGGGTGGCCTTTACATTTAATGGTAGTAGCGGAGGAACCGATATCATAGCTGCTATCATCAACAAGTACAAAGACATCACGCTGGGCAGGGTGATGCTGATTTGCGACCTTATTATCATCTCATCCAGTTATTTTGTCTTAAAAGACTGGGAAAAAGTAGTCTATGGATTCGTAACGTTATATATTTGTAGTTTCGTACTCGACCAAGTAGTAAACAGTGCCCGCCAGTCTGTTCAGTTTTTTATCATATCTGATAAATATGAGGAAATAGGGCGCCAAATTAACGAGTATCCTCACCGCGGAGTTACGGTGATTAACGCTACCGGATTATATACGGGTAGAGAGCAGAAAATGATGTTTATTTTGGCTAAAAGACGCGAATCTACCATCATTTTTCGAATTATTAAAGACATAGATCCCAGTGCCTTTGTTTCGCAAAGTGCTGTAATAGGGGTCTATGGAGAAGGATTTGATCCTATCAAAGTAAAATAAAACAGTATACAAGAAAAACATGAAAAAAAAGAGACCACTTATCCTATGGGGCAGTTTAACAGCCTTTTTCCTTTCCATGACTCTGACCGCTACGGCGATCGATAACCCTAAGAAACCTTATTGGCAAGATGTACAGGTAGTAGCTGTCAACAAAGAGTATCCCCGAACAGCTTTTATGACTTACGACAGCAAGGCAACAGCTTTGACCGGCAAGTTCGAGAACAGCAAATACTACCGTTTGCTCAACGGGACTTGGAAGTTCTACTATGTTGAGGCTTATAAAGATTTACCCGAAAACATTACCAACCCTACCACAAGCACGGCTTCGTGGAAAGATATTAAAGTACCCGGCAACTGGGAACTGCAAGGCCACGGCGTAGCCATCTACACCAATCATGGCTTCGAGTTTAAACCCAAAAACCCACAACCTCCGCAATTGCCCGAAGCCAATCCGGTGGGTGTCTATCGTCGGGACATTGACATTCCGGCCGATTGGGACGGACGTGACATTTACCTGCACCTGGCAGGAGCCAAATCGGGTGTATACGTTTACCTCAACGGACAAGAGGTGGGCTACAGCGAAGATTCCAAAAGCGCTGCCGAATTCCTCATCAACAAGTATATTAAACCGGGTAAGAACGTACTTACGCTGAAGATCTTTCGTTGGAGCACCGGATCGTACTTAGAGTGTCAAGACTTCTGGCGCATCAGTGGCATCGAACGCGATGTGTTTATCTATGCACAACCCAAGGCAGCCCTGAAAGATTTCCGCATTCAATCGACACTGGACGATACGTACAAGGACGGACGTTTTGCCCTCTCTACCGACCTGAGCAACCACCGCTCGGAAGGCACCAACCTGTCACTGGTATACGAACTGCTCGACAAGCAAGGAAAAGTCGTGGCTACCGATGAGAAAACAGCTTTCGTACCCGCAGGCGAAGTGCGCAGCCTATCATTCGAGAAAACACTTCCCAATATTCAAACTTGGACTTCGGAAGCACCCAAGCTCTACAAGATATTGATGACTGTAAAGGAGAATGGAAAAGTGAACGAGGTGATCCCCTTTAACGTAGGATTCCGTCGGATAGAGATCAAAGAGTCAACCCAAATTGCCGGAAACGGTAAGCCGTATAATTTATTATACATCAACGGACAACCGATAAAGTTGAAGGGCGTAAACATCCACGAGCACAACCCCGAAACGGGTCATTACGTAACCGAGGAGTTGATGCGTCGCGACTTTGAGCTGATGAAACAGCACAACCTGAATAGCGTGCGCTTGTGTCACTATCCGCAAGGTCGTCGTTTCTACGAGCTTTGCGATGAGTATGGTCTATATGTATATGATGAAGCCAACATCGAAAGCCATGGCTTGTACTACAACCTAAGCAAAGGCGGCGGAATGGGCAACAGACCCGAATGGCTGCTGCCTCACATGGATCGCACCATCAACATGTTCGAGCATAACAAGAACTACCCTTCGCTCACCTTCTGGTCGCTGGGCAATGAGTCTGGAAACGGATACAACTTCTACCAAACCTACCTGTGGGTGAAAAATGCGGATAAGGATTTAATGAACCGCCCCGTGAACTACGAACGGGCACTATGGGAGTGGAACACGGACATGTATGTACCCCAATACCCCAGTGCCGAATGGTTGGGAGAGATAGGCCAGAAAGGAAGTGATCGCCCGGTAGTTCCATCCGAGTATTCGCACGCCATGGGTAACTCTAACGGTAACTTGTGGGACCAATGGAAAGAGATCTACAAATACCCGAACCTGCAAGGGGGATACATTTGGGACTGGGTAGACCAAGGCATTCTGGAAACCGATAAAAACGGCCGTCCTTACTGGGCTTACGGAGGTGACTATGGAGTAGACACGCCAAGCGACGGAAACTTCCTGTGCAACGGACTGGTGCTCCCCGATCGTACGCCTCACCCTGCTCTGACCGAAGTGAAATATACCCATCAGAATGTAGGCTTCGAAGCCATTGATGGCGCACAAGGCAAATTCCTTGTGAAGAACCGTTTCTACTTTACGAACCTAAAGAAGTACATGATTCACTACTCGGTGATGGAGAGTGGAAAAGCGATTCGAACAGGAAAAGTATCTTTGGATATTGAGCCACAGGGCTCGAAAGAGATCAACGTGCCGGTAAACGGATTGAAAGCTAAACCCGGAGTAGAGTATTTCGTGAACTTTAGCGTAACTACGGTAACACCCGAGCAACTGATTCCTGTGGGACATGAGATTGCCTACGATCAATTCCGCCTGCCCATTGAACCGTTAAAGCAGACCTATGCTACTAACGGACCGGCGTTAAAGATAGAAACAGCAGGAGATCAACTGATGGCCACTTCATCGAAAGTAAACTTTACCTTCAACAAACAGAGCGGATTGGTTACCTCTTACCGTGTAAACGGAACAGAGTACTTCAAAGACGGATTCGGCATACAGCCCAACTTCTGGAGAGCGCCAAACGACAACGACTATGGTAGCGGTGCACCCAAGCGTCAGCAGGTATGGAAGCAGTCGAGCAAGAACTTCAAAGTCGTAGATTCTGCACTCGCCCTAGAGGGTAAAGATGCCGTACTTACAGTAAACTACCTCTTGCCTGCCGGCAATCTCTACATGGTAACCTACCGCATTCACCCTTCGGGTGCAGTGAAAGTAGGTATACGCTTCACCTCAACAGATATGCAAGCCGGTAAGACTGAGGTATCGGAAGCCACCCGATTGGCTACCTTTACACCGGGCAACGATGCTGCACGCAAAGCGAGCAACAAACTGGAAGTACCCCGTATTGGTGTACGTTTCCGCCTACCGGCAGAGATGAACGAAGTGCAATACTTTGGTCGCGGACCGGAAGAGAACTACATAGACCGCAATGCAGGCACTATGATCGGACTCTACCGCAACACAGCCGATAAGATGTATTTCAACTATGTGCGCCCGCAAGAGAATGGTCACCACACCGACACCCGCTGGTTGAGCCTCAACCGCAAAGGAGGTAAGGGACTCACCATCTTGGCCGACAGCACCATCGGCTTCAATGCCTTGCGCAACTCTATCGAGGATTTTGATTCGGAAGAGGCTCTGCCCCACCCGCGTCAATGGAGCAACTTCACCCCCGAGGAGATAGCCAACCGCAATGAAGAGGCTGCTAAGAACGTATTACGCCGCATGCATCACGTCAATGACATCACCCCACGCGATTTCGTAGAGGTGTGCGTCGACATGAAGCAACAAGGATTGGCAGGATATGACAGTTGGGGAGCACGCCCCGAACCGGCCTATACCATTCCGGCGAACAGAGAATACAACTGGGGATTCACGCTGCTTCCTCAATAAACCAACTCATAGAACAACCTTTAATAAATAATAGAACAGATCATGAAGAATCTACAGGAAATCGTCTCTCACTTCCAAACACAAGGAACTGTCGGCGAAATAAAACCATTGGGAGCCGGACTTATCAACGACACCTATAAAGTGAACACGCTCGAAGCAGACGCTCCGGACTATGTATTGCAACGCATCAATCATGCCATTTTTCAAAATGTGGAGATGCTTCAGAATAATATAGCAGCAGTAACCCGCCACATCCGTAAGAAACTTACGGAACAGGGCGAGAGCGATGTTGACCGCAAGGTGTTGCAATTTGTTGCTGCAGCAGATGGTAAAACCTACTGGTTTGATGGGGAAAACTATTGGCGAATGATGACTTTCATCCCACGTGCCAAAACCTACGAAACCGTAAACCCTGAGTACTCTTACTACGCCGGTGTAGCTTTTGGAGACTTCCAAGCGAAGTTGGCCGACATCCCCGAGTCACTGGGCGAAACCATTCCCGACTTCCACAACATGGAGTTCCGTCTCAAACAACTACGCGACGCGGTAGCAGCCAATGCTGCCGGACGCGTGGCTGAAGTGCAATACTTTCTCGATGAAATTGAGAAGCGTGCCGAAGAGATGTGTAAAGCCGAGCGCATGGGCCGAGAAGGGAAGTTACCCAAACGCGTTTGCCACTGCGATACTAAAGTAAACAACATGATGTTTGATGAGGACGGAAAGGTACTTTGTGTGATCGACCTCGACACGGTGATGCCGAGCTTTATCTTCTCCGATTATGGCGACTTCCTGCGTACAGGAGCCAACAAAGGCGATGAAGACGACAAAGACCTGGATCGAGTGGAGTTTAATATGGAGATATTCAAGGCATTCACCAAAGGATATCTTGAAGGCGCCCGTTCATTCCTTACGCCCGTTGAGATCGAGAATCTGCCTTATGCAGCCGCTCTCTTCCCTTATATGCAGTGTGTTCGGTTCCTTGCCGATTACATCAACGGCGATACGTACTACAAAATCAAATACCCCGAACACAACTTGGTGCGTACCAAGGCTCAGTTCAAGTTATTGCAGAGTGTAGAGGCTCACACCCCCGAAATGGAGGCGTTCATCAAGGAGTGTTTGAAGTAAAAAATCAATGCGGAGGCGAGTAACTCAATACGCAGGCGAATAACGATTTCCCTGCCATACATAGCTTAAGGGACGGCGGATAAACGGTTTGAGTTTATCTGCCGTCTCTTTTTCCATATAGTCGGGGGTGGTGAACGTAAAGGTAAGCGTGGCATCGCTCTTAGACAAATCACCTTTCATCAGCAGCATATCGGCCGATAAGCGGGTGCGATTGAACGTTTCAGCAGCTGTCGAATCGGGAGCGGTAAAGAAATCATCCATCACGGGCAGAGTTAGGTAATCGCGTGTAGAGAGCGCTTTCCAATCGGTCGTATAGAATTGAACAGCGCTGTCGCAAACCGGAGCACAAGCAGTAGAAACCACACAAATCACCTTGGTAGAATCATTGATAGCCAACAGCTTCATCTGCCAAGTCGTTTGCGGCGAGAGCTGCATATGGATGTAGTCTTTGCTTAATGCGGTCATCTCACTCGTTCGGCCGAAGCGATTCTCTACTTGCGCTTTCATCTTGCTTTCGAGAAAGTCAATGCAATCGGCTCTATTCACGGCCGTCAGCAGCGGACTAAGCGAATCGGGCATCTGTACAAACACGCTTTTCGCTTCTTGCGCGTTCGCTGAAAGAGATAAGCCTAAGGCTAAGAGAACAGAGATTATTTTTTTCATGGTCAACAATCATATAGATGATACGAATATATCCGAACGTTGGTTTCTTTACGTGGGTAGTATCTTATTTTGTTCCCAAATATAAGAAGAACATTCCGATTAATACTAAGATGAGATCGATAGCCTTACTTTTTAAATTCTTTTCACGGAACAGGATGGCGCCAAAGATGAACGACACCAGCACACTGCTGCGGCGCACCATTGAGACGATGGAGATCATCGAGTCTTGATCACTCAACGCGTAGAAGTAAACAAAATCGGCAGCTGAGAGAAAGATGGAGATCAAAACAATGGCCCAATCCCATCGAAAAGGAGTGCTTGTTCTTCGTTGCGGCCACCACAGCAACAGCACGATGGAGCCCATCAGAAAGAGCTGATACACGTTGTACCATGCCTGCACCACCATCGGAGGGATCTGCTTCATCAGAAACTTATCATACAGCCCGCTAATCGATCCGGTGATCGCTGCCAGTATGATAAAGAAAATCCATTTGTTACGTTTGAAGTCAATCCCCTCCTTCTTGCCCGAGCGACTAAGCATAAAGAAGGAAAAAATACCCAATGACACTCCAATCCACTGATACAGGTTGAGCCGTTCGCCAAACAGCAACATAGCTCCCACCAGCACCATGATGGGGCGTGTGGCATTGATAGGGCCTACAATCGTTAGTGGCAGATGCTTCATGCCAAAGTATCCAAAAATCCACGAAGCGAGTACAATGCACGATTTAAGTAGGATAAACAGATGCACTTCCCAGCCCACAACGGGAACATCAAATATCGTTCCGCCCAGCACCTCGGGCATATAGGCTGAACCTAAAATAAAGGGAAGAAAGATTAAACTCGAGAAAAGTGTATTGAGAAAGAGCACCGGAAGCACAGCGTTGTCTTTTAGCGATTTCTTTTTAAACACATCATAGAATCCCAGCAACGCAGCCGAGAGAAACGCAAGGAGTAACCACATAGTTTACGTATAATTTAGTAAGAATGAGGAGGAACAAAAATCTCTTCGGGATATTCCACATGGATAAGAAAAAGCCCGTTGGCAGGGGCCGACGTACCTGCCTTGCCCCGATCTTGTTGTTCGATTACCCGTCGGAAACCTTCAACGGTGAGTTTGCCACGTCCTACCTCGACCAAGGTGCCCACAATGGCGCGCACCATGTTGCGAAGAAAACGATCGGCACGAATGGTGAACACCCAGGTTTCCTCATCTACCTGTGTCCATGCCGCATGACTGATGTGACAGATGTTGGTCTTTGCATCAGTGTGCAGTTTACTGAAGCTGGTAAAATCGGTATATTCGAACAATGTCTGTGCGGCTTCATTCATCAATTCATAATCGAGCTTGCCATACATGCGCCATCGGTATTGTCGATTGAAGGCTTGCTTGGTCGAAGTGACGTAGTACTTGTACGTACGGGCGGTAGCGGCAAAGCGAGCATTTACGTCTGAATAGACTTGGCGCACACGATATACCGAAATATCGGGAGGAAGCAGACGGTTCAACTTCTCGGTAACGGTTGCTGTATCCAACTCCTCTTCGTGATCAAAGTGTGCCACCATGAGCGAAGCGTGTACTCCGGCATCCGTTCGTCCCGCCCCAATCACCGTTACTTCGCGGCGCAGAAAGGTTGCCAAAGCTTTCATCAAGCACTCTTGTATGCTGATGCTGTTGGGCTGTATTTGCCATCCGTGATAGTTTGTTCCGTCGTAGGCTAAGTAAATAAAATATCGATGCACGTTGCTCCTTTTTTAGTTCATTTCAAGGGGCAAAGGTAGTAAATTAATCCTTTTAATGCTTCCAAAAGGTGGGAATATCGTTGTAACCTTAATCGTTCGAAACCCAAAAGTCTCCCTCCGTCTTCTCTTTCAGCACTCCCAACAAACGCTCTGTTTCGTTTTGAGTAAAGCTATTGCCATAGGTCCAAAGACGGCTTAATTTGCTGTTTTGTGTAACATCTAATGAAGAGAGTTTATTGTTATAGCATAACAGTCTCATCAATTCGTTGTTGTTAGACACATCCAGTGCGGTTAACCTGTTTCCGGAACAATCTAAAAAAGATAAATTCCGATTACTTGATACATCTAGCGCAGTCAACTCATTATTAAAACTCCATAGCGTTATCAACTCACTGTTTTGCGACACATTCAAGGTCGCTATACGGTTGGCGGAACAGTCCAAGCGCTTTAACATCCTGTTTTTGGAAACATCTAGCGAGGTCAGTTTGTTTATCGGTGCGTTGAGCGTTATTAAGTAAGGGCTTTTCGACACATCCACCGCTGTCAACTCATTTGAAGCACATCCCAAGTAGGTGATGTCTCCATGAACAGAAACGGTTGTCACATTCGATGCAAGGTTATAATCGACATATTGATTGAATCCGGTCACATTCTCACTTTCATCCGCTGCACGTATGCCATCACCATCAAGGTCTATCCACACCGCAGCACGACTAAGTTCAGGTGCGTCTATCGACAAACTGATAACGCCATCTGTTCGCCCGGTTACCAGCGATGCCACACTTGTCAAGTCTGTGGGCCGTTTGTTCCCATCACGAACCTCAAAATCATCTTTCGAGCAACTCACCACAACCGCTGCCAGTGCCACTACAGCTATTA
>JAGOOC010000053.1 GCA_017992695.1 Bacteroides sp. | reverse complement strand
TTGTTCTTTTTCATGAGGTAGTAAGTGTTTTTACTGATTGAGTTGTACCATATATAACGAAGAAAGAATAAATGAACAAGATTAGCGACGACATCATAAAAAAGTATCTGGAAGGCGATTGTTCCGAAGAAGATTTTATCCGCATCAATCGCTGGGTAAAAGAGTCGAAGGAGAATGCCTACAGATTGTTCCTATTGGAAGAGACTTATTGGGCAGGCAAACGCAACCCAATGGCCGAACACAAACAGACCAAGCAGGCCGAATTGCGCCTCGACAAGAGACTGGAAAAAGAGAAGGCGGCACAGCAAAGCGTAAAAAAGATACGCCATTTGATGAAGTACGCAGCCGTCATTGCTGTAGTATTGTTAACCGGCAGTGGTCTGGGCTACTGGATCTATCGGTACGATCATTCGTCAGAGATGCTAACTGCTCATGCCGACGATACGGTACAACTGGTTACTCTCCCCGACGGCACTAAGGTGTGGCTCAATCAATCGACCACGTTGAGCTATCCGCGTGAGTTTACAGGCAACGAGCGAAACGTTTACCTGGAAGGCGAGGCTTACTTTGAAGTAACCAAGAACCACCAAAAACCCTTTATTGTAGAGAACGAATCAATGAGTGTCACCGTGTTGGGAACGACTTTTAACTTCAAGTGCAGTAAAAACTGCCGCTTGGTCGAAGCGAGCCTCATCGAGGGCGAAATTAAGGTAAAGGGGCATAATGAAGAGGGCATGATTATCCTCTCGCCCGGACAGAAAGCCGAACTCAACAAAACAACCGGTCGTTTGCTAGTCAAGGAGGCAAACACCCGACTGGATGCCGTGTGGTACAACGGACTGATTCCCTTTGAAAAGGCCGACATCTTTACCATTGCTAAAACCCTCGAACGATTCTATAGCATCAAGATCATCTTCTCTCCCGATTTTAAATCGGACAAAACCTACTCGGGTGTGCTCAAGAAGAAAGATACCATTGACTCCGTATTGAAGTCACTAAACAATGTCATCCCTTTCAGCTATAGAGCGATCGGCGACAGTTTGTTTATATCGCTACAAAACTAAGTATTTAACTCCATAACCAACCATGAAGAAGCTACTTCTACTCACTTGCGCCATAGGCTGCACCCTTTTTGCGAAAGCAAAAGACCTGACACAATACGTGAACCCGCTTATGGGTTCACAGTCTTCGTACGAACTATCGAGCGGAAACACCTATCCTGCCATTGCCCGCCCTTGGGGAATGAACTTCTGGACACCGCAAACCGGAAAGATGGGAGACGGATGGCAATATACCTACACCGCCAACAAGATTAGAGGGATCAAACAAACCCATCAACCCAGTCCGTGGATCAACGATTACGGACAGTTTTCGCTGATGCCGGTAGTAGGAAATCCCGAGTTCAACGAAGAGAAGCGCGCCAGCTGGTTCTCGCACAAAGCCGAGGAGGCACGCCCCAATTACTACAAAGTATACTTGGCCGATCATGACGTGGTAGCCGAGGTTACCCCAACCGAACGTGCGGCCATGTTCCGCTTCACCTTCCCCGAGAACAAGCACTCGTACATCGTAGTCGATGCTTTTGACAGAGGTTCGCACATCCAAGTGCTTCCGGGTCAAAACAGAATCATCGGCTACAGCACCCGCAACAGCGGAGGGGTGCCCGATAACTTTAAGAATTATTTCGTGGTTGAGTTCGACAAACCCTTCACCTACCAAGCTACCTTTGCCGATAGTACGTTGACCGAAAACCTGTTGCTGCAAACAGCCAACCACGCCGGAGCCGTTATCGGTTTCCAAACCCGCAAGGGCGAGGTGGTGCATGCGCGCGTAGCCTCATCCTTCATCAGCCCCGAACAGGCGTTGTTGAACCTCAACGAACTGGGCAATGACAGTTTCGATGCTGTAAAGGAGAAAGGGAAAACAGCTTGGAACGATGCTTTGGGACGTATCGAAGTCGATGGCGGAAACCTCGATCAGTATCGCACCTTCTATTCCTGCCTATACCGCTCGTTGCTCTTCCCACGCAAGTTTTATGAATTTGATGCCAACGGACAGCCCATTCACTATAGCCCCTACAACGGACAGGTACTGCCCGGTTACATGTATACCGATACCGGCTTTTGGGATACGTTTCGTTGCCTTTTCCCCTTTCTTAACCTGATGTATCCCACCATCAACCACGAGATACAAGAGGGATTAGTCAACACCTATAAAGAGAGCGGTTTCTTTCCCGAATGGGCCAGTCCGGGACACCGCGGCTGTATGATTGGCAATAATTCGGCCTCCGTATTGGTCGATGCCTATCTCAAAGGGGTGAAAGTAGACGATGTGGAAACCCTGTACAAAGGATTGATTCACGGAACCAATAACGTACACCCCGAAGTCTCTTCGACGGGACGCGAAGGTTACGAATACTACAACAAGCTGGGCTATGTGCCCTACGACGTGAAGATCAATGAAAACACGGCACGCACGTTGGAGTATGCCTATAACGACTGGTGCATCTACCAACTGGCCAAAAAGCTGAACCGCCCCAAGAAAGAGCGCGAAATCTTTGCCAAACGCGCCATGAACTACCGTAACGTATTCGACAAAGAGAGCAGCCTGATGCGCGGTCGCAACCTCGATGGCACCTTCATAACACCCTTCTCGCCACTTAAATGGGGCGATGCGTTTACCGAAGGCAATAGCTGGCACTACTCCTGGTCGGTATTCCACGATCCGCAAGGGCTGATCAACTTGATGGGTGGCGAGCAGAAGTTCATACACATGCTCGACTCCGTATTCGCTGTTCCTCCCGTTTTCGACGAAAGCTATTACGGACAGGTCATCCACGAAATCCGCGAAATGCAAATCATGAACATGGGCAACTATGCACACGGCAATCAACCCATACAGCACATGATTTACCTGTACAACTATGCCGGGCAGCCTTGGAAAGCGCAATACTGGCTCCGCCAAGTCATGAACCGCATGTACACCCCTGCCCCCGACGGCTATTGTGGCGACGAGGACAACGGACAAACCTCTGCGTGGTATGTTTTCTCCGCACTCGGCTTCTACCCCGTATGCCCCGGCACCGACGAATATGTATTGGGAGCTCCCCTATTCAAAAAGGCAACCCTGCATTTTGAAAACGGCAACAGCCTTGTCATTGATGCACCCGCCAACAGCAGCGAGAACATCTACATCGACTCCATGACCTTCGACGGCAAGACCTATTCCAAGAACTACCTCAAGCACGAAAAGCTGCTCAAAGGAGGCGTTATCCGTTTCGACATGAGCGCCAAGCCCAACTTGAATCGCGGAACCCAAGCAGCAGATTATCCGTATTCATTTTCGAATGAAAAGAAAAAATAATCATTCCCATTCGCTTACACCGACCAACCCTCGCCTTGCACCTTGTTCAAGGCGGGGGTTGGTTGGGTTAACAAGCGTTCCATTTGATACCAAGCAGTAGGGGTATCCGACAAGGGATATGATCATTAGTCTTGTTTCATCGCCTTGAAACTTTTGTTTCATCAGGGAGAAACTTTTGTTTCACCGCTGAGAAACAATCGTTTAATCGCAATGAAACAAAACGAGAGGTACAGGCATGCCATACACATGCACCAATCTCTACCAACAAGCGGTTGGTTACCTTGCCCAAATACCTATATAAAGAACAAGTAAACAGTATACCGATCTGTAACTTAAGCGTAGGTTCGGCTCAGCTATTGGGGTAAAAAAAACTTTAGCTGCGCGTTGGTTTGAATAGGGATTAAAAGAGTTCTTAAAAAGATGAAGTAAATCTAGAAATTGACTAAGTGTTATTCGTGTTGTCGTTGTTTCATTATTGAAAGGGCGATTTTAGCGAACTCTCCCCTTCTTTGAGAATTTAACCAATGTATAACCATTAAATGATGTTTATGAAAAGCAATCATCCTTTTCGAGCTTCGAACGTCCTTCGAGCTTTATTGATTCTTTTGTTCATGACAATCCCAGTGCAGTGGACTGCGGCGCAATTGGCTTTGACCACGCCTCGCACTACCTTGGGAACGGTCATCAAAAAAATCCAATCTCAATCTAAGTATCAATTCTTTTACGACGACAAACTTTCAGCAGCCTCAGTAGATCCCTTGAAAGTTAAAGACGCCTCTTTGCAAGAGGTGTTAAATCTTGTACTAAAAGGAAAGAACATCACTTTTAAAGTAGAAGACAACATTGTCTATCTATCCGAAAAAAGCAGTACACCAACTAACAACAATCAACAACAAAAAGGCAAAGAGCGTAAAGTAACCGGCCGGGTTCTTGACGAACAAGGCGAACCATTGATTGGTGTCAATGTGTTAATCAAGGGCTCTTCGTCAGGTGTTATTACCGATTTAGAGGGTAATTACACATTAGCAACCAAGGAGGAAAACCCGGTTTTGCAATTTTCGTATATCGGTTACAAATCGCAAGAACTACCGTTAAAAAGCCAGTCAGTAATTAATCTAACCATGCAAAACGATACGCAGGTAATAGACGAGGTTGTAGTGACTGCCCTAGGTATAAAGCGTGCTTCGAAGGCATTGAGTTACAATGTTCAGCAAGTCTCCGAAGA
Organism: Bacteroides sp.; assembly: GCA_017992695.1. Lineage (GTDB taxonomy): Bacteria > Bacteroidota > Bacteroidia > Bacteroidales > Bacteroidaceae > Bacteroides. The sequence continues at coordinate 10,110 of JAGOOC010000053.1, read as the reverse complement.
AGAGCTGTTGAAAAACAAAGATGCCAACTTCATCAATGCCTTGAGCGGCAAAGTAGCCGGTGTAACGATCAACAGCAGCTCATCGGGTGTAGGTGGTGCCAGCAAAGTAGTGATGCGAGGTACAAAAGGCATTGATCAGTCGAGCAATGCACTCTATGTAATCGACGGCGTGCCCATGTTTAACTTAGCAGGAGAAGGTGGAAAAGAATTCGATTCAGCCGGTTCTACCGAAGCAATTGCTGATATCAACCCCGAAGACATTGAGTCTATGTCTGTGCTGACAGGTGCCGCTGCTGCTGCACTATATGGTAGCCATGCAGCCAATGGAGCCATTGTAATTACTACAAAGAAGGGCAAGGCAGGACACACCAGCCTCACGGTATCGCAAAGTACTGAATTCCTAAAACCTTTCGTAAGCCCTCAATTTCAGAACCGTTACGGAACAGGTAGTCTACTTTCTAATGTCGCCGTATTGGACAAGAGCTGGGGCAATAGACTGAATGATTCTAACTACATGGGATATTCACCTAATGAAAACTATTTGAAAACAGGTGTAGTAGCCACAGAAACCGTTTCATTCTCTACAGGTACGGAACGTAATCAAACTTATCTATCGGCCAGTTTCGTGAACTCCATAGGTATGATACCTAATAATAAATACGACAGATATAACTTCACATTCCGCAACACGACCTCTTTTTTGAAAGAGAAAATGTTACTCGACGTAGGCGCCAGTTATATCAACCAGAGCGACCAGAACATGACAAATCAAGGTACCTATTCGAATCCCTTGGTGGCAGCTTACCTTTTCCCACGTGGTGATGACTGGAATGACATCAAGATGTACGAACGCTATGACTCTCAGCGTAAAATCAGCACTCAGTATTTCCCACAGGGATTAAACGAGTTTACCGGTCAAAATCCTTATTGGATTAACTATCGCAACCTCCGCGAAAACAGCAAAGATCGCTACATGCTCAATGCAAACCTAAGCTACGAAATTTTGGATTGGTTAAGCATATCTGGACGTGTCCGTATAGACAACTCCATGAACGACTATACAGAAAAGCTCTATGCTACTTCTCACACTGTCCTCACAGAAGGTTCCAACAACGGCCTGTATGGCATCACCACCACACAAGACAAGCAAACTTATGGCGATGTTTTGCTGAACATCAACAAAACATTCAAAGATGTTCTTTCACTGCATGCCAATGTGGGTGCTTCACTCTCGGACATGAAACAGAATGTGCTAAAGAATCGGGGACCAATCCGTGAAGATGGACTACCCAATTTATTCAACGTATACCAATTGGATAACCTAAAAACCAAACGCGAACAAACCGGCTGGCGCGAACAAACCCAATCCATATTTGCCAGTGTGGAGTTAGGTTATAAAAGCACCTATTACCTTACGCTGACCGGACGTAACGACTGGCCTTCACAGTTGGCAGGCCCTAATTCAGTAAGCAAATCGTTCTTTTACCCATCTGTAGGTACCTCATTCATTGTATCGGAAATGGTTAAGATGCCCAAACAGATTTCTTACCTGAAGGTAAGAGCTTCTTTTGCCTCCGTAGGTCTTCCATTTGCTCGTTTTTTGGCAGCACCAACTTACAAATGGGACAATGACAACGGACAGTGGGACGATAAAAAGATCTACCCGATGTATGAATTGAAACCTGAACGTACCGACTCTTGGGAGGTTGGCTTAACCGCTCGTTTCCTAAAACATTTTAACGCAGATTTCAGTTTTTATAGCACCAAAACGTACAATCAGACCTTTGACCCACAAATCTCTGTGTCATCCGGCTACTCCAAGATGTATCTGCAAACAGGTAGTGTACGCAACCAAGGTTTCGAGCTCTCATTAGGCTACCAGAACACTTGGAATAACGCCTTCAAATGGTCATCTAATTACACTTTTAGCGCTAACAAGAATGAGATATTAGAGTTGGTAGACAACTACGTACACCCTGAGACCGGGGCTATCATTAACAAAGATCGTCTCGACGTAGGAGGTTTGGCACGTGCACATTTCATCCTTAAAAAGGGGGGTACACTAGGTGATCTTTACTCTTCGGCCGACTTGCAGCGCGATAGTAATGGCAATGTTTACATTGACCAGAATGGCAATATAGCTGTCAACGACAATGTGGGTGACATCAAACTGGGAACCGTATTTCCCAAATGCAACATGGCATGGAGAAATGACTTTTCTTGGAAAGGCATCAACGTCGGCTTCATGGTATCGGCTCGTATCGGTGGCATCGTTTATTCGGCTACACAAGCAGCCATGGACCTCTACGGCGTATCGGAAGTTTCGGCGACTGCACGCGACAATGGCGGTGTATGGGCAAACGGAGGTGATCTAATTAATGCCGAAAAATGGTACACAGCTGTTGGTGGAAGCACCGGAATCCCACAATATTACACATACAGCGCCACTAACCTACGTTTACAGGAAGCAAGCATCGGATACACCATCCCTAGAAACAAAGTGCTGGGTGTTGCCGACATCACCGTTTCTCTGGTAGGGCGCAACCTGTTGATGATTTACAACAAAGCTCCATTCGACCCTGAATCAGTAGCTTCTACAGGAAACTATTATCAAGGAATCGATAACTTTATGATGCCAAGTACACGCAACTTGGGCTTTAATGTTAGACTTAAATTTTAATTAAGAATAGTATGAAAATGAATAAATCAATAATACGATTCGTACTTCTCGGTACACTGACAGGCACCACCATTGCTTGTACCAACAATTTCGAGGAATACAATACCAACCCTTACGAGGCTACTGACCTAACTGCCGATAGTTATGCTGTAAGAGCTGCCATGGTCAACATGCAAAGTACAGTGATGATACTCAATGTCAACAGCTTCCAGTTTACTGATTGTATATTGGGAGGTCCGATGGGAGGTTATCTGGCAGATTCTCAAAACGGATTTAACGGGAAGAATCCCGCTACTTATAGCCCCGCCCAAGATCGAATCACTACGCTACTGAAGGAAACAATTGTAGGTATATACCCCAATTATGCAAAGATTAAAAAATTGACGGACGATCCCGTTCTACTTTCTGTAGCAGACATTATCAAAGTAGCAGCCATGTCACGAGTAACAGATGTCTACGGTCCTATTCCCTATTCTAAAGTAGGCGAAGATGGACAATTGACAGCCCCTTACGACTCGCAACAGCAGATATACGATCAAATGTTCGCAGAGTTAGATGCTGCTATCAACACACTGACCGAACGCCGTACACAAGACTTCACCCCATTGGCAGACAAAGTATACGGTGGCAAAGTAGTGAAGTGGGTCAAACTGGCCAACTCGCTCAAATTGCGCCTGGCTATGCGCATTGTCAACGTGGAACCCGCCACAGCACAATCCAAAGCAGTAGAAGCAGCCACTCACCCCATAGGCACTATCACCAGCAATGAAGATAATGCAATGATGCAAACCATCAAAAACCCTTATAGAGTAGTGTTGCATGAGTACAATGATACTCGTATCTCTGCTGATCTTACGTCGTATATGAACGGATACAATGACCCTCGTCGCGAGAAGTATTTCACCCCATCCGCTTTTGAGGTAGCCGGAGTAACCAACGGATTCATCGGTCTACGTTCGGGAGTTGAGCTTCCGGGTGGTCTCACGATCAAGCAATATTCGAATATGAAAGTCGACATCTCTTCTCCTCTCCTGTGGATGAATGCTGCCGAATCTGCCTTCCTCAAAGCCGAAGGTGCTTTACGCGGTTGGAGCATGGGCGGAACAGCCAAGGATTTCTACAACCAAGGCATTAAACTTTCGTTTGAGCAATGGCAGGCAGGTGGCGAAGCCAACTATCTAGCCAACAGCACCAGCACTCCTCAGGTATATAAGGACCCGGTAAATACCTCCTTCTCATTTGAAGGAACGCCAAGCGCCATCACCATCAAATGGAAAGAGGTACCAGAGTTCGATGAGGAAAACCTGGAACGCATCATCACCCAGAAATGGATAGCCAACTTCCCTCACGGAATCGAAGCGTGGTCTGAGTTCCGTCGTACCGGATATCCGAAGCTGATGCCGGTGAAGTACAATAACAGTGGTGGCAAAGTGTCTACCGAGAGAATGGCTCGCCGTCTAAACTACCCACAAGTAGAATACGATGAGAACTCAGAGAACCTTCAAGTAGCCATCAGCCAATACTTGAAAGGACCAGACACCATGGGAACAGATGTATGGTGGGCTAAAAAGAACTAATAAAAAAAGTAAAGTTATGAAAAGCAGATTAATAAATAAAATCATATCATCCGCTCTTTGTTTGACAGCTACCTTGGTGGTTACCGCTTGCAGCGAATGGACAGAAGTAGAAGGTGTGGGAGTGAATAACCCAAACATAGCAGATCAGAATCCTGAACTGTATGCCCAATATCTGGAAAACCTAAAAAGTTATAAGGATTCGGATCACAAAGCAACGTATGTTTGGTTTAACAACAGCGAGAAAATCCCTTTCAGCCGGGCGCACCACCTGACAGAACTACCCGACAGTATCGATGTAGTTGCATTAATGTACCCTAGCAATCTGGCAGCATACGAACTCAAAGAGATGGAAAGTATTCGCAAGAACAAAGGAACAAAAATCATTGCTACGATCGATTTCGATGCAATCAAACTGGAGTACGATTTGATGGTGGCTGATAAAATTAAAGAAGACCCTACTTATATTCCGGCAGCGTTTCTGGATGTATTGAAAGATAAAGTAAGAGACCTATATATTGATATTGACAAATATGGTTACGATGGTATCTCAATCGGCTATAAAGGAAAGGGTACATTGCACCTGACTCAACAGGAATTAGAAGAATACAACAATAACGGCAAGCTCTTTATCGGAATGATAAAAGACTGGCACGAAAGACGCAAAGACAAGCTGATTGTATTTGAAGGCAAGCCACAAAACCTGGTCGATAAAAGTATCCTCTCGGACTGTAAGTTAATTATTTTACCTTCGGAAGATGCAACGAACAGTTACCTGTTTACCTATAATGTAGAAATGGCTAAAGCAGAAGGTGTTCCGACAGATCGTTTTGCCGTATCCGTTACAACCCCTTCATTGGATGAAACAGACACAAAAACCGGTTACTTCTCTAACAAGACTAGAGCGCTGACAAGTGCTGCTCAATGGTCAGTTGCAGCTCATAGCGACTTTACGATCTCCGGATTGGCTATCTACAATGTATCTAACGATTATTTCAACACATCGTTAGTCTACAAATATACACGAGATGCCATTACAACCCTAAATCCATCTATTAAAAATTAATTAGTATGAAACGTTATCAACTCTATTTAGCTTCAGCTTTATTAGCCTCAACAGCTTTCATAAGCTGCCAGAACGACAACGAGTCATTCGAGAATAAAGCCTACATCAATGCCAACTCTAAAGTTGGATCTATATTGATAAAAGGCAGTGTGACTACTGATTCGCGAACGATTCAAGCCGCCATTGCTCAACCGGCAACGCAGGATATCACCATTACCTATCGGGTAGCACCTTCATTGGTGGACATCTACAACGCAGCCTTTTATGACAATGCCATCGTACTTCCTGAGAACCATTACGAATTGCCTCAACCACAGGCTTATATTACAGCAGGAAGTGTACGATCGACCGAAGTAATTGTCTACTTCAAGGATATCAATCTACTTGATCGCGAAAAGGTATACGTACTTCCGATAACGATTGACAATGCCAATATTGGTGTTTTGGAAAGTGCCCGTACCACTTATTATGTATTGAAAGGGGCTGCTTTAATTAATGTAGTGGCCGATATCGAAAGTAACTATTTACACATCGATACATGGGCGAAACCAGCAGCCGTAAACGATTTATCACAAATCACCATGGAAGCTTTAATTCGAGCTCGAAACTACGATAGACAGATCAGCACCATCATGGGAATTGAAGGTAAATTCCTAATTCGCTTGGGCGATGCAGGCTTCCCCAGCAATCAAATTCAGGTAGCCTGTAGCAGCAACTTTCCAAGTGCAGACTCCAACAAGGGGCTTCCCACTAATGAATGGGTCCACATAGCAGTAACTTATGATTCTTCTAATGGAGAAATGAAAATCTATGTAAATGGAAAAGTTCAATCTGAAAGGTCTAAGAGTATCGGCAAAATCAACCTAGCCGTTCACGGCAAAGACGGTTTTTACATCGGCCGTTCTTACGCTGACGACCGCTTCTTAGCGGGTGAAATTTCGGAATGTCGCATCTGGAACGTTGTGCGTACAAAAGAAGAGATTGCAAATAATCCATACGAAGTAGCCCCTAATACCGAAGGATTGGTAGCTTACTGGAAATGTAACGAAGGAGGTGGAAATGTTGTGAAAGACCATACTGAAAATGGTAATAACTTGACGGCAAAATCTGGCACTACACTTAAATGGACTCCTGTTAGCCTTCCAGTTCAAGCGAAATAACTACAAAGTTTAATTAAAAAGTAAAAGAAATTATGAAACATAATGTATTAACCAACTTCAAACGGTTTGCTTTCATGCTGATTTTATCCGGAGGACTATTCATATCATGCGATGAAAGTATAGAGGTAGGAGTTATTAATGAGAACGATTACACTACAAGTACAGAGGTATTGGGATTCACTATTAATAATGAAGGAAAGCGTTCAAACTGTATGGTCGAACTCCGTCAAGAGAATAGTACTGTTCTTTACTTAGACTTGTCAAAGAACGCTCCTCAAAGTATTAACGGAGCATTCAAATATGACCAATCTGTACTTGACTCCTACAATGCGACTAATGAATCAAGCTATGAGCTATTCCCAGAATCATTAGTGACTCTAAGTGAGTCTGGCGGCATCACTATTGAGAAAGGAAATAAAAAATCAAATGGTGTTACCGTAAGCTTAAAAGCTGATGATTCGCTGAACGAAGAGGCAACCTATGTAATACCTATCAGCACTAGTATACAATCGGGAGGAATAAAATTATCCGACAAAGAATCTACGTTTCTGATTTTCGTGAAAGACTATAGTAAAATACCCGATTGTAATAAATCGACAGGTATCAAAATCATCAGCTGTATGGAGGTTAATGACACAAATCCGTTAAACAATCTCTGCTTCACACTAAAAAACAGCGGTAAACCCTTGGTAGATATACTCATTCTCTTCTCTGCAAATATTAACTACAATGCGGAAACACGAAAAGTCTACGTATTCAACAACCCCAATGTGCAACACATATTAGATAATCGCGAGAAATACTTAAAACCCTTACAGGATCGTGGTATAAAAGTCGTGCTTGGACTTTTGGGAAATCATGACCGTTCAGGGATTGCCAACTTAGCAGATAACACAGCTAAAGCTTTTGCGCAAGAATTTAAAAGCGTGTGTGACGCATATCACTTGGATGGTATATTCGTTGATGATGAATATTCTGCATATCAGAACCCTCCTCCTCCCGGATTCGTGACACCATCGTATGCAGCTGCTTCTCGTCTTTGTTATGAAGTAAAACAAGCCATGCCAGATAGGCTGGTATGCGCTTACGTTTATGGAGGAACATCTAAGCTGCCAGCTATAGATGGGAAAACATCCGGTCAATTTGTGGATTACGGTATCCATGACTATGGTGGCAGTTCAGACTTGAGCAGCAACTATCCGGGCATGCCCAAATCAGGAATGGCACTATACTCTCAAGAGTTTAGTCAAGGCCGCATAACATCAGAAAGTAATCTACGCCGTCTGCGTGATAACGGATACGGTGCTAACATGATTTTCGCTATGGATCCTTTTCGCACGAACTTTCAGTCAAGCCAAAAAGTAGCAATGGAGAGAATGGCCAGAGCACTCTACGATGACGAGTTAGTATATGATGGAAAACCGTATAAAAAAGACTGGTAATTCAAAGATTAGATTAGTAAGTTTACAAATAAATAATGAAATGAAAACTAAAAATAAACTATTCGCATTACTATCGGTTATTTTGCCTCTGGCGATAACCGGATGTGACAACGACGCTCCCTCAACTATAGAAATCCCCGAAATGACGATATCCGAAAATGAAATAAAAGTCAAAATCGGCAATGATGTTAATGTTGATGTCATCCCCGGAGGAGGTGAATACAAAGTCTTCTCGCTGAATGAAGAAATTGCCAAGGCGCAGTTAGCGAACAACAAACTAACTGTACAAGGGATAACTATAGGAAAAACATCACTCATTATTTCTGACAATGACAATTGCTACGAACGATTGGCAGTAATGGTGTATCAATATGATGCTATAAAAGTGGAACAACAAGAAGTGGCACTAAAATTTCCTCTAGGGAATCCTAAACAAGCTACTATCAACATTTTAGAAGGAAATGGAAACTATACAATTAGCTCTGACAACAAAGTAGTTGAGGCATCCGTCATCGGCAGTATAATCACCATAAAAGCCATAGGTAAAAATGGCGTCGCCAATCTAACCGTAACCGATGCCAGTGGTTTCCAAGCGTTCATCCGTGTTCAAGCCGAGGCCTCCATGATACCTTACGATGAAGCAGAACTGGAAGATATTAAAACAGATCAAACTCTACGCTATGTTTTTGATGGCGAAGTAAAAAAAAACGCAAGTACATCTTCCAGTCTATTAAATAAAAAAGAGGGAGATTTAAATTTGTATGGATGGGATTATTACAACTATCACCTGAAAATTTATTTTGCTGGTGATAAAGAGATTGGAGAAAAATCGGAAAGCAAGCTAACTCAAAAGAATTCCAGCTCGTCATTCTCCAATGAACCCATAAAATTTGAAATCATCAAAAATGACGGAACAAAAATATGGGCTACTTATTCTGTTGTAAAAGGCGAGAAGCTTTACTTTGGACATTTTTGTCAACAGATCAACCCATAGAGAATTTCTTTTATCAATTGATCGAGAAACGCTAACACCTATTTATCAAATGATGTTACTATCATGGAAAACAATTCGGATGGTGACGCTCCTGAAGGTAGGTTTATCAAACGAATCTCTTTTTATAAAACAACCTTGAGAGAGAGTGTGTCGACCAAAAGTACAGCATGGAGCTCGTATTCTTGTGCGACACACGCTTTCCTGCAACAATCAACGATCATGAAATCTATTTCGCTCACCTTCCTCGTCGCACTCCTCTTTTGCGGATGCGCCGGTCAAAGCAAAAAAGCCAACGAAGAGAGCACCATCCGATGGGCTACCTTCAACATCCGTTACGACAATCCGGCAGACAGTTTGAACAGTTGGTCGCACCGAAAAGAAAACGTGTGCAAATTCATCATTGACCAACAACTCGACATCGTGGGTATGCAAGAGGTGCTGCACCATCAACTGAATGACTTAACCACCAAGCTACCGGGATTTTCATCCATTGGCGTGGGACGCGAAGATGGGCTAACCACCGGAGAGTATGCACCGCTGCTTTACCGTACAGACCGTTTCGAGGTGCTGGACAGCCATACGTTTTGGCTCTCACAATACCCAGACAGTGTAGGATTTGTTGGATGGGACGGTGCCTGCACACGTATCGCTACCTGGGCAAAGTTTAAAGAAAAAACGACCGGTAAGGTATTCATGGCCATCAACACGCACTTCGACCACATAGGAACAGAAGCTCGTAAGAATAGTGCGTTATTAATTATCGAGAAAATCAAAGAGATCGTAGGCGATCAACCGGCTGTATTAACCGGCGATTTCAATGTATCTGAAAGCAGTGAAGCGTACCAAACACTAACCGGCAATGCGTTTGTACTGAAAGATGCACACAAGATAGCCGACAAAACCGAAGGAGTTTCCTACACGTTCCATAACTTTGGACGCCAACCTCTAAGCGAACGAGAGAAAATTGATTTTATCTTTGTTACTCCGCAAATCAAAGTAACCGAATCAATCGTAGTACCGGAAGCCGAAGGACCAACCGGATACCTGACCGATCACAATCCACAGGTTAGCACGCTTAGTTTTTAACTGGATCAACTAAAACCCTAAAGTATCTGACTCTGTGGATAATTAACTAGGTATAGCGTTTTAGTAGCGCGTGTAAACGCTGTGTATAGCCATCGGAAATAATCCGGA
>JAGOOC010000027.1:24290-39013 GCA_017992695.1 Bacteroides sp. | reverse complement strand
AAGCTGTTTGCGGTTTTACCTTGTGATTCCGAAGCGATTCGAACGCTTGACCCACGCCTTAGAAGGGCGTTGCTCTATCCAACTGAGCTACGGAACCATCCTTAAATGCGGTGCAAAGGTAGTGCTTTTTCTGTAACCTCAAAAAGAATTGAATACTTTTTTCACAACTATTTGCACCACGGAAGGTTATAATCCTAAGGGTAAATCAGTTATATACCATAAAATAAATAACAAAGTCCAGGCTATTAAGATGTAGACGGAATATCGCCAGGTATATTTTACTAAAGAGCCATAAGTAGCGTGTGTATTGTACTGCTGCATGTAAGTTAGCACCAGAGGCATATAGAACATGAAAGGGGTGATGGGGTTGGTCACGCTATCGCCTATGCGAAAGGCACATTGGGTCACATCGGGCGAGATACCCATGCGGGCAAACATGGGTACAAAGATAAAGGCCATGAAGGCCCATTTGGCGGTGGCAGAGACCATAATTAAATTGACCACGGCACTGAAGAGGATAAACAGCACCAAGGTAGGAATGGCTCCAAGATCAACAGCAGACAACAGGTTGGCACCCCAAATGGCCAAGCATTTATCGAGACGTGAATATTCGAAGCAAGCAAACATCTGTGCAGCAAAAAAGGCAATCACGAAGTACACACCGAGCATCTTCATCGGTTGCGCCAATGCATTGATGACATCTTCGTCTTTGCGATAGCGACCGGAGCTGAAACCGTAGGTCATCCCCGTTAAACCGATGCCAAGCGAAATAAGGAAGAGGATGCCGGCAATGAAGGGCGAGTGAATTAATCCGCCATTGACCCCACGAAGAATGCCAAAGGAGGTGAAGGTCAAACAGAATATCAGTGCCATGTAAAGAAGAGCCACCAAGGCTGCCATGGTGAGAGCACGACGCTCTTTGTGCGAGAGCTGCTTGTAACTAGTAGAACCGACGTTACCACCGGCACCAGTATTCCCGTGATAATCCCCTAAGGAAGGCAACAAGCTACGGCGCGTAATCCAGTAAATAATTCCGGCAATCAAGAACGTGGAAACCAGCATAAAGTAGTAGTTGCTCAAAGGTCCTGTGATGCCTTGCGGAGCACCTTCAATGAGCGAAGCCTCTTGGGTAGTACGAGCAATGAGCGGATCTAACGTAGTGAGCATGATATTGGCACTATAGCCACACGATACCGAAGCATAGGCCGTGATGATGCCCGCCACAGGGTGAAGCCCCACAGAGTGAAACAGCGTGGCAGCAATGGGAAGCAGAATGATGTAACCTGCATCGCCCACGACGTTGGAGAGCAGACCCAGTAGGATTACCCCGATGATGATCTTGCGCTTCTCTTGCCGATTTCTCAGCCCTCGCCGAATGCAAGCATCTATGAAACCCGAATGCTGTGCTACCCCAACGCCAAACATCGCAATAATCACCATCCCCAACGGTGCAAAACCGGTGAAGTTGGTAATGACATTGCGCAACAGCCACCTGATTCCTTCGGGGCTGAGCAGGCTTTGCACACGAATCTCTTCGCCTGTTTGCGGCAGTTGCACCCTCATCCCGTAGATATCGCATATCCACGAAAGAAAGATGACCACCAGCGTAAGCAAGAGGAACATCGTAGCCGGATGGGGCATGCGCCATTTACTCTTCATCAGCCTCTAGGTTGTCGATATCAATAATGCGAAGTTCGATGGCACGAACCACCAAGCGGGTAGCGTTCACTCCCACCCTTTCGCCGGTGGGAAAGAGACGACCAACCAGATCGTTTTGTCTTTTCTCCAGCGATTTCACGCCAAAGGGCATTCCTTTGAGGCTGGCAATCATCTCCTTGGTATACCCCAAGGCAAGGTGTCGCAAGAACCGTTCGTCGTACTCGTCAATGTCATAACCGATGACAGCCTCTTGGCGTTTGGCATCGTTAGCGATCGATTTCTTAAAGCGATTGACAATCTTCTCCAGGATAGGATAGTTGAAAACGAGTTTCTTGCCGTCAATCACAGCCTGTACATCGGTTTTCGTGAGCAGCTCTCCTGTTTTCAAGATGATGCCGTCGGCTCCGGCATCGAGCACATCGACCCAGAGTTTCTCGTTCAGTATTTCACCGGTGAAGATGAGCACGCGAACTCCTTTGTAGCGTTTAAAGATGTTGCGGCAAATATCTACTCCGATGGTGGTAGAGCCTCCCAGACCCAGATCGAGCAGCACCAAGTCGGGCAGTTCGGCTTCCATCAGTGGCCAAAACTCGCTTTCGGTCATGGCGGTACCAATGACTTCGGCATTGGGTATTTCGTGGCGAAAGATCTCTTCCGTACCTTTCAGTTCAAGTTTTACATCTTCAACGATGATGACTTTAAATTTCTTATCGTTCATGGTTTTATTGCATATACATTATTAGTAGATTCCTTATTATTCGATTCTTTCATTCTCATTACATTCTCCCATTAGCGTCGGGGCACGGTAAAGTAAACCGTAAACCCACCTTCGGGTGATGGTTCGGCATTGATTCTGCACCCTCTGCGGCCGGCAAACTCATCGTGATCGCGGATAATTTGCTTGCATACCAAGTACTCTGTTTCCCGAAGCTCTCCATCTGTTCCGGCAGTCATGCGTGCTAAGTTGGGGTAAAACAGCTGATTCAGCTCCGCCACACTTTTCTGCCTGCGGGTATCGGTGAACAGAAAGCGAACAAACGCTCCATCGGCTTTCGCTGTTAGTTTCAGTGTGCCTTCCTTCTCTACGCTCAAGGCTTCATCGATCAGGTTCTCAAACAGGAATCGCAGCTGATTGCTATCGCCAATCACGCGTAGGTCATCCTCTTGTGCAGCAGTTTCCTCATGTGCAACAGTTTCAAATTGTGCAAGACTTTCAAATTGTGCAGCAGTTTCAAGAATAATTCGATTCGGGTGATGCTTACTTGCTTTGCGAAAATACTTCTCGGCAGCTACAAGCAGCTCTGCAACCGTAAGGGTGGTGCGCCTAAAGGTAACCTCTTCGAGTTGTCGCGAGGCACACGAGCTTAGTATGGTGAAGATTCCTTTGTAGTACTCGATCAGCTCACTGATGGCTGCTACACTCTCACGCTCTTCGGCTTCAGAGAGTTTCAGCGTAGTCAATCGCTCTACAATCTGCTTAATTTTACTGGGATAATAGATGGTTTCGTGCTTGATAGTCGACAAGCAGTTGTCGAGCACCATATTTTGCACATGAAGCATCCCATCTTCCCACGATGCCCTGCGCGCCTCTTCATGGGCCGATTCAATGTCGCGATACTTCACCGCCAGCTTCACTACAGCGTTAAACACCACAATGGCCACGTATCTGGCTATCAATTCAACCAACAGGCGGTCGGTCTCTTGCTCAAATCTTTCGCTTCTCTCTAAGTAGAGCACCCCTACACATTGATGCTCGTCCATGACTTCGACCACGAGCGGGAGCGCCTGCAAAGAGCCTTTGGCTATGTATACCTGCTCGTCAAAGCAGCGCTGCACCTCTGAAGGCATCAAGCGTTGCGCTTCCGCAGGCATCAAGTGCTCTACCTCCGTAGACATCGGTTGGGTTGCGCTGTTCGAGGCATAGACCAATTGTCGAGTGGTTTCGTTGTAAACAGCAATGCCCAGCACATTAATGCCCAGTAGCTCGTTCACCGCATCAAAGGCTTCGCTGATGATGCGTCGGGGTATCTCTCTTAATGTATCCTCTTCGCGCTGCAATGCTTCGACCGGCTCTGGTGTGCGCACCGGTGAAGTGCGCACCAGTGAAGAGGCAAATACCTTCTTATTGATTTCGAGCACTTGCTCCAAATTCATGCGGTTGACCAACCGTTTGCGCACATAAATGATATAGTAACCCAAAATGAGCGCCACCAGCAAAATGACGCACAAAATAAGCCCCACGGTTTTGTTGTTCGTTGAGCGTTCCAACTGCCTACAATATCCCTCGAGGGTTTGATCCTCGCCCGAGAGTTTATACAGGGCTGTGTACGCATCATTGTTGTACGTATAGGGCTCAAACTGCTTCAACGCCAGAAAGGCTACCGCTGCTTCGTTGCGAATATCGAGGATGACGTGATAGTCCGTATCGAACCCTTCGTTCCACCAATTTAGCTCGGCAGGAGGCTCTTCCGCCATCAGTTTCAGGTATCGATGAGGTGAAGGTGCGTATTGGCTATAATGCCGATTGAGCAACGCCATGGCCGAATCGATCTGTTGCAAGGCAAACGCATACTCCTCGTTCACGTTGGCAAAATAGGCCTCATTGGCAAAGTCCGAAGCTTTATTGAGCAAACGCTCATACTCCACATCGACAGCTCTGCGGCGTTTGGCTGTGTCAGGTTGTTCTGCAGCCGCCATCCCCAACGAGAAAGCCAAACAGAGCAACACCCCTATTGCCTTTCGCACCCCCACCGGCAAACGAAAATACACGCGACTCCCCTTCCCCAGCTCACTCTCGACCGAGAAGGTGCACACCCGAAACAGCTGATTGGTCTTTCGATACTTCTCAATGATTCCTTTGCAATTCATCAACCCGAAACCACTCCCTTTGCTTCTTCTGAGTTCTTCGGGGTCCTGCGCATCCTTCATCCCGATGACCTGTGGGTCGTATACCTTTTCGCCCAGAATGCGTGCCACATCTTCGGCCGAGAAGCCCTGTCCATTGTCTTCGACCGACACCTCGACATACTCCTCGCGCACCTGTGCATAAATCTTTATCTCCCCTCCTTCGGGGGTATACTTGCGCGAGTTCTCGGCCAAGGTGTTGATCATGAACAGTGTCAACGCCTTGTCGGCCTTTACCAGTGCATCGGTAGGCTCTATCTCTAACGTTTGCTGCTTCATGTCAAACGATCGTCGCCCTTTGGCAATCAGCTCAAACAAATCGCTCAGTGCAAAGGTCTCGATGTTCAAGCTCAGCGATCCCTGCTTCATCTTGATCCACAGCGCCAAGATGTCGTTGTATTCGTTGATGGTCGTTACCAATTCGTCGATGTAGATGTACTTCTCTCTTTTGATGCGTGGGTCGTTTATAAATTCCTTCCGGGTTAACTTATGCACTTCGTTGAGTATGCGATCAATGTAGGGATTGATTCCATTGACAATGGCCATACACGATTTCTTAATCAGGTTCTGACGCTTGTTGGCAGCAATGTGCTGTTCGTACACATAGCGTTGCTTTTCGAGCTGGTTGCGCTCATCGCTCAAGGAGGCCACCGTTTGCTCGTTCTCCAGCGCCCACGCCAGATAGGGCATCAGCACGCGCACCAATGCCTGCTCGTCTTTGCTCAGCTTACCTTCAGGGGTAAGCTCGGCCTTTCCATCGGGCGTGATGCTAAGCCTCATGCGTCCCGTTCCCAGCAACCGATCGATGCCTTGCTGCACCCGTTCCACATTCATGGGGATGGAAGCGGTGATGTCTCTACATAGCGTCAGTGTTTGCTGCAAGCGTTCCATATAGATGCGGTTGCGCAGCTTCGAGCGTTTATTAAAGAACCAGAAGAGCACCACCACCAGTAGTAATCCGGCGAACACCACAAACAGCACCCCGTTGAGCTGTTTCGACTCTGCCTCGAGCGATTGGTAGCGGCTTTCGAGCTCCTTGTCTTGGCGCGTATTGTTCAAGATATCGAGATAGATGTTTCGGTTGTTGTTGGAAGATATTTTCATGCCCAACCCGGCATACGATACGCTCAGTTGCTCGCGGATGCGTGAGATCCATTCGGGCACGGTTTTCACCTTCTCCTTTCCCATCCAGCTGAGTTCGGTATAAATGGTATCCCGGTCGAGGTACGCTTGCAGTTTATCGAGTGTATCCTTCGCACTATGGTAATGCTCCATGTGATGATGATTCACACAATCCAGCGCCCGTTTCAGCGTGTCGAGTGCTTCGGCATAACGCCCGTGTGCATTGAGGTATTTGCCTATCGAAACGTAGGCTCCGGCTATCTGATACAGATCGTTGTATTGCGAAAATTTCTGCAAAGCGAGCTGTGCCAGCCGAAGCGGCAAGAGCGAATCGATAGCCAAGCCAAACTGTGTGAGTGCATGCGACCTCCGTTGGGCGAAAAACTCAAAGTCGGCCGGTTGAATCATCAAGCCCGCCAAGCCCTGCACGCTGTTCCCCTCAAAGTAGAGATATCCCTTTTGCGAAGCCACTCTCCAGGTTTTGTACAGCTCGTCAAACTCGGCCAGCTTGCGTTGCTCGGGCGAATCGTCGTCGCACAGCGAAGCCGAACCCTTGATGTAATGAAAATAGAGCCATTGGTTGGTGTCAGCCTCCAACGCTTCGTTTTCTTTAATCTTATCCAACGACTCCATCGCTTCGGGGCGTTGGCGCAGGTAGTAGTAATAGATGGAGGAGACGATAGCAAACTCGGTGAAGGCGTAGTTCAGTCGAAGGGTTTGGTGCTTGTCTACAAACAGGTCGCTCTCTTCGCGGATGCGCTTCATCCGCTTCACGGCACTGTTGCGGTAGTCATAATACTCCTTGTTCATGGCTGTTCGCTGGTAAATCTTCATCAGCCCCACGTCGGCAATGAGCAGTTCCAGTTCGTTCATCGTGAGGTTGTAAACCTCCTTGTGCCACTGTTCTGCCCGCTCAAAGTCCATCCGCATAAAGGCACAGAACCCCATGTTGTTGCTCGCTTCGGCTTTGCCTTGCTGATAGAATACTCCCACTTTATCATAGGCTTTGCGTGCCATCCGATACGAAGAATCCAAGTTCTTGTAACGCCAAGCATAGGCCATGTCATTGAGCGAATCGATGAAACGAACTTCGCGAACAGGTGCGGTGTCTACACACGAAAAGAGTGTTGTCAATAACAACAATCCCAAAACACACAAGGGTAGATGTCGGTTCATAGGCTAAGTCTCTTTATCGATAGACAAATCTACAACTATTTCTGATAAGTTCGATCTAAAAAGCTTTTTTATAGAGTAACTCTTTGTATAATGCTGCGAGAATTCCTACCTTTGCGGCTAAATTAACAAATAGGTAACAACTATTACAAAATGAGCGAAAAAGCACCTTTTATGGTATTCTCGGGAACTAACTCGAGATACTTGGCAGAGAAAATCTGCTCCAGCCTCAATTGTCCGCTGGGAAACATGAACATCACCCACTTCGCCGACGGAGAGTTTGCCGTTTCTTATGAAGAGTCCATTCGTGGAGCGCATGTTTTCTTGGTTCAATCTACCTTCCCCAACTCCGACAATTTAATGGAATTGTTATTGATGATCGATGCAGCTAAAAGAGCTTCGGCCAAAAGTGTAGTGGCAGTAATCCCTTACTTCGGATGGGCTCGCCAAGACCGGAAAGACAAACCACGCGTCTCTATCGGGGCCAAGTTGGTAGCCGACTTACTTTCTGTAGCAGGTATCGATCGTTTGATTACGATGGATTTGCATGCCGATCAAATTCAAGGTTTCTTTAACATACCGGTCGATCACCTCTATGCTTCGGCCGTGTTCCTTCCCTATATTCAGTCGTTAAACTTGGAAAACAACCTGGTTATTGCAACCCCCGATGTGGGTGGTTCAAAAAGAGCCAGCACCTATTCTAAATACTTGGGTGTGCCTTTGGTGCTTTGCAACAAAACGCGCGAAAAAGCCAATGAGGTAGCTCACATGCAGATCATCGGCGATGTAAAAGGAAAAGACGTTCTGCTGCTCGACGATATCGTTGATACTGCCGGAACAATGACTATAGCAGCCAACATCATGCTCGAAGCCGGTGCAAAATCGGTTCGCGCCATTGCCAGCCACTGTGTGATGTCAGACCCTGCTTCGTTCCGCGTGCAAGAGTCGGCACTTACCGAGATGGTGTTTACCGATAGCATCCCTTACTCGAAGAAATGCGACAAAGTAAAACAACTCAGCATTGCCGATATGTTTGCCGAAACCATCAAACGCGTAATGAGCAACGAGTCTATCAGCTCGCAATATGTGCTTTAAGATAAGAAATGTATCGATCGATACGAACTAAAAAAAGAGTGGCTGCACCGGTTGATTGGTGTAGCCACTCTTTTTTTAATTTACTTTTCCAAAATTGTATGTACCCTTGCGCACAACCTTTCCGTTGGCATCCGTCTCTACAAACGGACCATGTTTCTTGCCTTGTTTAAAGAATCCATCGTAGCGGTTTCCGTTTTTGTCCTCTTGCACGCCTTTCCCCTCTTCGAGACCATTGACAAATTCGCCTTTGTATCGCGTACCGTTTTGCAGCAGCAAGGTTCCCTGCCCGTTGGGTTGGTTGTTTTTCCACTCCCCGTCGTAGGTGTCGCCGTTGTTCCACTTGTAGTTTCCGCGTCCGCTTCGTTTATTGTCCTTCCAACTTCCTTCGTAGATGGCCCCGTTGGCCCAGGTGAATGTACCCTGTCCATCCTGCATGCCGTTCTTGAAACTGCCTACGTATTTATCGCCATTGGCATGGTAGTAGATACCTGCACCGGTGCGTTCGCCATACAGGTAATCTCCTTCGTAGCGGTCGCCCGTGTGGAAAAAATAAATTCCTTTACCGTGTTGTATATCTTCGAGCCAGTCTCCTACGTATTTATCGCCATTGGTATATTCAAAGGTGCCTTTCCCATCGCGCACATCGTTTTTCCAATCGCCCTCGTAGATGCAACCGTCATCCCACTTCATCACTCCTTTGCCGCTCTTTTTGTCGTTCTTCCATCCACCGGTATATTGGGCTCCGTTTTTCCACGTGTACGTACCTTTACCTTCGCGCTTGTCGTTGGCCCAAGTTCCTTCGTATAAGTCGCCGTTGTGGTAGTGCATAACGCCCTCACCGTGCTGATAGTCCTGAAACCACATGCCGTCGTAGCGGTTGTTGTTCATGAAATAGAAGATTCCCTTGCCGTGTTGTTGATCTTGAAACCACTGACCTTCGTACTTCTCACCGTCGGGAAAGGAGTAGATGCCAAACCCCTCGCGCCTGCCTTTTACGTACTCTCCTTCGTACTTATCGCCATTCTTAAAGGTGGTTATTCCTTTGCCATGAGGCTTGCGCGATTTCATCTCGCCGATGTACTCAGAGCCGTCTTTGAAGATGTAGCTTTCGATTTTGATCTCTGTCGAGGAGGGGGTTTTCAACTTCCCAAAGAGTCCTCCTTTGTTTTGTGCATGGACAGGGCCACACGTCAAACATGCTAACAGCAGTGTGGTATATAGATATTTCATGTAGTTACATTTACGAGTTATTATCATGTATTTGGATATACGTTGTGTACAAAGATACACTATCTCAGGTAAAAACCCTACTGTTGTTCTTTTTTTACGTTATCTTTTTACCTGCGATGACCTCTTTTAAGGTCTCTTTACAGAAATAACGGCGAGCCAACTCGCGCAATTCATCGGGCGTAACCTCCTTTAAAGCTTGCAGGGAGCGGGCAAAATAAGAGTCATCTAAGTGAGAGGTGTGAATAAATATCCACGAGTCAGACAGCGAGAAGGGCGATTCGTAGTTGCGACACATCTCGCCCAGCATGTAGTTGCGCACCATGCTCAGTTCGGCTTCACTCACCGGGTCGTTGTGTAGCCGATCAATCTCTCGATACACCTCTTTGATGAGCGGTTCTACGTATTCGTTATCCGTTTCGGTGCTAATGAGCAACAGGCCGCTATCGGGATAAAACTGGATGCCTGCCGAAATGCCATACGTATAGCCCTTGTCTTGGCGAATGTTGGTCATTAATCGGCTGCCAAAGTACCCTCCAAAGAGGCTGATGAGCACGCGCAGCTTCAGGTAGTCGGGGTTTTGGCGGGTTAGCGTGGTGGCTCCAAGCATCACGGCACTCTGCATGGCATCGGGGTGCTCAATGAAAATTCGTTTATCGGCAACTGCTTTAAATGAGTAATCGGTGTGAATCGGTTTTTGCTCGCAGTTGCCAAAGGGAGTCGTTCCGAAAGCTTTTTCAACGTGATGAATCACTTCGTCGGTGACCTTGCCCACCAAGAAGATGGAGCAGTTGCCCGAGTGATAATGTGTTTGATAAAAGTCGCGCAGCATCGATGTATTGATTTGCCGATAGTCAGCCTCTTCGGCCACCTGTCCGCAGGGATGACCGCCTCCGTAGAGCGCTGCGAGCAGACCACGATGTGCCATAAAATCGACCTTCGAGCGGTTCACCAAGAATTGTTGCACGTTGTTCTCCAGTACCGTGCTCAGCTCCTTTTCGGGGAAGAGGGGCTCTTTGATCATCGACTCGAGCACCTCGATGGTTTGTGCAATGTATTTATTGAGCGAGTAGAGGGTGATAAAAGCGTGTTCCGAGGAGCTCGATAGTTCGAGCCAAGCCCCGTAGTAGTCGAGCTTTTCGGCTATTTCGGTAGCCGTATAGCTTCGCGTACCTTCGCGCAGCATGCGGTTGGTAAACAGTGCCTGCAGTTTTTGCGATTGATGCCACCGTCCGCCTTCAAAAAGCAGGTCGATGCGCACTACTTCCTGATCTCCGGCATTGATGATGCTGAGCGGAACGCCGTTGGGCAACGTAGTGCGAACGGGTGGAAGAATGTGCAGATTGTCCAGCACTTGGGTTTGGGGCGGTTGGTTACGATTCATTAGGCAATGTTTAGATGGATTTTATAGGGAGCACAGATGCATTATAGAGCGTTCTGATGGATTATCGCGTGTTTAAAAACCTTTCGGCAAGGGCCAAATCTTCGGGAGTATCGATGCCGATGGTTTCGATGGTGCTTAGGCCTACCTTGATGGTGTAGCCGTTTTCGAGCCAGCGCAGCTGTTCGAGCGACTCGGCCAGTTCGAGCGGCGATTGTGGCAACGAAGTAAGCTCTCGAAGCACTTCGGTGCGATAAGCATAGAGCCCGATGTGTTTGTAATAGGTGTGATGTTGCAACCACTCCTGCTTGTCGGCATTGCGCTGGTAGGGAATGATGGAGCGGCTGAAATAAAGAGCATTACCCTTTTGGTTCATCACCACCTTGGGGCTGTTCACGTTTTCGAGTGTGGCAAAGGCATCGTTGGCAGCAAAGGGCTTGGCCAAGGTCGCAATTTGGGTGCAGGGGTCGTCGAAACAAGCCTTGAGGCTGAGTAGTTGTGAAGATGCAACGAAGGGCTCATCGCCTTGAATGTTCACCACCACGTCGAAGTCTCCCCCGACCTTGCAGCAGGCTTCGTAACAACGATCGGTTCCGCTTTGATGCGCTACCGAGGTCATCACCACCTTGCCTCCAAAGGCTTTTACAGCAGTTTCAATCCGTTCGTCGTCGGTTGCCACGTAAACATCGTTGAGCACACTCGCCACTTGTTCATACACCCGTTGTATCACTGTTTTTCCGCCAAGCATAGCGAGCGGTTTGGCCGGGAAGCGGGTGGAGGCATACCGGGCAGGGATTATTCCTAAAAACTTCATATCTTGTTTTTGTTTTTGCGGTTCTGTTGATGGTTCTTCTTGTGGTGCTGTTAACGCTGCCTGCAACTCTTTGAAGCTCTCAACAATGTAGTCTCGTTTCAGCTCTTCAGGTTTCAACACGTTGCGATTATAACACAACAGGTCAATATCCAGGCAAATCTTCTCCTGCTTCTTGTCCTCGGGCAGGCGGCCTGCTTTGCGTTCGATCTCCTTGAATAGCGCGCGCAGTTCATTCACAGAGCGATTGCTTTCGAATACACCCACTTGGTTCCAGAACCGTGCCTTGTTGGTGAGCCCCAAAGGCTCGGTCTCTCGGCAAGTAGCGAAACGGATGCCGGGCAGCAGCACTTGCAGCAATTGGTGAGCCAATTCAAAGCTCTGCTCGCGTTGGTGGTTGCTTCCGATGCAAAGCACGCCAAAGCAGTGCGTATCGCTGCAGTCCACGCCAAAGCAGTGCGTATCGATGCAATTCGTGCCGTCGAACTTAGTTGAAGAGTTCATCCAAGCCAGGTTCCGTTACTTTGCCGTCATTGGTCTCTGTTCCGGCACAAGGTTCGAAACCTTCGGGCATGTTGAACCGTTCTTGCTGATCGTAGCCCAGTGATTTATCGTCGTATACCTTCTTCATGTATTTGCCCCATATCGGGAGTGCCAGTGAAGCACCCTGACCGTAGGCTATGCCATCGAAGTGGATATCGCGCTCTTCGCCTCCTACCCACACACCCGACACGAGCGAGGGGGTAAAGCCCATGAACCAACCGTCGGAGTTGAGGTTTGTTGTACCTGTTTTCCCACCCATATCGGCTGTGATGCCGTAGCGGCGCACACGTCCACCGGTTCCTTCGTTGATAACGGCACGCAGCATCACGAGCATTTTGTAGGCAGTCGAAGCACTGATTACCTCCTCCATTTGCGGAGCAAAGGTAGAGATAACGTTGCCATCGCTATCCTCGATACGTGTGACAAACAGCGGTGCTACGCGTATGCCCTTGTTGGCAAAGGCGGTGTAGGCACTCACCATCTCTCCCACCGAGATTTCGCAGGGGCCAAGGCTGAGCGATACCGAGGGCACGATGTCGCGGTTGCGCACACCGAAGCTCTGTATCAATCGGGCCAAAGCGTAGGGGTTGAGTTTGCTCATCAGGTAGGCGGTTACCCAGTTGTCCGAGTTGGCCAATCCCCACTTTATGGTGACCATTTCGCCATAGCGTTTGTTGTTGGCGTTGCGCGGTGTCCAAGGTGTACCGTTCTCGTCGATCAGGGTTTGCTCTACATGTCGCACCTCGTCGCAAGGCGAAAATCCGTTCTCCATGGCCAAGGCGTAGAGGTAGGGTTTGATCGTCGATCCTACCTGTCGGCGCCCTACCATGGCCATGTCGTACTGAAAGTTGGTGTAATTGGGGCCTCCCACGTAGGCTTTTACGTAGCCGTTGATGGGGTCCATCGACATGAATCCGGCACGCAGAAAGTACTTGTAGTACTTGATAGAGTCCATCGGAGTGAGCAGGGTATCCTTGTCGCCCTGCCAAGAGAAAACGGTCATGGGCTGCTTGGTGTTGAACGCTTTGCGTATTTCGGCTTCCGAGGCTCCATTCTCCTTCATCAGGCGGTAGCGGTCGGTTTGTTTCATGGCTCTGTCCAGTATCTGGGCAATCTGCTCGTCGCTGAGCAGGTTGGTAAAGGGTGCTTTCTTGCGTCCTTTTTTCTCTTTGAAGAACTTGGGTTGCAGGTCTTGGCTCAGGTGTTCTGTCACTGCCTCTTCGGCATACTTCTGCATGCGCGAATCGATGGTGGTGTAAATCTTCAATCCGTCGGTGTAGAGGTTGTAATTCGATCCGTCTTTTTTCTTGTTTTTGGCACACCATCCGTATAGCGGATTGGTTTCCCAGTTGAGCGAATCTTCGTAGTATTTCTGCTTCTGCCAGGCGCGATAGTCGCTTCTATCGGGTTTTGTGGCGGCCATCACGCCGCGCAGGTATTCGCGGAAGTACGTGGCCAATCCCTCTTTGTGATCGACCCGGTGATAGGCAAGTTTGAGAGGCAGGGCTTGCAGCGAGTCGCGCTCTTCTTCGGTGATGTAGTCGGCTTTTTCCATCTGCCCCAGCACCACGTTGCGGCGTCCTTTCGAACGCTCGTTGAAGCGCACGGGGTTGTAGAGCGAAGGGTTTTTGCACATGCCCACCAGCGTGGCTGCCTCTTCCACCGTCAGGTCTTTGGGTTCTCGGCCGAAGTAGGTGTAGGCTGCTGTTTTAATGCCCACGGCGTTGTTGAGGAAGTCGAATTTGTTGAGGTACATGCTCAAAATTTCTTCTTTCGTGTAGTAGCGTTCGAGCTTCACAGCAATGACCCACTCAATGGGCTTCTGGAAAAGTCGTTGCAGGGTATTCTTGGCTACCTCTTCGGTAAACAACTGTTTAGCAAGCTGTTGGGTGATGGTGCTTCCGCCTCCGGCATTTTTCTGGAAGAGCAGTCCGCGCTTCACCACAGCACGCACCAAGGCCTTGGCGTCGATGCCCGAATGGTCGGTAAAACGTACATCCTCGGTGGCAATAAGTGCGTTGATGATGTTATTTGAAAGTTCATCGTAGCTCGTGTAGATACGGTTTTCCTTGCTCAGCGACCAAGTTCCCAACACCTTTCCGTCTTCCGACAAAATTTCGGTGGCGAACTTGTAGTTGGGGTTTTCGAGCTCTTCGACAGGGGGCATGTAGCCTATCCAGCCGTAAGCGATTGAGGCGAATATGATGACACAAAGCAGCATCAGGGCTGCCAGAAAAATCCAGAGGGCTTTTATCGTTTTTTTAATCATTTCTGTGGGGTTACATGCTTCATTTTGTCGGGTTGCTCAGCTGAACAACACGTGGCAAAGATAACCATTGTTCGCCGAATAGCCAAACGATTATTCGGGAAATAACCGAGAAATAGTGGTTTTTAGCGCAGACTATTTCGCAGAAAACTGATGCACGGTTCATTCGAGTTCGATGCACGGTGCATTTGGGGCAAATGCACGGTTCATTTGGGGTGAATGCACGGTTCATTCGAGTTCGATGCACGGTGCATTTGAGGCGAATGCACGGTTCATTTGGGGCGAATGCACCGTGATTTTTTTTGAACTGCATGGGCAGTTTTGGTTTGAGGCAATATGCACGATTTTTTTGCCTCGTCGGTCGGTTAAATCAGCAACAACGGCAGCAGCAGTTTTTGGGTTCTTGCGTTTGCCTTGTTTCTGTTGTTATTACTATCTTTTTCTCTACTCTTCTTTTCTCTTCTCTTCTATGTACCCATTTGAAACCAAAGTTGTTTTGATTTTCAGCGACTTATGCGAATCCTGAATGCGTTTTAGATTTT
>JAGOOC010000027.1:0-24190 GCA_017992695.1 Bacteroides sp. | reverse complement strand
TTTTAGATTTTCAAAACGTCGTCAGCAGGTCGTCAACGAGTCGTCAGTGAGCCGTCAACGAACGTTAAAAATACGCCCGAAAACCACTTCAACCATCCCCGAAGATTGCTCCGAAAATCTACCCAAAACCATTCCCGTTTCACCCCAAAAGCATCCCTCATTTCTCCCCAACAAGAACGAAAAAAGAGAAAAATACGTCCCTTTTTATTTGCTATTCGCCTTTATTCTTCGTACTTTTACAGACTGAAAACAAATTCCACCAACAACAAAGATAACAGAATGGAAAACAGAAGCTTAGTAACCATTGCAGAGCATTCGAAAGAAAAAATACGCTACATGCTGGAAATGGCGAAGGAGTTTGAGAAAAATCCGAATCGGCGGATACTCGAAGGGAAAATCGTGGCAACACTGTTTTTTGAACCCTCTACTCGCACCCGTTTGAGTTTTGAAACCGCTGCCAACCGCTTGGGAGCACGTGTTATTGGCTTTACCGATCCCAAAGCCACCAGCTCGTCCAAAGGCGAAACCCTCAAAGACACCATCATGATGGTGAGCAACTATGCCGACGTGATTGTGATGCGTCACTTCCTCGAAGGCGCCGCACGCTATGCCAGTGAAATAACCCCCGTGGCTATCGTAAACGCCGGAGACGGAGCCAATCAGCACCCTTCGCAAACCCTGCTCGACCTCTACTCCATCGAAAAAACACAGGGCACACTCGAGAACCTCAACATCTGCCTGGTGGGCGACCTCAAACACGGGCGCACCGTGCACTCGCTGCTCATGGCCATGCGCCACTTCAACCCTACGTTTCATTTCGTCTCGCCCGAAGAGCTAAAAATGCCCGAAGAGTATAAACTGTACTGCTTGGAGCATAACATTAAGTACACCGAGCACACCGAGTTTAACGAGGAGACCATTGCGCAAGCCGATATTCTTTACATGACCCGTGTGCAACGCGAGCGATTTACAGACCTGATGGAGTATGAACGGGTAAAGAACGTGTACGTATTGCGCAAGAAAATGCTCGACGGAACACGAGACAACCTGCGCATCTTGCACCCCCTGCCCCGTGTCAACGAAATAGCTCACGACGTAGACGAAAGCCCCAAAGCGTACTACTTTCAGCAAGCGCAAAACGGGCTGTATGCCCGCGAGGCGATACTTTGCGACGTATTAGGTATAACATTAGAAGATATTAAGGAGTGACTATGACCCACAATAATCAAGAAATGCAGGTAGCCGCGCTTAAAGACGGAACGGTTATCGACCACATTCCCAGCGACAAACTCTTCACCGTAGTCTCCCTGTTGGGGCTCGAACACATGAAGAACAACATTACCATCGGCTTTAATCTCGACAGTAAGAAACTCGGACGAAAGGGCATCATCAAGATAGCCGATAAGTTTTTCTGCGACGAAGAGATTAACCGCATCTCGGTAGTGGCGCCACACGTGAAGCTGAACATCATCAGAGACTACAAAGTGGTAGATAAAAAGGAGGTACAAATGCCCGACGACCTGCGAGGCATCTTGAAATGTGCCAACCCACAGTGCATCACCAACAACGAACCGATGGAAACGCTGTTTCATGTGTCGGACAAGGAGAACTTCGTGATGCGCTGCCATTTCTGCGAAAAAGAACAACCGAAAGAGGGATTTACAATTATCTGATTACACCTGTCAACATGAAGCAAGACTGGAAACCCGGAACAATGATCTATCCCCTGCCTGCTGTACTGGTGAGCTGTGGGAGCAACGAGGAAGAATATAACATTGTAACTGTAGCTTGGACGGGAACGCTCTGTACCAACCCACCCATGTGCTACATCTCCGTGCGCCCGGAGCGCCACTCGCATGCAATTATTAAGAAGAACATGGAGTTTGTCATCAACCTCACCACGGCAGACATGGCGTTTGCCACCGACTGGTGTGGGGTGAGATCGGGCAAAGATTATCGCAAGTTCAGCGAAATGAAACTTACCCCCGGCCCCTGCACGGTGGTGAACGCACCGCTTATCGAAGAGTCGCCGCTCTGCATCGAGTGCAGGGTCAAAGAGATTGTATCGCTGGGATCGCACGATATGTTCATAGCCGATGTGGTGAACGTGCGAGCCGACGACAAGCACTTGAACGCTGAAACCGGTAAGCTGGAGCTGGCCGAAGCCAATCCGCTGGTATACGTGCACGGCGGTTACTACGAACTGGGCAGCAAGATAGGCAAGTTTGGCTGGTCGGTCGAAAAGAAAAAGAAATAATTTCCTCTGTAAAAAGAAATAGCCACTGCGGCAAAAAACAGCCCTGCGTATGAAACGAGCGATTCTTCTTTTACTCATAGCACTAACGGTAGGCGCAACGCTTCGTGCCCGGCCCACGCGTCAGCAAAAGACGGAAGGCCACGGCACTCGAAAGACCAATTTCGGGGTAAAGTTGGGGTTCAACTCGACTATGTTTCTGGTGTCGGACTTCAAAATAAAGGATGTCACCATCGACGGCATTCAGAATAATTATAAAATCGGGTACTTTGGTGCCTTCTTCATGCGCGTCAATGGCAATAGGCACTTCGTGCAACCCGAAGTCTCTTACAACATCAGCCGATGCGAAATTTCATTCGACAAGTTGGGCTCGCAACACCCCGATATTGAGCCCG
Organism: Bacteroides sp.; assembly: GCA_017992695.1. Classification (GTDB taxonomy): domain Bacteria; phylum Bacteroidota; class Bacteroidia; order Bacteroidales; family Bacteroidaceae; genus Bacteroides. Next base: position 21,541 of record JAGOOC010000027.1, on the reverse strand, counting down.
AATATGCATCGGTTTCATCGACCATTCGCAGTGTTGACGTTCCCTTGCTCTACGGTTACCACCTAATCAAGGAGGGCCCCTATGGCATGTCGCTCTTCGTTGGGCCCAAGCTTCGTTATATCTGGGCAAAGCAGAACGCCATTCGGTTTGACAACTTCGACCAAAAAGGCATTCACGAAGAGCTTTACCCCTTGACAATGAATGTGGTAGTGGGTGTATCGATCAACATCTCGCGTATATTTTTTGATTTTCGTTACGAGCAGGGTTTGCACAACATATCCAAATCAGTGACCTACGACAGCGTAAACCCCGATGGAAGTACGGGGTTGAGCGATATCACCTTCAAACGTCGCGATAACGTATTGAGTTTTTCGCTTGGTGTCATCTTTTAATGAGATTTCTTAGCTTTTTTTATCGAATTACCATTCTTTTTCTATAAATTTGTACGCTTAATAAGGAATCTCGAGTTAAATATTTATTTTATCAGAATACATCATGAAAAGAGACGATTTAATTTTCGATATCATCGAAAAAGAGCATCAACGTCAGCTCAAAGGTATTGAGCTGATTGCATCAGAGAATTTTGTGAGTGAACAAGTAATGCAGGCAATGGGATCGTGCCTAACCAACAAGTACGCTGAAGGGTATCCCGGAAAACGCTACTACGGAGGATGCGAAGTGGTAGATCAGAGCGAGCAAATCGCCATCGACCGCCTGAAAGAGATTTTCGGGGCCGAATGGGCCAACGTGCAGCCTCACTCGGGCGCTCAAGCAAATGCTGCCGTGTTCTTGGCCGTGCTCAACCCCGGCGATAAGTTCATGGGGCTAAATCTGTCTCATGGCGGACACCTCTCTCACGGTTCATTGGTCAACACCTCGGGCATCATCTATACACCTTGCGAATACAACCTGAATAAAGACACTCAACAGGTAGACTATGATCAAATGGAGGAGATCGCTCTGCGCGAAAAACCCAAAATGATTATCGGTGGCGGATCGGCCTACTCGCGCGAGTGGGACTATCGACGCATGCGCGAAATTGCCGATAAAGTAGGTGCTATCTTACTGGTTGACATGGCACATCCTGCGGGATTGATTGCTGCCGGATTACTGGACAACCCACTGAAGTATGCACACATTGTAACCTCTACCACGCACAAAACCCTGCGCGGACCACGTGGTGGTGTTATCTTGATTGGCAAGGACTTTCCGAACCCATGGGGCAAAACAACACCCAAAGGCGAGGTGAAGATGATGTCGCAATTGCTCGACTCGGCTGTTTTTCCGGGTGTACAAGGCGGCCCGCTTGAACACGTGATTGCTGCCAAAGCCGTAGCCTTTAGCGAGTGCCTGCAACCCGAATACAAAGTGTATCAAGCACAGGTGAAGAAGAATGCTGCCGTACTGGCCAAAGCATTGATGGAACGTGGATTTACCATTGTTTCGGGCGGTACAGATAACCACTCGATGCTGGTAGACCTGCGCAGCAAATTTCCTGAACTAACGGGTAAAGTAGCCGAAAACGCATTGGTAGCGGCTGATATTACGGTGAATAAGAATATGGTTCCGTTTGATAGCCGTTCGGCTTTCCAAACATCGGGTATCCGTTTGGGTACGCCTGCCATCACTACACGTGGTGCCAAGGAAGAGCTGATGATCGAAATTGCCGAAATGATTGAGACTGTGCTATCAAATGTAGAGAACGAAGAGGTGATTGCACAGGTTCGCAAGCGGGTGAATAAGACGATGGAGAATTATCCGATTTTCGCTTACTGATTTTCTGGATAGTGCAAGCGATGCTTTACAACAATCTTCACGGTGCTTCAAAGCAATCGTTCATAGGGTTTTAAAGCAAGAATAGATAAAAGAGAGAGAGGACAGGTGTTTGTGATGCAAACGCGGTGTCCTCTCTCTTTCTGTTGAACTCAGGCTTAATATCAGAGTATTTAGCTCAGTCCATCAATATGCCCATCGACAATGTCAATGTACTTGGCTTGGGGCTCTTTGGGCAATCCCGGCATGCGCATAATCTCTCCGGCAATGGCTACAATCATCTCGGCACCATTGTTGATGACCATGTCTTTGATGTGAAACTCAAAGTCGCTCACTGCTCCGTAAAGCTTAGGATCGGCCGAAAAGGAGTATTGTGTTTTGGCGATACACACCGGATAGTGAGCGATGCCCATCTCTTCGATAAGCTTCATCTTCTTGCGGGCTTCGTTGCTATAAGTAACCTCGCAGGCGCCATAGATGCCTACTGCTACTTTCTCAATCTTCTGCTTTATGCTGTCTTCGTCCTTATAAGTAAAGCGTAATGGCGCAGAAGGTTTGTTCTCGATCGTATCGACCACCAGTTGTGCCAACTCCACTGCTCCATCGCCTCCTTGGCTATAAGCGTTGTTGATGGCAAAGCCCACCTCGAGTTTTTCGCAATGCTGGCGCAGCAACTCCATCTCCTCATCGGTATCGGTAGCATAGCGATTGAAGGCTACAATGACCGTTTGACCGAATGATCGCAGGTTGCGCACGTGCTTGTCGAGGTTGCGCAAACCTTTGCGCAAGCCCTCTAAATTGGGCTCTTTGATGCTATCGAGGCTCACCCCGCCGTGCATCTTGAGTCCTTGCGTGGTGGCAACAATCACCGTGAGGCGTGGCTGTAGCCCACTCTTGCGACACTTGATGTTGTAAAACTTCTCTGCACCCAGATCGGCACCAAACCCGGCTTCGGTAACTACATAATCGCCATAGGTCATCGCCATCTTGGTGGCAAGTATCGAGTTGCATCCGTGAGCAATGTTGGCAAAAGGGCCACCGTGCACAAAGGCTGCTGTGTTCTCGGTGGTTTGCACCAGATTGGGGTGGATGGCGTCTTTGAGCAGCACTGTGATAGCACCTGCCACGCCAAGATCTTTCACGGTAAAGGGGCTACCGTCATAGGTAAAGCCAAGCAGGATGTTCTCGATGCGCCGACGAAGATCGTCCAGGTTCTTCGACAGACAAAGGATAGCCATGATTTCGGAAGCAGGCGTGATGTCGAAACCCGACTGCTGCGTGATGCCGTCTGTTTTCGCTCCCAGCCCCACTACAATACTGCGCAGCGAGCGGTCGTTAACGTCGAGCACACGCTTCCAAAGAATCTCTTTTAGCCCGAAACCTTTGGACTGGTTCTGGTACAAGTGATTATCGAGCAGAGCCGATATCATGTTGTGAGCCGAGGTGATGGCATGAAAATCGCCTGTAAAGTGCAGGTTGATCTTCTCCATGGGCAACACCTGTGCGTATCCACCACCGGCAGCACCGCCTTTCATGCCGAAACAAGGTCCCAACGAAGGTTCGCGCAGGGCTACGATGGCGTTCTTGCCAATCTTGTTGAGCCCCAATGCCAAACCAATGGAAACGGTGGTTTTGCCAATACCGGCTTTGGTGGCGGTGATGGCAGTGACCAGAATGAGGTTACTCTGCTTGACCTTCTCGTCGTCAATCAGGTTTTCGGGAATTTTGGCGATGTAACGGCCATAGTTCTCCACCTCATCAAGAGGAATGCCGATGTGTTCTGCCACTTGTTTTATTTTCGTCAGATCTGTTTCGCGAGCTATTTCGATATCTGTCTTCATATATGTAAAGGGTTATGATATTAATGAAGCAAATGTACAAATTAAATCTGTATCTATCCACTGATAAACTTTAAAAAGAGATAAAGAACAGAAAGCATACCGGATAATTGGTTATCTTTGCCTATAGAACAAACTTTCATGGATATGAAAAAACGGATCTTATTCTTCTCTTTGTTGCTAATCACTGCAGCGGCATATGCTCAGACGGAGCTTCCCTCCGACTCTGTTCGCCGTTCGCCTGCCGGAAATTACAAAGAATTCGGAGGATTCCTGCTTGATATGGGACTGATGGCGGTACAAGCACCCAAAGTACCAAAGTACAATTTCGACTTGGGCAAACCCACCACAGACTACAACAAGCTCTTCAGTCTCGATCCTAATGTAACGATGACACAGGGATTATCTACGCTATTCACCGACTATGGAAGTGGATTTGGAGGTTTTGGGGCATTCGGGGGGTTCGGGTCATCATCCGAACAGCTTCAAATGAGTAGTTTTAAGCTGAAGAACGGGATGCGCATCAGTACCTATGGTCAGTACAATGCCGAGGGGTATAGGGTGCCCAGCCGCAGTGCATTGCCTTGGGAAAAGAATGCGTTTAAAGGTGCTTTCGAACTGAAATCGGGCAACGGTGCTTTTGGTATACGCATCGAGGTGCAACAGGGTGGAGGTTCGTATTATCCTTAATTAGTACAACAAAACATGAAGAATATTCTGATTATCGGAGCCAACGGTTTTACCGGACGCCGCATAGTAAATGAGTTGGCTGCCAATCAAGCCTATAACGTTATCGGGTGCTCATTGAGTAATGACATCGCCCCAAATCAGCAACATCGCTTTATCCGTACCGACATACGTGATGCAACTGCTGTAAAATCGCTACTCGAGGAGGTGCGTCCGCATGTGGTCATTAATACCGCTGCCCTCTCTGTGCCCGATTATTGCGAAAATCACAGAGAAGAGGCTCGCGCCATCAACGTAACAGCTGTAGAGCAACTGGCACGTGCCTGCGAACAGCAGGGTAGTCGCTTTATTCACCTCTCAACCGACTTTGTTTTTGACGGTCATGCCGATCGTTTATATGTAGAATCTGATAAACCCCACCCGATTAACTTTTACGGAGTAACCAAACTTGAAGGCGAGCAACAAGTGGCCGAAAAGTGCAGCAACTACGCCATTGTTCGCGTTGTAGTGGTATATGGCAAGGCATTGCCCGGGCAGCATGGCAACATACTGCAATTGGTAGCCAACAAGCTGCGAGCCGGAGAGACCATCCGTGTGGTTTCGGACCAATGGCGCACACCGACTTTTGTAGGCGACGTAGCTCGGGGTGTGGAGCAACTCTTGTTTCATCCGGGCAATGGCATCTATCACCTTTGTGGCAGCGATTGCCTCACCATTGCCGAGATGGCTTATCGGGTAGCCGATATTTTACAGCTTGACGCTTCGCTTATCCGGCCGGTTACTACGGAAGAGATGCAGGAAGCCATTCCACGCCCACGTTTCAGCGGGTTGAGCATTGCGAAGGCACAACAAGAAATTAAGTATAAACCACACACCCTCGACGAAGGAATAAAGGAGATGTTTTCATGAGTCTTCTCATGAAGCATTAATCAAGCATACAGCCGAATCAAGAAGAAAAAATCGGCGCAGGCTTTGCAGATAGTGTTATTCACTGCAAAAACCTGCGCCGATTTACGCTTAAACAAAACGATTGTAATTCCTGAAACTAATCTTTTACCTTTTAAAACTACTAATAAACTATCTAAACAAACTAACTAACCTTAAACTGACATTCTCACGAATTAGTCTTTAAAAACTAATCAATCAAACATTACTAACTTTACTAATTCTATCTTTACTAAACTAACCTAATTTTCCCTTAACGTAGCTAAACTGACTTAGCTATTAGTGTATATAAAATTCTTTTCTTCAAATCAAGGCTCTCATCGGCCGATAAACCACAAGCCACATCTGCAGGTGCTTGTAAAACAGCTCTTGCTTCTTCGGCATAGGCTGTATGCTCAGGATGCAGCACGAAATAGTTTTCCCAATGGGAGGATGACTCTGGAGTCCTCTCCAGAACATGATGGATGAAAGCATCATCCTTTAGAAAATCGGTAACTTGAGCGAACATACTTGCATCTATTTAAGCGTTTATATTAGGAAGACGTATAGAATGCTAGTTGTGTACTCAATGAACTATTCTTTTTTTTAGTTTGATATGCTGCGCAGTTTCGTGATTCCCCGATGCATTAAGTTGCGCACCGATTGATAGTTCATATCCATGATTTGGCAGATATCTTCGTACTTCTTCTCCTCTATATAATAAAGAGTCAGCGCTTGGCGCTGGCGGGGCGAGAGCTGATTGAGCAGCCGATCGACCAAACGGTTTTCAATTTCACGTTTCTCTTCGGCCAAGTATGTGCCTTCAATATCACAGGTCGAAGCTGTATCAAACTCCTCAACGGAGGTGTCGGACAGGTGCATTCTCTTTCTTAACTCATCGCATAAACGGTTTTTAAGCGAGATAATCAGGTAAGATTTTAAATTCTCAATGTCAAACTCTCCTCGCTTTGTATAGAGTTTCACGAAGATGTCGTGTATGCAATCGCGTAGTAATTCTTTGTCGGTAGTTAAACGGCATCCATAATGAAAAAGGATGTTGACATGCAAATCATACAACTTAGAGAATGCATTCATATCGCCTCCCTGAAAGGCAGCATACAAAGTAGCAACAGTGTTATTGGTGTCTTGTTCCATCACAGTACAAATTATTATATTTTGATGTTGCAAAGCTACGAAGGATAGTGTAGATGGATTGGTAATATTAGGTTAGTGGAAGGGAAAAATAAGTATCATGTTTTATAACATATTGGATGATTAATACATCTATTAAGAGAAAAGCCTGTTACTCCATGAGCAACAGGCTTTTTCAATTTAGAGTCTATGAAACCAGTAGACACCCTCTTTCCCTTCGGGAACTTTCAGATGATACAAATCTCTTATCTTCAGTTTGTTACTAATTGTTTTCATCGCTCCTGAAGCCATGTCTACATGGGTCAATTGATAGGTTCCAGAAGTTAGCTGAATAGGAATTTCTGCACCCGACTTGGAATATATGATAGCCCCAATACCAGATTTTACCAGTTTATAATACTGGGTGGTATTGGTATTTTCTATTTCCATAGCAGCTGCATCCTTTAAAAAGGTAGGGTCGCTAACCGGGATCACGGGACAAGAACCTCCTGCCATGAATACTGCCCACCCCAATGCCGGGTAGTTTTGTGCATAGTAAGTTACGGCCTTTTGTGGATACAATTGACGGTATTCACGAACAGCACGATAAGCTTCATCGAAGGTGGTTTTACCTGCTTTCATCTTCCGCATGTGCTGGCGAGGAGCCAGATTCTTGCCTCCTTCGGGTGCATAAATACCATCTGTTTTGTAGTGCCAATAGCGAATGTCAATCATATCGACAATGGCTGCCCGGCGAGGGTCTTTCAGAATTGCGTCTTGCACATCTTTGGTTGTGCTTAAAGCAACAGTGGCTTTCTTGCCGGTTTCGGTTTCCCACTCGGCAATGGCATCAAGCCAGAACTCAACAAAGTGCAAAGGCCCTGTATATTCGGCACTGACCAGTTGAATAACATTGGAGTTATCGGCAAAGTTGTTTAAACACTGACGGATGTATTGACGGTGAAGCTCGCGACGCACCGGATGCGTGACGTCGTAAAAAGGCACAGCCATGAAAATGCGTTTATCGCCGGCAAAAGGAACGGGCTCTAAGAACCCTGTTTGATTGATGTTATTGGCCGAACGCCATGGAGAATCGACCCAATGAGCACCTGCCTCAATGATGTTGTGCTGGAAATAATTTTCATGAAACAGCAGCAACCCCTCTTGAGCTCCCTTATCGGCAAACTCTTTCAGGCGAGACCAATACCAAGCGTTGGGGCGAGTCAAGTCGTATTTGCTCAATCCATCCCAAGCAGTACCTTCGCCGCTTCGAGCAAAGGGTTGTTCGTAAAAGGGGCCCCACGCATCTCCATCGCGACGACGAATGCGCTCATGATCATCGCGACGACGCTCATACCAAAGCCCGTAATTGTGATCAAGAACCAGCAAATTGTTTTTCTTCATGTAATTCACTACCGAATCAATGCGGTCTGTCAGCCCCAACCCCTCTCTTCCCGGTACAAAACGGGTAATGGCGGGCTTTGCTTTGGGCAGAAAGGCACTCTTCAACCGACCGTTCCACCAAGGAACATCGAGACTGCCACCTACCATAAGGCTGCCGTTTTGAAGAAGCCGTCCATTGGTAATGGCTAGCTGTGGGACCACAAACGAAGGTGTTTTCACTTGCTTCAAACGGATAGCATCAATGGCCTTCAGTCCCACTGAAGATACAGCAGGCGTAAAGCTGCCCTGCTCAATCCACTGTTCGAGTGTAAGACGAGGTATAAAAGCTTCCTCGGCAAGTTGCATGGCCACCTCTACAGTGGGGCTGCTCGATGCACTTGTGTTCATGGGCAGTAGGCGGGCACGCTCATCCATCTTTTTACCTATACGTGCTTCGAGCTGGGCGTAAAAGAGACTACGCGGTTGTACGTGATTGTTCGATTCATCCCATTCGCCGTCTCCGGAGAATTGTGCCCAACATCCGTAGGCACGGTTCACTGCATCTTTGGCAGGCGAATAGCATTCTATCTCGGCCGCTGTACATTGCCAGAACAGGCTGTTGGCGGTATTCCATCCGGCACCGTTTTTATCTTGCCCCAAATTTTTATAGGTCAGGTTGTGGCCGTCGATATTAACCACATCGAACAGCAAACCACACGCCCATGAGTCGATCGAGCCGCTGAATCCGAATGACTCTTTCGATTCGCATTGCACAAAAGCATTGGGCCCTGCAGCACAATAACCTGCTGCAAAGTCGTGAATACCTTGTTCGGAGTAGCAGCGTTGAAACAGGGTGAGTTGTCCCAACGTAAGGAATGTAGCCCGACGCATCCCTCCTATTTCGGAAATGGGTTGACGCGAGATGCAGTCTTCTACCGTTATTCGAGAAGCCGATGGTTGCACAATTACAGCACTGCCTGCAAAGTGTCGGAAAGAGACCCTGCGCACCCAACAGTTTTCGGCCGCTGAAATGGAGATTCCTGTCCAGCAGTGGTCTTCGTCTTTGGGATATTTTTTATTATAATCCGATACAAGTGTCAGGTTCTCGACGCCTGTATCTGTTGTGCGCCCGGTGTACTCATAGGGTATCACGTAGGACGCACCATCCGCCGCATCCAACGCTACCGACAAGGGGGCATCTATGGTTATGTTGTTTCCATTAACGCCCGTCACCACCCTGTCCCAAGTGAGGTCAAGATCGCCTACTTTCCACCCCAAAGCACTGATACCGCCACCAAACTCATCGCAACCCAAGGAGGCTATCCACTCTTTTGTCCCGGGGCGAACAACCTGTATGCGGTCTCCCTTGCGCAGCGAAACGCCCAGTGCAACCTGCATCGTCTTGCTGTTAACCGGCACGTAGGGTGAAACCACGCTGAGCGTCTCTTTCCTTTGCAAGTTATCTTCGCCTTCGAGGGATATAAAAGCGCCTCGTTCAACCCCTGTTTTAATGAGTACCGTGCGTTCGGCATGCGCACCACGCAACACCACGCCCGAGTTGTGAAGGCGCAAACTACCTGCCAGTGTAAACTCTCCTTCGCCTAATAAAACGGCACCACGAAAACCTTGTGCATCGGGCTTTAATGAAGACACATAGTCAATGGCACGTTGAATGCGCGCTGTTTGATCGCCGAATTGATGTGAGACCCATACGACATTCTGCACATCGGGAATCGCTTGTGCTGAGTTTCGATAGCCGCAATATGAGAAGTCGAGTATTCGGTTGCCACGATCATCGGTTCGATAAGTAATCTTATCATCCTTTACTTGTAAAGCAAAGGTTTGCGCAACCGAATGCGCAAACCCTATACTTGCCAATCCTAACAGGATAGTTCTTAGTATTCTATTCATTACAATAAGCTTTTACGTTTAGCCAGTGTGTCGTGATTGTTTTTCCAATCGCTCCAGTCTACTTTTTTACGCGTATCCATGCCGTTAATGTATTTCTCGATATTGGTGTATCCATCTCCGTTGCAATCAAGTGTAGCGTCCGAAGGATCATTCGGGTTGAGACCGTTGGCAACCTCCCAAGCATCGGGCATGCCATCGCCGTCGGTATCAAGAACCGGAGTACCTTTGTATTCGGGCAAACCGCCTACTTGACGAATATCCGTGATAATGCCTTGTTTATACGAATCGGCCGGCAAACGTCGTTTCACATAAGGAGACACGAACTCGGGAGCATTGTCTGCATAGATGGCTTTACCTGTTTTTACGGTTTTCACAACACGTGCATCTACTGCATCGCGTCGAGGGAAGTTAGCTCCTACGTTGTTTAGCACAAAGTCGTAGGCCTCTTTAGTAGGCATAATGGTTACCGGAGCCATTTCGAAGGGTTCGTTGACTTTGATTTTTGGCAGATACTCATTGAGATCGATCTCGTCGGCCAACTGTACGCCACCATCCCAGTTGTTCTTAGTCACCTTGTTGTTTCCATAAACCATATTTCCATGGACAAAGGCTTTACCAAAAGTCACAGGTTGGCTCTTGTCTCGCCCGGACTCGGGTTTCAAGATACGGTATGAAATAGGTTTATCGACCGGAGTGATAGGGCCCGGCTTGTAGTAGTTATTAATGATGTTGTACAAGCTATTATTGTCGCCACCATCTACCGAGCGGTTCCACCAGTTGTAAATCACGTTGTTGACCAGATTAAATCCGCCATCCATACCTACCGAGCAGTTACGGCTGATGTTCGAAGCAAACAAGTTGCGACAAAAGGTGCTGTTATGCCCACCGATGGTAGCTCCAAAAGCATGGTTGTACGTATCTAACGCTTCAGAGAACATTGAGTTCTGAATGGTGATATTCACGGTTGGCAATTTCAATCCGTAACCGGTCTCGTTGCGACTGTACACGTGGCGATAGATGGACATGTTTTCATCTAGCCCCCAACTGGCCGAACAGTGGTCGATTATAATGTTTCCCACCGCATTGCCGCCAAGAGCGTCATCTCGAAACGCTACATCTTGTGCACCGCGACGAAAACGCATGTGGCGAATCACCACATCGTGTGTATCGATCAGAAAAGAAGCGCCCGTTACACAAACGCCATCTCCTGTTGCCGTTTGTCCGGCAATGGTTACGTAGGGTGCTCGCAAGTGTATCGGGCTTTTTAATCGTATCACGCCCGATACATTAAACACAATGATGCGTGCTCCACCCGTTTCACAGGCTTCCCGAAAAGTTCCGGGGCCTTCATCTTCCAACGAGGTTACCACAAGCACTCGCCCACCACGACCGCCAGTCGTATAGGCTCCTCCGCCCTCTGCACCAGGAAATGCAGGTATAGCGTTCTTCAATAAATCTTCCGGTTTCGAGGCCCAAGGTTTATAAGGTCTCCCACTCAATGACTGCTGCATCACTATAGGAAGTGCTTTCTCCCAAGCCACATCCGACTTCCGATTTGTTTCAGCTTCTTGCTGTGCACCACGAGTTTTCACCGAATCGGGAATAACGGGATACTGAGCAGCAAGCGGCATTACGCATAGCGTTAGTGCCCATACAGAAACTACTTTTTTAATTCGATCCATTTTACTCTATGTTTTATATTAAAGACGATTACTTCAGTGTTTTGTAATCGGTAAAATACAGAAACACAATAAAAACGCACATAACGATTATTAATCTTCAATTAACACTGCAAAGATGGCGATTAAAATGCAGAAAGTACGTACTTAACCAGATGTAAGTACGTACTTCTATAAGATAGTAATGCGCTGTTGTTTTAATTTTTTCCGAGCAGTTTAATTGCGTTACTTCTTTAACAAAACCTTATCGATTGACTCTTTAAAAGCTGCTTTCGACATAGCGCCCTGAGTCATTTGGGGTTGTCCATTCATTGGAATAAAAAGTAACGATGGGATAGATCGAATGCCAAATGCTGATGCTAGCTCTTGCTCCTTTTCAGTATCTACTTTATAGATTACAATGCTATCGCCATACTCCTGAGCCAACTCTTCAAGAATAGGCGCAATGGTTTTGCATGGGCCACACCACGATGCATAAAAGTCGACAATGGCTGGTTTATCACCCAAATATTTCCACTCATTGGGATTCGTTTCAAAGTTAGCCACTTTAGTCAAAAATTCATCTTTTGTCAGGTTGATCGTTTTCATTGCTATTTCCTTTTTGTTATTATCCTTTTCTACTTTCTTTTGTCCGGTGCACGAGCTAAAAATGGCTCCTGCAACTAATGCCATTACAATAATCTTTTTCATTGTTCTCATACGTTTTTTTTCTTTTTGTCAAACATACTTAGTAATAATCCTCCCATTACAGCTCCCCAAATCACACTCATAATTGGAGATGATGTGATGGGACAAGAACCGCTATTACATCCAATAAATACATAATAGACGTATCCAAGTACGGCTCCTATTACTCCACCAATTAAGTAGAGTTTATGATTCATTATAAACTTCTTCATCAATTCATTTTTAATGTTATTAAAGTAATAACAACGGCAAGGCATAAATTGTTTCCAGTAGAATTAATATCTATAGGAATCCTTTAGTTTTTCCGCCATTCGCTCATGTATTCGCGAGGAGTTTGATTGTATTTCTTGCGGAAACATTTGCTGAAGTACCCGGAATCTTTGAAGCCAACCGAAAAGGCTATCTCTGAAATACTTAGGTCAGAATTCTTAATCAGTTCAATCGATTTATTCAAGCGTATTTCTCTCACCAGATCGACAGGTGCCAATCCCGAAAGACTCTTCAACTTCTTAAAAAATGCAGAACGACTCAATCCAATGCCCGCAGCAATGGTATCAATGTTAAAATCACTATTGTCCATGTTCTCTTCAATGACCTGATGAATCTTTTCAAGTAATTGAACATCCTTCTTAACTAAGTAATGTTCGTAACTATCAGTGTTTTCATTTTCAACATGTTGCTTCACGCGTTCGCGGAATAGTTTTCGTTCGTTAAGCAGTTGCTCCACACGCGCCAGCAGGTAGTCTTTGTTAAATGGTTTGGTGATATACGCATTGGCTCCCAAGCTTGTGGCTCGGGTTTTGGCTTCATCGTCATTTTTTGCAGTTAGAATAACGACAGGGATATGGCTGATTTGAAAGTCCTTTCGAATGCGTTGCAGCATTTCTAAGCCGTCCATCTCGGGCATCATTTGGTCGCTTATCACGATGTCGGGATGATAAAGATGCACCTTTTTGAGTCCCTCTACACCATCGTTTGCAATGTGGATATTGAATTTATCTTCCAACTGCAATTGGATAAGGTTACATAAATCTTTGTTGTCTTCTACCAACAACAATGAGGGCAACGAAGAGTCTATTTCCTGTTCAACGGTTTCTTTTTCGCTCTTTGATACTGTTTCGGCATCACTTATCGTTTCGCTATCGCTTACATAAAAATCGACTTCGGTCGGTTTATAGTGCTCCTTACCGAGCAATAGCTCGACCGTAAACACGGCTCCTTGTTCTCCTTGATTATCTGCTTTTATGGTGCCGTGGTGCAGGGATACAATCTCTTTCGAGAGAGCCAGTCCGATTCCTGTACCCTGATAGTATTGGCTTTTCGAATGTTCCACTTGAGAGAAACGTTCGAAAATCTCAGTGAGTTTGTTTTGCGGAATACCCTCTCCGCTGTCTTCGACGCTGATCAAACATCGTTCTCCATCACCGGTTAAACTTACGGTAACAAAAATAGTTCCTCCGCTCGGAGTAAACTTGAAAGCATTGGATATAATGTTGCGGAAAACAATTTCCAGTTTCTCTTTATCGGCCCAAATCATTACCGGATCGTCGGGTACTTGAAACGAGAAGTTGATTTCGTTCTCCTCAGAGAGTACACGAAACTCCTTGCGAAAAGAATCTATCACCACGTTGAGATTCATCAATGAAACATGCAAACGCATCTTACCATGTTGTATCTTACGGAAGTCAAGAATCTGATTAACCAACTGCAACATCTGATTGGTGTTCTTCTCCATCAATTCGATGTACTGCAGTCCTTTTTTCGAAAGATTCTCACGTTCCTTCAGCTCTTGAATGGGTCCTTTTATCAGTGTTAACGGTGTGCGAAGTTCATGAGAGATATTAGTGAAAAACTTAATTTTCATTTCCGACACACGTTGTTCGATGTAGACATCGTTTTTCACCTTAATCATAAAGAAAGCCAAACGCAACGCAAAATAAAGCAAGACGATGCCCAATAGTGCGTAGAGCGTATACGCCCACCAACTAAACCACCAAGGAGGAAGAATAACAATATGGATAGATTGACGAGAAACCAACTCAGGATTGGCTTCGTCGACGGTCTCTACGTGAAAAACATAGCGCCCGGGAGGAACATTAGTATAGGATGCGATTCTGTTTTTTCCATTGTAGTGCCACTCTTTTTCGTATCCCTCGAGAAGGTATTTATAAGAGACACGATTTTGATTGTAATAGTTTAACGCTGCAAACTCGATGGTAAACATGGACTGATTGTGTTTCAGTTTGATTTCACGGGCATACTTAATAGACTCCATTAGAATAGGATTCTCCTTAAAGCTGCGCAAATCGCGATTGGATACACGAAAATCAACAATGAAAGTGTTGTAGCTCCAGTTGGTCGTTTCAAGCTTCTCGGGATCAAAGCAGAGTATTCCTTGCTTACAACCTAACCAAAGCTCACCGTTCAGCGTACGTAGCACACTACCCTCCTCCATCTCCACAGGAAGAAAACCATCGTATTTATCGTAATTACGAAATTGCTCGGTCTTTTTATTAAAACAGGATAGTCCCTCTTCGGTAGCAAACCAAAGATTTCCCACACCATCTTCAACAATCGACATTACCACGTCGTTATTCAACCCCTCGCGAATGCCGTATGACTTAAAGATGGGTTGACGCGTCTCTTTATCGTAACGAATTAATTTATTCAACCCTCCTCCAAAGACACTCACCCAAATTTGCTCTTGTGCGTCTTTGTACAACACATAGATGTCATTGTCGGCCACATTGGAGTTGGCACTTTGTTGTCGATAGGTCTCAAATGCAATCTGTTCGGGCGAAGTAAAGTTACTATCGAAAGACATTAACCCATCCATAGTACCCACCCAGATGCGGCCTTCTTTGTCTTCGGTAATGGTGCGCACCTCCATATAAAGTCCGTACAAAGGATAATGCTTCAACCCATTGTATTTATGTTTGAAAAGCGTCTGTCCATGCTCTTCGGTAATCAAGTTCAATCCGCCTCCCAACAACCCCACCCAGATACGACCTTTACTATCCTGAAAGGTACAGTAAGCATCGTTACTACTGATGGTGTTCGGGTTACGAGGATCATTCGTATAGCGAGTAAAACGCAGCCCTTGTGGAGCGTTCACATCCGGCTCGGCTTTGACCAAGCCCTTACCTTTGGTAGAGAACCAAAGGTTACCTTTGCTATCTTCCATGATGTGGTATACATTGCCTATCGAAAAATTCTTTTCGGAGAAGCTCTGCTTCAATTGCCCGTTTCGATCGAGCCTGTAAACCTCTTGCCAACGCGTTCCAACCCAAATGTCACCATTGCGCGCTTGATAAAGCGCACGAACTCCCCTACTTTGTGCCGATTGATTATTGTCTGCAGTAGCATCGGGAGTGAAATTTTCCAACAATCGGAATTGTTTTTTAGGGAAATTAATACGATACACTCCATTTGCTGTAGAGGAGAGCCAGAGAATACCGTCATGATCAAGTAGCAGGTTGAAAAAAAGTTGATTAGGAGCATCATCGGCAAAGCTCTTGAGCTGATTGAGACGCGTCATCGTTTGTTGTTCCCGATCAAACAATAATATTTCACCTCCCGGAGTTAAGAAGAAGAGACCTTGTTCACCGGCATCCTGTACGTCAAAATTACCAATCGGTGTCGTAGACAAAAAAGAGAAATGTTTGCTGTTTGCATTAAGAGGATCATAATAGATCAATTCTTGGCTATTTACAACAAACCACATTTTGTCATATTTATCCATATACGAGGCACTTATGCTTTTCCCATTCAAGGACAAAGGTAACTTCGTTAATTGTTTATAACCAATGTTGTATTCAAAAATGCCATCATTGGTACTGATGTACAGAATCCCCGCTTCATTGACAAGTAAATTACTGATAGCACTTTTAATCTCGGGAATCGCATAATGATTCACCACTCCTGTTTGTGAATTAATAGAATAGATAGATCCGTTTTTGTCGCCCAGCCACAACTGTTTGGCTGCACCATAGGCACAAGTAAACTCTTTATCTTGATCGGCCGATGTCTTTTTCCGTATAAAATCAATTGGTTTATCTTTGAGTGTTTTCCCTTTTTCATACGATAGAATCTGGAAATTCATACCGATCCAATTGATGTATTCACGGGTTTCACAAAGGATATTGTGTTTCAACCTCAAGTCGTAACTGTTTACATTGGGGCGAGAATCGTGCAATTGAGTAATCGTAATATCTCCTGCCGTATTGGTACTTGCACGCAACAGACTTTTATCCTTAGTCAATAGTAATACATCGCCTTCGGGAGTTTTTTGTACTTTGATTATCTGTATGTTTTCAGAGTATCGTTTCACATCGTCATATACGGCACGAAAGCGTTCAAGCGTTTTATCAAAAAGATAGAGTTTTCTGTCGATGGTCTTAATCCATAGAAAACCATTTTTGTCTTCTACGATGCGTTGAATCTTTCGAGGAGGAATGTCAGAGTAGAATCCATCGTGATTGTTATGCGTTCGAAACTTCACGCCATCAAAGCTACTCAACCCATACCAAGTGCCAAACCACATGAATCCATCTTTATCCTTCAGTGTGCAGCTAACGATATTATTCGGCAAACCTTGATCTACCGTATAATGTTCTACAATCATATTGGGAGTGGCTGATACAGGTAGACAAATTGAATATAGGAATGGTATCAAAAATAAAAGTCTCTTCATTACAGTCTCTTTAAATTCGTAAAAAACGGTTCAAAGATAATCAAAAGAACATCGATTCTGTTACTTTTTCGACTATTTTTCGCCGCGCTGATATACCGAAGGAGCCATCCCAAACTGTGCCTTAAAGCATTTGCTGAAGTAAAAGGGATCGTTAATACCAACTTTGTAAGAAACCTCGGCAACGGTCAACGCGTTATCTAATAACAACTCGGCCGCCTTCTTCATACGTATAATTCGCAAGTACTCATTAGGTGAATAACCGGTTAATCCGCGCACTTTCTTATAGAATACCGTGCGACCCAGTTTCATTAATGAGGCAAATTCGTCAACTGAAAACTCAGCATTTGAAAGGTTCTTTTCCAGGACAATATGTAACTGATCAACAAACTCTTTATCTCTATTAGTAGTACATATAGCAGGAAGAACAATACCCGGTTCATTAGAGAATTT
This sequence comes from Bacteroides sp., assembly GCA_017992695.1. Lineage (GTDB taxonomy): Bacteria > Bacteroidota > Bacteroidia > Bacteroidales > Bacteroidaceae > Bacteroides. Next base: position 4,385 of record JAGOOC010000027.1, on the reverse strand, counting down.
CTCGCGTAACTTCTCGCGTTGCTCAATCAGTTTAAAGATGCGTGCCAAGAGTAAAGCCGAACTAAAAGGCTTAGTTATATAGGCATCTGCTCCGCTCTCGATACCCTCCAGATGATTCTCGGGTAATCCCATTGCAGTAAGTAAAATAATAGGTATATGACTAGTACTAAACTCATTTTTCAATTTTCGAGTAACTTCATATCCGGTCATTCCAGGCATTAATACGTCACAAATAATCAAATCGGCGTCGTAGCTCTGAGCTCTTTCAAAACCGCTTGTACCGTCAGCCTCGGCTACTACTTCGAAATATTTCCCAACTTCCTCTTTCAGGAAATCACGTATATCATTATCATCCTCAATAATCAATACCTTGCGCTGATTCAAAGGTACAAGTGACTGTGCTCCCTTCGTTATGGAGTCTGTCCATTTTTCTTTGTTTTGTTGTTCTTCGGTCAATAAGATATTGTTGGCTATCAAAAAATCGGCTTCATGATAAACGTTTTTTTCAAGAGGCAACGTAACAGTAAATATAGATCCATTGTTTTCGTTTTCGGCATAGGATATATTTCCTTTATGTACATTTACTAATTCGTGCGTAAGGTGCAGCCCTATTCCTACGCTGTTACCCGAAAAACTACTTTGCATAAATCGATTAAATAGTTCGGCACGTTTTTCTTTGGGTATGCCCACTCCCGTATCGGCTACTTCGATGCGAAGTACCTGTTTCGTTTCATCAACAACAACCGAGAAGGTGATCTTACCACCCGAAGGTGTGTATTTAAAGGCATTCGAGAGCAAATTATAAGTCACCTTATCTAAATTGCCCTTATCAATATACATGTTGTATGAAGTAACCGAAGGTTGGAAGTTAAATTCCATCTGCTTAGATTCGGCTGCATCCTCAAAGCTCCGAAAAACCTCATACAGAAAAGCTATTACATCGGTTTCCTCGAGCGAAAGAGTGAGTTTATTATTTTGCATCTTGCGAAACTCGAGTAGCTGATTGATTAAGCGAAGCATACGTTGCGTGCTCTTCTCCATCGTTTTGAGCGGATGTTGCATCGCCTTGGGCACACTCTCTTCACGATATAACTTCTCCAAAGCTCCTTGAATAAGTGTAAGAGGTGTACGAAACTCATGCGAAATATTAGTAAAAAAGACCAGCTTATATTCAGTAAGCTGACGTTCTATTTGAATCCGATTACGCAGTCTGTTAAAGTTACGAATAATATTGAACGTAAAATAAAAAACAACAATGAACAAGATGCCATAAAGCAGAAAAGCCCAACCGGTTTTCCAGTAAGGAGGCGAAATGACAATATCAAGTATGGCTTCATCATCGCTCCAAACCCCCGCGCTGTTACATGATTTTACGCGCAACGTATAGTCTCCCGGAGGAAGGTTTTTATAGCCGGCAAAGTTCAGTGACGATGGAACACTCCACTCTTTGTCATAATTGGCTAGTTTATAGCTGTATTTTACGATACCCAAGTTGGCATAGTCAAAGGTGGCGAAATCGACTGCAAATGAATTTTGCAAATAGTTCAGTTCGATTCTATCCGTATACGTAATGGCTCGTGTGAGAGGTGAATCAACGTCGCCCGGACGAACCGAGGCACCATTGATCGATAAACCGGTGAAGGCAACAGGAAATACTTTTTCTGATTTCACCACACGATCGGGGTTGATAACCATCAATCCATGGTTAGTGCCAAAAAGAAGTTTACCATTATCGAGTGCACAAACGCTATTTTCGCTATATACATTGCCCAAGGTATAAGTAGAAAAGAAATAGTTTTCGAACAATCGCTTATCAAGCGAGAAGGAAGAAATGCCGTACTCGGTCGATATCCAGAACTTACCGTTTTTATCTTCGGCGATGGATTGTACCATGCCATTGACAAGTCCGTCTTTAACGTCGAAATGCTCAAAAGTCAAGTCACGGTAATCCTTACCAGGTGTGCACACACTAAATCCCGATCCCGAAGTGCCTATCCACATACGCCCTTTACTGTCTCGAAGCATACATTTTATCTCATTATTGCGCAGCAAACCATTGTCATAGTTGCACTCCAAATAGTTATCGGGATGATGAATCAATGAGTCGGGCTGAAAAATATAAACACCGTTACTAGTACCGACCCACATCATTCCATTATTATCTTCTTGCAAAGCGCGTATCTGCTTTTGACTATACGACTTATTAAGGAAGTGACGAAAACGATACGAGCCCTTATCTTCAATAGCTAAGTCAAGCCCTCCGCCAAAAGTGCCAACCCACATACGTTTTTTTGCGTCGAGATAGAGACAGAAAATATGATTACTACTCAATGAAGCAGGGTCAGAAACGCTGCTCTGATACCAACGGTCGCCAATGCGGAGACCGCCACCACGACTCCCCATCCATATTGTTCCTTTGCCATCTTCATTGACAGCATAAATATTAGAAGGGAAAAAACTCTTCTTACCTGTAAATTGCAGATTCGCATCATATACATAGAGTCCACCCATACGAGTGGCCATCCATAGGTCTCCATTATTCATCTGCGTAATCATACGTACTGTATTGGAACGATCGGATAGCGTTTGGTCCTCAGGATAGATACGATAAGAGCCTTTATTGATTACTTGGAGATGAGAAATTCCCGAAAACTCGGAGCTAACCCAAATACCTCCTGAACGATCCTCGATAATGTATTGTAAAAAATTAGAGCTGATGTGACTAAATCCGTTTATATTAGAGGTAAAATGTTCTAGTTCATCAACTGCCGGGTCATAGGCGAAAAGCCCGTTTCCATAAGTCGATATCCAGATAATATCGCGAGAATCTTGTACGATATGGTACCGTTCCATATCGATATAACCGATTTTATCGGCCGAAAGCAGGTTAAACATTTTAATGGCACGGGTTTGTGCGTTGACGTACCATATATTTCCTGTTCGATTATATATCCAAAGGTTTCCACGATTATCCTCAGTAACCAAACCGTTTTTCATGTTAAGCCAATCACTCTTGCTTAACTGTTGCGTAAGCATATTATAAAGATACACTCCGTCCGAAGTGAAAAGTACCCAATCGTGCTGTAACTGAAATGAAGCGGTCAAACGTAGGCCTGGGAGGGAGGGCAAAGAGGCTACTAAACGAATGCTTCCCGTTTGGGTTCGCTGATAAATTCTATTATTGGTGGTAACAAAATAAGTTTGACCATCATATATTGTTGCGTTGTAGAAGTTCTGTTGCTTATCAACTATATGCATCTCCTTGCCGTTGACACGAACTAGTCCTTTATTTGTGCCTATCCATATTTCTTCTTTGTTTCCTTCGAACACAAAGTTAACACCGTTAGCAGGAAGATTTCCTTTCTCTACCCTAAAAATGCTTGAATAAAAACGTCCATCTCGATACACAACCTTGCGACAACCATTCGTTTCGTGCCACAACCAAACATCACCATTCGACATGATCTTCTTCTTAGCATAGTTTTGTTTCCACTCGCCACAGCCGGTGTAATCAACAAAGTTGCCTTTCTTCAAGTCATAGCAACTAAAAAGTTCGGGAGTAGTAGCAATCCATAAAAATCCATTCTTATCTTCGTCAATATCTTTAATGCGGTGATCGGCAATAGAGAGCTTATCGCCATCTTCGGGACGATAGGTAACAAAGGAGGTTCCATCGTAACGACTCAATCCATTCAGAGTGCTCATCCAAATAAAGCCTTTACTGTCTTGAAAAATATAGCGTATTGAGTTATTACTTAGTCCATTGCTAGTGGTTAAACGAGTCGATCGAACCTCAACCGTTGCAGAAAGGCGGAGAGAAAAACTAAAAAGGAAAAGGTAAACAAACAAAACTAATCTCATAGTATACGTTAAAAAATATTTGATGGACAAAAATAGTAAAAAAACACCTTCTTCCTGCCATCAAATAGTTTTATTCATTAATCCATGTAAAAAACCTCGAGTAATTGAACAGTTACTGGCGAGTTGTCAGGGTTTACCTCCATAATATCAGCCATATAGTCCCACCACTTTTGTACGATGGGGTTGGCTCCCATATCTTGCGACGACGACTCACCGTTTGTCTTTTGACTGGCAAATAAGATATTCGTTTGTCGATCCCAGTAAATAGAATAATCATAAACGCCATTGTTCGATAATAGTTGCTTTAATTCTGGCCAGATGGCTGCGTGACGTTTTTCGTACTCAGCTTCGCAACCAGGCTTTAAATACATCTTGAAGGCTTCTCGTTTCATAATGTTTATATTTGAATGATTAGATAAAGTGTTATTAATTCCTTTTTATTTTGAGACATTACTTTAAAAATTTATTCAACGAACAGTTACTCAATTCGCGAATACCTTCAACAACCGATTCGCCATTAAGCA
>JAGOOC010000006.1 GCA_017992695.1 Bacteroides sp. | reverse complement strand
ACGAGAAGAACGAGATTGCCGGAGTGGTTGTAGAGATAGATCCATACTGAGTGATAAGCGGCTCTGTAGATATACTACGGAACCGCTTATCACTTAGTATGGATTAACTTATAAAGAACCCTTGATTCTGATTACTGTGAACGAATAAGGAGGTATCTGATAATCGAAACAGTCACTCACTTGCATCGTATCGGTTATAGGCAGGGGCTTGTCGGTTGGTCGGCCCGATAATACCGTTCTTGTAGCTACTCCGCTGAGGATGCCCATACCTGATAGTTTTACCTTGGTATCTACACTTACCGGCAGCAGATTGACTAACTTGACGATGATGTCGTTCGTGCGGCTATCTTTTACTATAGATACGGCAACGCGCTTCTTTACGCCATCGTTGTCATTGTTCACTGATAGTTGGCTGCCTATGTAAGTATCACCTGCATTTTGTCCGTAGAGTTGTTGCACATAATACCCCGTAGTCGGTTTTACCTCTTGGTTGTTGAAATAAATCAAATTGGGATTCCATTGGGTGCGCTTCTCTTTGGCCAATAATGGAGCGTATGACGACATGCTTACTATGTCGCCATTGCGCTCGAGTGCTGTCATATAGAGTGCTTCGGAGAGGGCTGTTTCCATATTTGTTTTTCGTCCGGGTACGTGAGAAGCGTACTCACCCAGATATACTTTCGATTTGTTACGGCTGTATTTATCGTAATATTCCTGATTGTGTATAAACCAACCGGGTGGTTGATAGTAGTGTTCGTCGACTATTGGCACATTGAGTTTGGTAGCCAGATTCCAACCTTCTGTATAATCCGTTCCCTCGGCTGCCGGACCGGTATTTCCAATAACGACTATTTCGGGATACTTCTCTTTGATGGCATTAAAAATCAGTGTGAAACGTTCTTCGAAGATGTCGGTAATCAGGTCTTCGTTACCAATACCGATGTATTTCAGGTTGAATGGCTTTGGATGACCGGCTTGAGCACGTACCTTTCCCCATTTGGTAGTCTTAGCATCGCCATTGGCCCACTCTATCAGATCGAGTATCTCTTGAACGTATGCACCCATCTCATTCATGGGGATCCCTCCTTGTTGTCCGCCTTTGCAGGTGGCGGTATGAGCCGAGTTTTGGCAAGGTACACCGGCAGCCAGTACAGGAAGAGGTTCTGCACCTATATCTTCGCAGAACTGAAAGTACTCATAGTAACCTAAACCGGCTGTTTGATGATAACCCCAAAGGTTGCGTTGCGGTTTGCGCGCCTCGAGCGGTCCGATGGTGTTCTTCCAGCGATAGATGTTATCTATTCCGTCACCATGAGCCACACAACCACCGGGGAAGCGCATAAAGCGCGGATGCATATCGGCCAATGTTTGAGCCAGATCGGCACGTAACCCGTTTTTACGGTTCTTGAAGGTCTTTTGCGGAAAGAGCGAGATGAGGTCGAGCGCATAACTTCCTGCTTCCTGTGGCTCAATAGAGAGTGTGGCATCGGCTGCATCGGCCTTGGCTATAAGTACTGCTTTCGATTGTTTCCATGCTTTGGAACCTACATAGATGGTTGTTTCGCCCAGCACCTGTTGCTCTTTGCCCAATAAGCGGATACGCAGTTTTCCTCCTTTGCCTTTGACCACTTTACCAAAGAGCGAAAAGTCATACCGTTCGCCTTTTTTTAGTGCAATACCATCAAAGCCTTCATTGATAAGTGCCGCGTTTGCGGCTGTTGATACAGAGAGAAGCGCGTAATGAGGATTATTCGGATGCAGCGGAACTGCTGTGTCAATGGTAAAGGTAGCGTCATTAGCTGTTTCTTTCGATGCTTGGTTGGTAATAACCAATTTCCACGAGTGACTGCTGTTCCAATTTTTATCGTGTCCTTCTTTATCACTGAGTGCATATTCAAAGTCGCGATTCTGAATGAGTTCGGCATACAATCCCCCATCGGCCGCATAATTGATGTCTTCAAAAAAGATACCGACCAGCAGCTCACTGATGGGTTTGCTCTGTTCGGGCTGTGCAGTGAGGATTGCGCTCAATGGCTTCAATCCGGCAAATCGTGTTCCGTCTTGCTCCATCAGTTCGCCATGAAGTTCGTTTCGGTATTGGTTGGCTTCGTAGGTCTTGATCAGTCCCTCTATAACGCTCCATGCCGTGCGGTTGAGGCTTCCTGTCTCTTCTTTGCCGGCTACGAAGGCGGTTACTTTTTTCTCGTTAACCAACGGGTTGGTCGAGTTGTACGATTGTCTCCCCCAATACAGCAAATCTTTGGACGAAACATGTCCATATCCGTCGCGCTCGTTCAGCTTCCAGGTGCAGTACCATTCTCCGTTAGGCATCTGTTTCAAGATAGGATCCAGCATTTTTTTCTGCGATCCCCACCGTCCATAATCGCAACGTACATATCCGTAGTTGCGTCCTACTTCCAACCAATTCTTTTGATCAATACTATAGGCGAAGCGCAATCCGCTACGCCCATCATCGTGCGTGGTGGCATACGAAAATAGATAAACTGAGTCGGGGGCATGCTGCACCTTATTGATGCTTGCCTGAGAAATCTGAAAAGAGGTAAGTAACAGTATAGCAGCTGCCATTGTTTTCTTCCACATCGTGTTTTTCATTTTTAATTGCTTTGATGAGTTTGCAAAGAAAGCAAATATCAGGAGGTTGCAGGTGGATATATGGTTCAAAAGGGCGGATAAACGAATAATAGATGCTTTCTTCCATTGATAAATCAAGGAGTAGTTATTATATTTGCGTTCAAATTCAAACGACTATGACAAGCGCAACAAGAACACACCATACGTACCGATGCATCTGCCTCAGCCTCTTTTTGATTCTTTCTTGTATCGGCTATTCGGCCGATATGACCCGTTTACAGTTTAAACAACTCTCTACCCTCAATGGTTTACCTACCGATGAGGTGCAGACGGTGTATCAAGATAGAGACGGATTTATGTGGTTTGGCACACGCTATGGGTTGTGTCTGTATGATGGCTATCAGGTGAGTCTTTACAAATCGAATCTGTACTCGCCCAATTTGCTAACCAATAACAATGTGTTTTGTATGGCCGATGATGCCGATCATCGGCTCTGGATCGGTACACAAGAAGGATTAAATGTACTTAATAAGCGAGATGGAAGCATTCGAAAGATTCTACTTCCCGGTGTATACGCCAATGTTATTTCTTGTATTCTTGTCACCAAAGATAATGTAGTATGGATAGGTACCGATACTGGTTTGGGGCGGTATGATGCTCAGGGAGACTCTATTGTATTATATTCTCGTCAGGAAACCGGAAATATACTGCCTAATGTAGCTATAAAAAGCTTATTTGAGGATTCACATGGCGATGTTTGGATAGGAACTTGGTCAAGCGGACTTTACCGATATGCTCCTAAAGAGAAACGTTTTTATGCATACCCTACCATGAACGAGCGCTACTCGGCTCATGTTATCTATGAAGACAGTCGACAAAATATATGGGTAGGTAGTTGGGATTGTGGTTTGTTTCGATTAGAACATCCACGCGATATGAATCGTGTTTCTTGGGTTAATTACCGACATTCTTCGGTGAACGATTCGAGCCTATCGGATAACATCGTTTACGACATTGTCGAAGACGCTTACACGAAAGCCCTTTGGGTAGGTACACGAAGCGGACTCAGTATTATGGATGCCGATACACCGGGGCGTTTCATTAACTATAAATCTCGACAATCGGGCTATACCATTGCCTGCAACGAAATCAATTCACTCTTATGCGATCGGTCGGGGAATATGTGGATCGGTTCTATCGGTGGAGGAGTGCTGATGACTCACACCCATAAGCCAAAATTCGACTTACATCGCTTAAATGTCGATGACAATGATATCTCTACCAACGCCATACGAACCATTTTTGTTGATTCGAATCAAAACACCTGGTTGGGAGTAGGAACTTATGGGGTAGCCCGGCGCGATAAACAAACCAATAAACTCATCTCCTATGCGCGCATTCCCGAGTTTGAAGGGGTAAAATCCATGGCTACCGTTTATGCTATGATTCAACGACGCTCTACCGGAACTGTCTGGTTTGGTACCTACGATGGGGGTATCTATGAATATCTGCCCGGACAGAAAGTAAAACATTATATGCCCGATAATTGCGAATTTCTGCGCGATGCCTGTGTCACGGCACTATACGAAGATAAGGATGGAAACTGTTGGATTGGTTCTCGCTATGGGTTAAGTCTGTTGCGAGCCGATGGTAGCAGCTATCTGTTTGATCGGATTGTAGTCGATGGAAAAGCGTTGGATCGCTGCAACATTCGTCGCATCAACCAAGATGCTCAAGGCAATATCTGGTTGGGTACATCCAACTACGGATTGATACGTATATCTGGCGATCCCCGCTATCCCAACCAACTGACCTATACCAATTACAGCCCCGACAACGATAAACTATCGGTGCGTACTGCTTCTTGTCTCTTTCTAGATTCGCGTGGACGCTTTTGGGTAGGCTTGGAAGGAGGCGGATTGTGTCTTTACCACAAAGCCGAAGATCGTTTTGTAGAGAAGAATCGTTGCTTTAATCTGCCGGGCGACTTGGTGGGTAGTATTGAAGAAGACAAGGAAGGAAGCCTGTGGATGGGTACCAATGAAGGACTCATCAAACTCTCTATCGGCCCCGATGAGGAGAAAGCCGAAGTAAGAGTGTATACCTCGGCCGATGGATTGCAAGACAACTTCTTCATCCCCGGCTCTTCATTCAACAGCGGTAGCCGGCTCTTTTTTGGTGGTTATAAGGGATACAACAGTTTCCAACCTGTCGATATGGTGGAGTCGCCCATCGAGATACCCTTCTATATTACCGATATTAAGGTATTCAATCGTTCTTTCAGTTCGCTCGACGAGTCACTGCGTCAGCGCATCTCGCAGCAGACACCTGCCTTTACCTCGCACATTGATTTGCCCTACGAATACAATAACTTCAGCATCGAGTTTGCTTCGCTTACTTACCGAAACCCCGAGTTGAATAAATACGCCTACATGCTCAAAGGGTTCGATAAAGAGTGGCAATACACCGATGCCAATCGCCGTTTTGCTTACTACAACAACCTCGAAAGCGGCATTTACACCTTTCTGCTCAAAGCTACCGATGAACATGGCGTGTGGAACGGAAGTGTACGCGAACTAACTGTAGTGGTGCATCCTCCTTTCTGGGCTACTTGGTGGGCCTATACGCTGTATGTGTTCTTGTTTGCTGCTCTTATGTATTACCTCTATCGCGCAGCACGCAATCGTATGTTACTTAAAAACGAGTTGCAGCTTCGCGAATTGGAGAACATCAAGGCCGAAGAGCTGAACCATGCCAAACTTCAGTTCTTTACCAATATAACCCACGAATTGCTCACCCCGCTTACTATTATTTCGGCCACTGTCGACGAGGTAAAGCTTCAAGCACCTCAGCACAACGAACTTTATGCCGTGATGAGTAGTAACATTCAGCGCCTTATCCGTCTGTTGCAACAGATACTAGAGTTTCGTAAAGCCGAAACAGGCAATTTAAAGCTACGCGTATCTCCCGGCGACATTGCTGCTTTTGTTAAGAACGAAGCCGAGTGCTTCCAACCTCTGATTAAAAAACGCAAGATACACTTCTCGCTCATCTGTGATCCTGACTCTATCATTGGCTATTTCGATACTGATAAACTCGACAAGATACTCTATAACCTGCTCTCTAACGCAGCCAAGTACAATAGCGAAGGAGGGTACGTGCAGGTGAGTTTATCGTATGCTGCCAATCACGACCTGGTGCTTCTTGCGGTCAAAGACAATGGCAAAGGCATCTCGAAAGAGAATCAGAAAACACTGTTCAATCGCTTCTACGAGGGCGATTACCGCAAGTTCAACACCATCGGAACCGGTATTGGTCTTTCGTTAGTTAAAGACTTAGTCAAGCTACATGGAGGCACCATCAAGGTAGAGAGCGAGATCGATCAAGGAACCACCTTTCTGGTAACCCTACCTATCGATCGGTCGTACTTTAAGGAAGAGGAGATTGACGAAGAAGCAGTGCTGCCTGCACAGCAAACTGTTTTGGATGTAACTACAGAGACAACAAGCTCTACCGAAGACATTCATGCTAAGAAGCAGCATAGCATTCTGGTGGTCGAAGATAATGAAGAACTGCTGCAACTTATGGTTCGCCTATTGAGTCGCGAATACAATGTGCTTACCGCCGAGAACGGCAAAGAGGGGATGACGATTGTCGAGAACGAGGACATTGATCTCATCGTTTCGGATATCATGATGCCCGAGATGGATGGAATTGAGTTATGCCGTTATGTGAAGGGCAAACTCGAAATCAGCCACATCCCCGTTATTCTACTTACCGCCAAAAACAAAGAAGAAGATCGAGCCGAGGCCTACGAAGTAGGAGCGGATGCTTTTTTAAGCAAACCTTTTAATCTTACTGTGCTCCATGCCCGTATCAAGAACTTATTGAAGTACAAAGAACGCATGGCAAACGATTTCAAGAGTCAGCTTGTGTTCGAAGTGAAAGACCTACATTATACTAGCATTGATGAGGAGTTTATGCAACGGGCTATTGATTGTGTTAATCGTCATCTTGATGACTCAAGCTTCGATCAGCCTCAGTTTATTGAGGAATTAGGTACTAGCAAGTCCACCCTGTACAAGAAACTCAAATCGCTTACCGGTCTCAATACATCTGCCTTTATCCGAAACATTCGCCTGAAAGCAGCCTGTCGCATTATGGAGGAGAAAGGCAATACCGTACGTGTCTCCGAACTGGCTTATGCTGTTGGGTTTAATGATCCTAAATACTTCAGTTCGTGTTTCAAGAAAGAGTTCGGTATGCTTCCATCGGAGTATATGGAGCGATTTATATTGACATCAGACAAAGACGAATAAGCGAGGAAATAGGCATTCTCTTCTTTTATCTTTTTGGTAAACAGCTATTTAAGAACTACGTACTCTTAGGTGCAAGAAGTACGTACTTTTTGGTCTGTTAAAATACTAATTAAGACATCGTTAAGTACGTACTTTTGTGATGCAAGAACTACACGTTTTTATTCACAGGTAAAATAATGACACAATTGTCGAATGAATCATTCTTCTCATCTATGTTATCCTTACCACCATTCGTAGTCGAATTATAGTCTAACTAAGTCGAATGTCTATTTTTCGTCCTACAATAGCTATATGTGGAGCTCCTTTGCCGGGGGTTACTTTATATTTGTACTCGTGGTCGAGATACCACGGTTAACAGGAGAATTTTAATCTTTATATTTAATGTTTAATCTTAAATGTTCATACTAAATGAAAAAACAAAAGGCTTTTCATGGACAACGAGGTGGAGATAATTGTCGATTATATCCCATCCTTTTCTCGTTGTTTTTATTTCTTTTGATCCCTTTGAGGAGTTATGGTGACGAAGCAACCTCTGTTGAGGCCGTGCAGCAGAACTCAGTCAAAGTAACGGGTACTGTTGTTGACACTAACGGAGAGCCGGTTATTGGCGCTAATGTAATGGTCGATGGTTCTACAATCGGTACAATTACCGATATTAATGGGAAATTTACACTTAATGTCCCTAAGGACGGAGTGAAATTGCGTATTAGTTTTATAGGTTACAAAGAGCAGATAGTGGCTGCTAAAAAAAGTATTAGTCTTCATATAGTAATGGAGGACGATGCTCAGCAATTGGGCGAAGTCCAAGTAGTGGCGTATGGCGTTCAAAAGAAAGTGTCGATAACAGGTGCTATCTCGTCAATGAAGGGCGATGATCTATTGAAAACTCCGGCTGGATCGTTATCAAATATACTTTCAGGTCAGATTACCGGTATCTCTTCCGTGCAATATTCGGGTGAACCGGGGGCCGATGCAGCAGAATTGTTTGTCCGTGGAAAGGCTACATGGGACAATGCGAACCCTTTAATTCAGGTAGATGGGGTAGAACGTGACTTCTCTCAGATTGACCCCAACGAGGTCGAAAGTATTACCGTGTTGAAAGATGCTTCGGCCACAGCGGTATTTGGTGTGCGTGGTGCCAATGGCGTTATTTTAATTACAACCAAACGCGGTTCGGAAGGAAAAGCTAAAATTTCATTTTCTACTTCGGCAGGCGTAAATGTACGTACGAAAGAATTGGAGTTTGCCAACTCTTATCAGTATGCCTCTTACTATAATGATATGATGGTAAATGATGGGGGAGTACCTACTTTTAATGAAACACAATTGGAGAAGTTTCGCACTCATTCCGATCCGATTCTTTATCCGGATATGAACTGGATTGATTATTGTATGGATAAAGCTGCTTTTCAATCACAACACAATCTAAACATTTCGGGTGGTACGGATAATATGCGCTATTTTGTGTCGGCAGGTATGTTTACGCAAGGAGGCATGTTCAAGCAGTTTAACGCCGCAGATGACTTCAATTTCGACTATAAGCGCTACAATTATCGTGCGAATCTTGATTTTGATGTGACTAAAACAACGTTGCTATCGGTTAATATCGGTGGACGCATTGAATCTAAACGTACTCCGGAATCGGGCGAAGACCAGAATCAGCTGTTCCGTAAACTTTATTGGGCTGTACCATTTGCTGGAGCCGGTATTGTTGATGGTAGACGTATTGTGTCGAATGGCGATTACTTACCTTTTACAGGAACAGATGGTTTGGCTTCTTATTACGGGAGAGGCTTTCGATCAACTACCACCAATGTATTGAATCTTGACCTTGCCTTGAATCAAAAATTAGATGTCATCACTAAAGGACTTTCGTTGAAACTGAAAGGTGCTTATAACTCTGAATACTCCAATAAAAAGATAGCCAGTTCTTCTAAAGCGTCTTATACTCCGGTGGTAGATTCAGATGGATCATTGGTATATCGTAAAGATGGAACTGATTCTCAACTGAGTTACAGTGAACCCGATGATCAGTTTGGCAAGGCGCGTGACTGGTATATGGAGTTGGCACTGACTTACAATCGCAAGTTTGGCGACCACAACGTTTCCGGTTTATTTCTTTATAATCAATCTAAAAGATACTATCCTGCCAAGTATTCTGATATTCCATCCGGTTATGTAGGGCTTGTAGGACGCGCTACATATGATTGGAAAACACGATATATGGCCGAATTCAATGTCGGATACAATGGTTCTGAAAATTTTGCTCCAGGCATGCGTTACGGACTGTTCCCTGCAGGATCTTTGGGATGGGTTGTAAGTGAAGAGTCTTTTTTTCGGCCCGTGAAGAAAGTACTTAGCTACTTCAAACTGCGTGCTTCGGTAGGTATGGTTGGTAATGATAATGGAGGTGGGAATCGCTTTTTATACATTCCCGACTCGTATATCTATTCCGGAGACGGTGGTTATTTCTTTGGCACCAATGTAGGCAACAAGAAACCGGGTGCATATGAGTCATCTAAATCCTATCGTGATGTAACCTGGGAAACAGCGGTGAAGCAGAACTATGGAGTAGATGCTACCTTTTTTGGTGATCGTTTCAATGTCTCAGTCGATTATTTTATTGAAAAGCGTAAAGATATATTGAGCACACCGGATTATTTGCCGGGGATTTTGGGTATGAGCCTCCCTACCGTGAATATAGGTAAAACAGAAAATAAAGGTTTTGAACTTTTATTTAAATGGAGCGATAAATTGAAAAACGATTTTCGTTACTGGGCTAATCTCAACCTCTCTTTTGCACGCAACAAAATCATATTCAAAAATGAGGTCGATCAAAACGAACCATGGATGTATGAAACAGGTCGTCAAATCGGTTCGCGTTCTATGTATAAATTCTGGGGGTTTTATGATGAAACAGCCGACCTTCGTTATCAGAATGAATTTGGACGCTCTATCGCTGATCATGGTATAACTTTGGTTCCCGGAGATTGTGTTTATGTCGATTTGAATAACGATGGCAATCTCAACGGAGATGACGCTACCCGTAACATGGGATTTACCGATACACCTGAATACACAGCAGGTTTAAATCTTGGATTTAATTGGAAAAACTTTGATTTTTCTATGCAGTGGACTGGCGCTTGGAACGTAGATCGTATGTTGAGCGAATTCCGCCGTCCGTTGGGTGATACAAATAACAAAGGATTGTTACTTTATCAATACGAAACCACCTGGCGCTCATCGGCAGATACTTATACGGCAAAATACCCTCGGGCATCAAGTGGGCATGCTGCCAATAACTACAACTTGAGTTCTGATCTTTATTTGATTAATGCCAGCTACCTGCGTCTTAAAAATGTAGAGATAGGATATAATTTCCAGTTTCCTTTCATGAAGAAATTGAAACTGAATGATTTTCGTATGTATGCGAACGGATATAATCTGTTGACATTTAGTGGATTTAAATGGGGAGATCCGGAGTCTCGCCAGAGTGACCGTCCCAACTATCCGTTAACTCGTGTATTTAATATTGGTTTAAAACTCGGATTCTAATACTTTAGAAATATGAAACATTTTAGTAAATGGTTTATTGCGATATTTATCGGGATTACTGTGATCAGTACATCCTGTGTCGATCAAATAAGATTTGGTGATAGCTTCCTGGAAAAAGCTCCAGGTGTAGCTACTACGCAAGATACGATTTTTGGAAAAGCAGAATATGCACGTGCCTTTCTGTGGAATACATATAGTAAGCTTTATTATGGACTGGCAACCAATTGGAATCAAGTCGATGGCAAGATGAATACCGGTATGTTCGAGGTGATGTCTGATTGCTGGCACAGTCATAATTCATGGGACGGAATCAATCGTAAATACTACTCGGGCTCTTATAAAGCAAGTGACGAGGATGGGGCAGACGATACCCGTTTTGGATATACCAAAGAAAATTGTTGGCAAGCCATACGTGCCTCATGGATATTTATTGAAAACGTGAATCGTGTGCCCGATATGGAAGAAGCTGAGAAAAATCGTTTGGCTGCAGAGGCTAAAGTAATTATCGCTTCACGCTATTTTGATCTATTTCGCCATTATGGTGGCTTGCCTTTGTTGACACAATCGTATGAAGTAGAAGGCAATTATGACCTTCCTCGTGCAACGGTAGATGCTACTGTTAAGTTTATGACTAATTTGTTAGATGAAGCAGCAAATACACTTCCTTGGGATTTGGGAGAAGAGGAAGCCAACTGGCAAGGACGCTTCACCAAAGCAGCTGCTATGGGATTGAAATGTAAAATACTGCTATTTGCAGCTAGTCCGCTATTCAACGACAATGAACCCTATTGTACTGAAGAGCCACAAGAGGCTGTTACCAGTCATCAAGTGTGGTATGGAGCTTATAAACCCGAGTTGTGGACCGAATGTCTGCAAGCTTGCGAAGCTTTTTTTAGAGAGTTGAACCTAAACGGACATTATGCATTGGTTCAAGCTACCGGAACTACGAGTCAGGATTATCGTACGGCTTATAATACTGCTTATTTTATTCGTCAAGACAATACAGAACTTTTGATATCTACTCGTATTATTGGCAAGTATAACTGGGATTGGTGGTATTATTGGGGCGAATGGGTTGGTTTTGGTGGTTATACTCCAACAAAGGAGTATATGGAAATGTTCCCATTGGCCGATGGTTCACCCTTTAGCTGGAGCAATGCTGCTGTAGCCTCTAATCCGTTCTTTACTGATAACGATAATAAGAAGCCGGTTCGCGATCCACGTTTGTACGAAACCATGTTGGTGAATGGAGCTGCCTTTGGAGATCATGCTGCCGAACTATGGCTAGGTGGACGTGATAATGTGAATAGTACCGAAAAAGAGACAGGTTCTTATGCTACCGGTTTTGGTCTCTATAAGTTTTATAAAGAAGGAAATGGAAGTTTGGCCGGAAACTATTTGGAATGGCCTTATCTGCGTCTTGCTGAAATATACCTAATCTATGCGGAAGCATTGGTGAAAGCAAATAATAACTTGCAAGGAGCTATCGATCAAATCGATATTGTTCGTGAGCGTGTTGGTTTGAAAGGTTTGGCTGAATGCAATCCATCGAAATTATTAACAAGCAATGCCGATGCACTGATGGAAGAAATCCTTCGTGAACGTGCTTGCGAGTTGGGATTGGAAGATGTACGTCTGTTTGATATGACTCGCAACAAGCGTGCCGACTTATTTAAGAAGCCATTGCATGGATTAAAAATCTATCGTAACGATGGTGGTGGCAATGTACCTTGGTCGGGCAGTACAGGTAACTCGGCTCAATTTCCGCAAAAACCATCTAAGTTTGTTTATGAGGAATTTGCTTTATCAAATACGGCTCGTTCTTGGTGGACCAACTTTAGCCCGAAGTGGTATTTGTCTGCATTTCCACCTTCTGAGGTTAATAAACATTATGGATTGACTCAAAATCCGGGATGGAAATAATAGCATGATCATAGACTATTAAAAACGAAGAAAGATATGAAAAAATATAAAATAATAGCTTTAACAATGCTTACTTGTGTAAGTTTACATACTTGGGCGCAAGATGATGGAAATATTACAGGTAAAGTACTTGACAAATTTGGAAATCCGGTTTCGGGCGCATTGGTCTTAATTGAAAACAACCCTTTGACGAGAGTAGCTAGCGATAAAGATGGTCGTTTTGAAATCATGGGTGATAAGAATAATGTATTAGAGATTCACACATCGAACGATGCTGTGAAGAAAGTAATAGCTCATCCGGGTAAACCCATGACTATTGTAATGGATTTTGCCACTGAAAAGGTGAACTATGGCTTTGGCTTGCAACAAACGAATGCCGAATCAACAGGTGCCGTATCTACTGTATACGCTGATGATATCAATAATCGTTCGGCTTTTACCATTGGTAATTCATTGTATGGCAATGTGCTTGGTCTAACGACATTGCAAAAGACAGGTCCTACATGGGATCAGTTGCCTTCTATGTCCATCCGTGGTATGAAATCATTAAGTGGAAATGGAATTTTGGTAGTTGTTGATGGGTTGGAGCGAGATAATAACTATAACGTTCTCAATTACATTACGCCAGATGAAGTGGAATCGGTTAGTGTGCTTCGTGATGCAGCTGCTTTAGCGCTTTATGGTTACAAAGGAGTAAACGGAGTGGTGAACATCGTAACCAAACGTGGTAAATATAAGTCGAGAGATATTAGTTTTACGTATGATCATGCTTTTAATTGGCAGGGGCGAAAACCTCAAATGGCCGATGCTTATACCTATGCGAACGCGATGAACGAAGCGTTGAGCAACGATGGTAAATCGGCACGTTACTCGGCTTTGCAGCTGGATGCCTTTAAAAGTGGTAAATTTCCTTATTTGTGTCCCAATGTAGATTGGTGGGAAGAGACGTTTCGTGATCAAGGTGCATCTGATATGGCTACACTGAGCTTTCGCGGCGGTAGTACAAAAATGCGCTATTATACGATGATGAATCTGCAAAATGATAAAGGTTTCATTGCGAATGCTAATTCGAATGAAGGTTATTCTATGCAGGAAAAATTCTCTAAAGCCAACTTTCGTACCAATCTGGATATTGATTTGACTCCGAAAACAAAGATGCAAGCTAATATCATGGGTGTTTTGAATGAATTTAGTCGTCCCGGGTTGGGATCGGATGATCTGATAGGTAAACTTTATAGACTTCCGTCCGCTGCATTTCCTATTAAAACTGAAGAGGGTCTGTGGGG
This sequence comes from Bacteroides sp., assembly GCA_017992695.1. Lineage (GTDB taxonomy): Bacteria > Bacteroidota > Bacteroidia > Bacteroidales > Bacteroidaceae > Bacteroides. The sequence goes on along the minus strand of JAGOOC010000006.1, from coordinate 74,416 downwards.
AGGAAATGCAACATGGAATGGGTATTCTAATCCGGTGGCGTTGACACAAGCGCGTGCTTATACGAAAGGACATACTCGTTCGCTGTATGCCGATATGAGCTTACGCCAGGACTTATCGGCTATTACGCCCGGATTAGGGGCATCGGCTCGTATGGGATATGATAATATTGCTTCCTATTGGGAGAACCATACAAAAGGGTATAGATATGGTAGCAAAACAGTTACGAGCTGGGTGAATGGTGTACCAACAGAGTTTAGCTCTTATACAGGTGGTACAGATAGCGAAATGAGTGGTGACAGCAAGTTGGACTGGCAACACCGATCATTTAATTTTCAGACCAATGTGGATTACCAACGTCAGTTAGGCGCACACAACCTATATACAATGTTAATGTACAGCTATAAATACGACAATGCCAAAGGAGTAAATAATACCTTTTATCAACAAAATGCAGCTTGGTATACACACTATGGTTTTGCTAATCGTTATTTTGCTGATTTTACTCTGATGGCTTCGGCAGCCAATGTGCTAGCAACCGGTAGCAAATGGCATGTGTCTCCCACAGTCGGTTTGTCATGGGTGATATCGAACGAAGGTTTTATGAAAAATCAAGGTGTAATTGATTTTTTAAAGCTGCGTGCTTCGGCTGGTGTGTTGAATACGGCAAATATCCCGTATAATGGCTACTGGAATGAGACTGTAGCAGGTGGTAACGGTTATCCTATTCAAGATAACTTCAACAATGGTGGTAGTTGGGCCGAAGGTCGATTGCCTTCATTGAACGGCACTACAGAGAAAGCTTATAAGTACAATGGGGGGTTGGATGCGGTTTTATGGAAGGGCTTGACGCTTACTCTTGATGGTTATTACGAAAGACGATCGGATATCTGGGTCAATACGGGTGGACAGAATTCGGCTATACTGGGAGCATCAAGTCCCTATGCCAATGCCGGAATAGTAGATAGTTGGGGTACTGAAATCGGTTTGGACTATACCCGCTCAATCAATAACATCCGAATCAACTTAGGTGGTAAGTTTACATTTACCAGAAGTAAGGTTATTGAAATGCTTGAAGAACCCAAAGCATATGATTACTTGTATGGTACAGGTCAATCATTAAATCAGATATTTGGTCTGCAAGCAGAAGGATTTTTTATAGATCAAGCTGATATCAACAATAGCCCTGCACAGCAGTTTGGCCCTGTTAAGCCTGGCGATATTAAGTATAAAGACATAAATAACGATGGAGTGATTAATGATAATGACTTTGTTGCTATGGGATACAATTCGGTTTGTCCGGAAATCTATTACTCATTTAATTTAGGTTTTGAGTGGAAAGGTTTAGGATTTAATGCTTTGCTTCAGGGTGTTGGTAACTACACTGCTTACTTAAATACGCCCAGCTTGTATCGTCCGCTGGTAGGAGATGTAACTATCTCAGATTATTATTATGCGAATCGGTGGACACCGGAAACACCTAATGCTCGCTTTCCACGTTTAACAACCGAATCAATGGATAATAACTTGAGGAATAGCTCTGTTTGGTTGACCGATCGTTCTTTCTTGAAAATGCGCAATTGCGAAGTTTATTATAAACTTCCATCTTCTTTCTTACAAAAGATTCGAATGGGAAATGCTAAGTTCTACGTAAGAGGAGTTGATTTGCTTTGTTTCGATGGTATTAATCTAACAGATCCCGAAGCGATGGGAATTGCCTATCCTGCTACCCGTTCGGTTCATGTGGGCTTAGCTGTTGGCTTCTAATAACGACTTTATATTAATTGCAAAAAAGTAAAAATATGAAATTAAAATATATATTCTTAGGCTTAACTTGCATGACAGTACTGTCTGCATGTACCGAGCAAATGGACTATCATGAATATACGGTTTATGATAAAGGTTATGTGTTTTCCGACTTCACTCGTACCGGTGCATTTGTAACAAATGTATACAGTTCTCTTGATTCTGACTTACCGGGATTTGCTTCTATGAGTTCCGCTACGGACGAATCGGAAATGGCTATTACATATTCGAATATACTCGATTATACCAATGGAAATTGGAATGCATTAAATCCGAAGTCACAATGGGGCTATTATTCGGCTATTCGTGCTGCCAATTACTACCTAGCCGAATGTCCAAATCTGGATTTTTATGATCAGCGTTATGATAAAGACTATAAAGCACAGATGTCCCGTTTTAATCGCTACCAATACGAAGTTCGATTGCTACGCGCTTATTATTACTTCTTGCTGGTTCGGGCCTATGGTGATGTGCCTTTTACCATGCAGGTACTCACTGATGTTGAAGCTAATTCGATGACTCGCACATCGGCAAAAACTATTTTCGAATTTATTGTAAGTGAATGTGAAGCAGTGAAGGATAAACTTCCGGTAACTTATTATGGATTGGAAGACGATGCTGCGGGTGGTACAACCAATCCCGAAACAGGTCGCGTAAATCGTGGTACGGCATTGGCATTAAAAGCGAGAGCCTTATTCTATCAGGCAAGCCCATTGTTTAACGAAACTGGCGATATGGAGTTATGGAAGAAAGCCGCTAAAGCAAGTAAAGACGTTATTGATTATTGCGCTAAGAACAATATCACATTAGCAAAGTACTCTGATTTGTGGGGACCAAATAATTACAAAGCTACCGAAATAATTTTTGCACGCCGTATAGGAGATACGAACACTCCTGAAATATATAACTTCCCGGTAGGAATGGAGAATGGATCTTCGGGCAATTGTCCTACACAAACATTGGTCGACGCCTATGAAATGAAAGTAACCGGTAAAGCTTGGAATGAAAAGGACAGCGGTTATGATGAAAACAAACCCTATGCTAACCGTGATCCTCGGTTTGGTATGACTGTTGCCATTAATGGAGAAAAATGGCCTAGCACAAATCCTAACTTGCTGGAAACTTATATTGGGGGAAGAAACGGACAACCGGTAGCTTATGGAACTCCAACCGGCTATTATTTGAAAAAGTATTTAGATACAACGATTGATATTAGTGCTTCCAATAGCAGTGGAGGAAAACGTCACTCTTGGATAACGTTCCGTTTGGGTGAGTTTTATTTGAATTATGCAGAAGCTGTATTTCGTACATTAGGATCGGGCGATGCCACTAGTGAAGATTTCACTTTGTCTGCTCGCGAGGCAGTCAATGTAATACGCAACCGTTCGGATGTAAAGATGCCTGGATTTCCTATAGGTATGTCAAATGTTGATTTCTGGACAAAATATCAACGTGAGCGTATGGTCGAATTGGCTTTTGAAGGGCATCGCTTCTGGGATATTCGTCGTTGGAAGGATGGAGAAAAGATGAAAAGTATTACTCGCATGGAAATTACAAAGAACGTGGATGGTACATTTTCGTACAAGCGGGTAATCAAAAAACTAACTTGGGATGATAGAATGTATTTCTACCCGATTCCGGATTCGGAAATCCGCAAGAACCCGAATTTGTCTCAGAATCAAGGTTGGAAATAATTAGTGACTGTTTAATCAATTTAAAGATGAAAACGATGAAATTGAAACATACAATAGCAACATTGTTAGTTGTAGCACTGACTATGGGTTGCGATGATAGACTTGAGCCATTTGAGTATACGGGTAGTTCAGAAATTCCTGCTGCCATTGAAGTGGAAAAGGTGAAGTCGGAAGCATTGCCTGGACAAATAAGGTTGACCTGGGCTGCTCCCGAAGGTGAGTTTGCTTATATGCAAATTAAATATTTTGATCCATTATTGAAAAAGGAGGTGTATAAGATTGCTTCTAAAGGAACAACGCAGCTGTTGATTGATAATACGAGGGCTCGTTATGGCGATTATAGCTTCTCTTTCCAAACATTCAACTCGGTTCACCAAGGTGGAGAAGCGAAGTTTGTCAAAGCGAAGTCTGGGAAGGCGCCTACAACGACTACGGTAGTTAGTAAAACGAAAATACCCTTAACAGCGGATCAGTTGAGCACGAATAATCAGGAGCCAACCGAAGGGCCAATCAAAAACTTGTTGGATGGTAATAGCGGTACTATGTTTCACACACGTTGGAGCTCTCCTCAAATTGAAATGCCTCAGTGGATACAAGTAAATCTTAAAGAAGCGCATGAGACTTTTTTAGTCTATTATATGAATCGTAATGATAGCTGGACTACCTCGGCTCGTCCAAGTGTAGTCGAATTACAAATCAGTAATGATGGAAAGGTTTGGGAAACAATAGCTACACTGTCTGGTTTGCCTAGTGCAGCAAGTGCCGAATACACATCTCCCTACGTAATTGCCGGCAGAAAGTTTACTTATTTTCGCTTCAATGTTATGGCTACAAGCGGAAATACAAAGTATTTCAATATGGCCGAATTTGCCATGTATGATGTGGTGTTAAAAGTTCACAATCCCGAAACGGATGAAAAAGAATAATTTACGTATGAAAAAGAATTCGATTCAAAGGATTGCAGCTATAACTATGGCTGCAATCACTATCGGTATTTTTACAAATTGCAAGGATAACGATGGCACATATAAAGGCGATTTAGACCTATCATTACTCTGTTTGACTCAAGCACGAGACGCTTGGAACGGTGCCGAATGCAATATAAAGACGACCCTGAAAGAGAATGAGTTAGAAAATATGACTTTTACGCTGAATACCTCCTTATATCAGAATAAGCAGGCGGGAATGACGGCCACAGTAAATCTTGTTGTCAATCAGGATTCGCTAGCTCGTGCCATCGCTCAATCGGGAATGGGAGGTCTATTTGAAAAGTACAAAAATGCTGTTTTGCTTTTAGATGAATATTATCAGTTGTCTGAAAACAAAATGACTATATCGAAAGGTGATAAACTATCTCAGCCGGTAACACTAACAGTTTATACAGAGAAATTACTAAAAGATCCGATACGAAATGAAAATGAGAAGGCTTTCTTTGTTTTGCCATTGACCATTGACAATCCAACTGCCTATGGTATCAATAATAAAGTCAATACGTTAATGCTTTTCATCGAACTTCCCAAACTAGACGAAACAAAGCCCGATCCGACTGCTCCTAAGCTAGAAATAGATGATATGAAATTGGTTTGGAGTGATGAATTTAACGGAGCCGGTTCGCCAGATACAAAGTATTGGAACTTTGAGAAAGGTTTTGCTCGCAATCAAGAGCTGCAATGGTATCAAGGAGACAATGCTGAATGCAAAGAAGGGAGATTAGTGATCACCGGCAAAAAAGAGCGTGTCGTTAATCCTAATTATCAGGCTGGTAGTAGCGATTGGAAAAAAAATAGGCAATATGCGGAATATACCTCTACGTCGATGACTACATCTGGTAAGTTTGAATTTAAGTACGGGAGACTATTGGTACGTGCTAAAATCCCTACAGCAATGGGAGCATGGCCGGCTATCTGGACATTGGGAATTTGGTATGATTGGCCTTCTTCGGGAGAAATTGATATACTCGAATATTATCTTGTAGGTGGTAAACCACATATCTTAGCCAATACTTGCTGGGGATCGGGAACACCTTGGCAGGGTAAATGGAATTCTCAAGCAATACCTTTTACCAATTTTACAAATGCCGATCCCGATTGGGCTAAAAAATACCATGTTTGGCGGATGGATTGGGATGAGGAAAAAATTGAATTGTATTTAGATGATGTTTTGCTAAACCGAACTTATCAGTCGCAAACAGCCAATGGTTCCGATTATCCGGGCACATGGCCTTTTAAACAGAAGCATTATGTTCTGTTGAATTTGGCAATCGGTGCAAATGGAGGAACTCCCGATAATAATGCTTTTCCAATGCAGTATGAAGTCGATTATGTTCGTGCTTATCAGAAAACTAACTAAATCGTAAATATATAGCTATTACTATTAATCTATTTAATGTTTTGAGAATGAATAAATTTTTAACTACTATTGTTGGCTGTATATTTTGCTGTTCGAGCGCAGCTGCACAAGACTGGCAACTCGTCTGGAGCGATGAATTCAACACCGAAGGAGCTTTAGACAAGGCTACCTGGAATTTTGAAAAAGGGTTTGCCCGCAATGAAGAACTACAGTGGTATCAACCCGATAATGCTTTTTGTAAAGATGGTTTTTTGGTTATAGAGGCACGGCAAGAAACGCGAGAAAACCCGCTTTATAAAGTAGGTAGTACAGATTGGCGTTCGTCACGAAAGAACATTGAATATACCTCTTCTTCGGTAACCACTGCCGGGAAGAAAGAGTTTCTATATGGACGTTTCGAGATAAAGGCACGCATCCCGACTGCCGGTGGTGCTTGGCCGGCTATCTGGACATTGGGCAAGGATATGGAGTGGCCATCGAACGGTGAGATTGATATTATGGAATATTACCGCATCAAAGATGTGCCACACATTCTGGCCAACGCGGCCTGGGGAACGGACCAGAGATACCATGCGAAATGGGCGAGTAAAGCCATTCCTTTTACTTATTTCACCGGTAAAGATGCGGATTGGGCTTCAAAATTTCATGTGTGGCGCATGGATTGGGATGAAACAAGCATCAAGCTTTATCTGGATGATGAGCTGTTAAATGAAATTCCGCTCAGTAGAACCATAAACGGGAGTTTGGGAAATCGTGCGAACCCTTTCAAGCAACCTCATTACTTATTGTTGAATCTGGCTGTTGGAGGCATGCATGGCGGTACACCCGATGCGAGTGCTTTTCCGATGAAATACGAGATTGACTATGTACGCATTTATCAGAAGAAGAAAGAGATACGCTCCGGCGAAAAATGGCTAGATAACAATGGAGAGCACATCAATGCCCATGGAGGCGGTGTATTGTATCACGAGGGAAAATACTACTGGTTTGGCGAACATAAAAGTGAAACTACTAGTGCAGCGTTGGTAGGAGTTACTTGTTATTCATCGACCGATTTATGCAATTGGACCAACGAAGGAATTGCTATGCCTGTATCTGATGACGATAGCAGCGACATTGTGAAAGGGTGCACCATTGAGCGTCCCAAGGTGGTGTACAACCCGAGAACAAAGAAATTTGTGATGTGGTTTCATCTCGAACTTAAAGGAAAGGGATACGAGGCTGCACGAGCCGCCGTAGCTGTGAGCGATACGCCCACAGGACCTTATCGTTTTTTACGTTCGGGCAGAGTGAATCCGGGGCGTTATCCATTCGATATGACAGAGAAAGAGCGAAAGCTGAAATTAAATCCGAATACTTACAAAGAGTGGTGGACACCTCAATGGCGCGTAGCTGTAAACAAGGGACTGTTTTTGAAAAACAACTTGGCAGGCGGACAAATGTCGCGCGACATGACCTTATTTGTCGATGATGATGGTAAAGCCTATCATATCTATTCTTCGGAAGAGAACTTGACCTTACACATAGCCGAGTTGACGGACGATTATCAAGATCACACAGGCAAGTATATTCGTATTTTTCCCGGTGGACACAATGAAGCACCGGCCATCTTCAAGAAAGAAGGCAGGTATTGGATGATTACTTCGGGGTGTACAGGTTGGGATCCGAACGAAGCCCGTATGTTTTCGGCTACGTCGATATGGGGGCCATGGAAACAACACCCCAACCCCTGCATAGGCAAAGGTGCGGATAAAACATTCGGAGGGCAGAGTACTTTTATTCTGCCATTACCCGATGGAGAATTTATCTTTATGGCCGATATGTGGCGGCCTAAGAAACCGATTGATGCACGTTATATCTGGTTGCCTATCGGATTTGATAAAGAGGGAAAACCATCTATTGAATGGAAAGACGCTTGGAGCCCGAAATAGATAAATTTTCGTTTTCTGGCCCTATATAGCGCTAAAAGTATCAAAAGGGGGACTTTATGAAGAGTAAGTTCCCCTTTTTGACGTATAAATGGAGTCTCTTCTGTTTTTGAAGAGGTATCTTTGCTGTATAAACTCGTATTAATCTATGAAGACGATATCATGAAATTAAACAATTACTTAACACTGCTACTCACAGCAGTAATGTTGCTTACACTGCAGGAAGCATCGGCTAAAAAAAAGAGAGAAAAAGAACCTACTGATCGCGAACTTTGGTGCGGGGTTATGTACAGAATGGCAGCACCTGTGCTTAGCAGCATGAGTGAAGGTAAACTGCAACAGAACATGCAGGTGGAATTGAGCCCTACCTGGGATGGCCGCGACAAAGGAGTAACCTATATGGAATGCTTCGGGCGATTGATGTCGGGACTGGCTCCTTGGCTCTCGCTGCCCAATGATGATACCACCGAGGGGGTGCAGCGCAAACAGCTACGCGAATGGGCATTGAGAAGCTATGCGCAAGCAGTGGATCCGTCGAGCCCCGATTACTTGCTTTGGCGCAAAGAGGGGCAGCCGTTGGTCGATGCAGCGTATGTGGCTGAAAGTTTTTTGAGAGGCTATGATGCTTTATGGATGCCACTTGATGAGCAGACGAAACAACGATACATCACTGAGTTTACACAATTACGTCGAATAGATCCGCCATACACCAATTGGTTGCTTTTTTCTTCTACCGTAGAGTGTTTTCTTCGTAAGGCAGGTGCTCCAAGTGATACATATCGCATCGTGTCTGCCTTGCGCAAAATAGAAGAGTGGTATGTGGGAGATGGTTGGTACTCGGATGGACAAACGTTTGCTTTCGACTATTACAACAGTTTCGTCATTCATCCGATGTATGTGGAGTGTTTGGGCGTGATGACTAAAGAGGGTAAGAACAAAATATGGAATGCTCCAGATTGCAACTACGATAAAGCGGTGAATCGTATGCAACGATTCGGTATTATTTTAGAGCGTTTTATCTCCCCCGAAGGTTCGTTTCCGGTATTTGGTCGCTCCATCACCTACCGCACAGGGATACTGCAGCCACTGGCCTTGTTGGCTTGGAACCAACAGTTACCCAAGGAATTGCCAAACGGACAGGTACGGGCCGCCATGACCTCAGTCATCAAACGGATGTTTGTCGGAGATCAAAACTTCAATGAGAAAGGCTTTTTGCGATTGGGCTTCAATGGAGCACAACCAAAGATTTCAGACTGGTATACCAACAATGGAAGTCTATATCTGGCTTCGTTAGCCTTTTTACCGTTGGGGTTGGCTGCCGATCATCCTTTCTGGACCGATGCACCACAGAGTTGGACGTCGAAGAAGGCTTGGGAAGGGGAGGACTTTCCGAAAGACCATGCCGTTCATTAATTAAGGAAATATACATGTAAAACAATGATAAAGATTAAAAAAACATTTCAGTACGTAGGTGTAGGCCTGATGATCGGCCTTTGCACCTATTCGCAAAAGATGGTTGCACAAGTACAACCCAAACAAGAAGAAGTGAAGCAAGAGACATTTGCTGTAGGTAAGAACACGTTTTTGCTCAATGGCAAACCAACCGTGATCAAAGCTGCCGAAATTCATTATCCACGTATTCCGGAACCTTATTGGGAACAACGCATAGAGATGTGCAAGTCGTTGGGAATGAATACGATTTGTATCTATATATTCTGGAATCTACACGAACAGAAACCCGATGAATTCGACTTTACCGGGAATAAGGATCTGGCTAAGTTTTGCCGATTGGCACAGAAACATGGCATGTATGTTATTGTACGCCCCGGTCCGTATGTGTGTGCCGAATGGGAGATGGGCGGACTGCCTTGGTGGTTGTTGAAGAAGAAAGACATTAAGCTGCGTACGCTCGATCCCTATTACATGGAGCGTGTGGGTAAGTTTATGAATGCAGTAGGCAAGGAGTTGGCCGATTTGCAGATTAACCGCGGAGGAAATATTATCATGGTCCAGGTTGAGAACGAGTATGGTTCGTATGGGACAGATAAACCCTATGTATCGGCTGTGCGCGATGCAGTTGTAAAAGCAGGATTTACCGATGTACCTCTGTTTCAGTGTGACTGGAGTTCGAACTTCATGAACAACGCTCTTGATGGTTTGCTGTGGACAGTGAACTTTGGTACAGGAGCAAATATTGATAATCAGTTTAAGAAATTGAAAGAGATGAGTCCGGATGCTCCGCTGATGTGTAGTGAGTTTTGGAGTGGATGGTTCGATCATTGGGGGCGGAAACACGAAACACGTGATGGGGCCACGATGGTAGCCGGAATCAAAGATATGCTCGACCGAAATATTTCCTTTAGTCTCTATATGACACATGGGGGAACGACCTTTGGTCATTGGGGAGGTGCTAACAATCCGGCTTATTCGGCCATGTGCAGTTCGTACGATTATGATGCCCCTATCAGCGAGGCAGGATGGAGAACAGCGAAGTACCATAGTTTGCGTAACTTATTGGGATCTTACTTGCAACCGGGCGAAACATTGTCGGATGCACCTGTCGATTATCCGGTTATCGGGATTCCGGAGATTAAATTTGAACAAGTAGCACCGTTGTTTACCAACCTGCCGGCTCCTAAATATTCAAAAGATATTCAACCGATGGAGCAGTTTGATCAGGGTTGGGGAACGATTCTGTATCGTACCAAACTGCCTCAAGCGGTGGTAGCCGGAACGACCCTGAAGATTACCGAAGTGCACGATTGGGCACAGGTTTATGCTGATGGCAAACTATTGGCTCGTTTGGATCGTCGTCGCGGAGAGTATACGTTGACACTGCCTGCGTTGAAAGCCGGTACACAACTAGATATCTTGGTAGAGGCAATGGGGCGTGTGAATTTTGATAAATCTATTCACGACCGCAAAGGCATTACTGAAAAGGTAGAACTTGTTACCAACGACCAAGCAACCGAGTTGAAAAACTGGACGGTTTATAATTTGCCGGTAGATTATAGTTTTGCCAAAGCTAAGAAATACGCTAAAGGTAAGGCGCAAACCATGCCTGCTTACTACAAGGCAACGTTCTCGCTCGATAAAGTAGGAGATACATTCCTCAATATGGAAAGCTGGGGCAAAGGAATGATTTGGGTCAATGGTCATGCCATGGGACGCTTTTGGGAAATCGGTCCGCAACAAACGTTGTTTATGCCCGGTTGTTGGTTAAAAGAGGGGGAGAATGAAATCATTGTACTCGATCTCAAAGGACCGGAGAAGGCTGCCATTGAAGGAGTGAAAAAGCCTGTTTTGGATATGCTTCGTGAGAAAGCCCCCGAAACACACCGCAAGGAAGGACAGACATTGAAATTGGGCACTGAAAAAGCAGTAGCACAAGGCGCATTTACCGCCGGAAATGGTTGGCAAGAGGTAAAGCTGGCTACACCCACCAAGGGACGCTACTTCTGTATCGAAGGTCTCTCTTCATTTGATGGAACCAACGTGGCTGCTATTGCCGAGTTCGAGGTTTTGGGTGCCGATGGCAAACCGCTTCCTCGCGAAGCATGGAAGATAGCATATGCCGATAGTGAGGAAACTCGCAGTGGAAACCGCACGGCAGATAAAATATTCGATCTACAGGAATCTACTTTCTGGAGCACGGTAGACAATGCTGCTTATCCGCATCAATTGGTTATTGATATGGGTAAAGAGTATACCGTTGCTGGCTTCCGTTGCTTGCCACGTGCAGAGGTGGGAGCACCCGGACAGATTAAAGAGTATAAAGTGTATGTAAAAACCTCTTCATTTACGTATTGATGAAACGAAGCTTATTCATTTTTATAGTATTGGTTGCCGTGCTTCCTATAGGGTGGGCACAGCAACTGGTGGAGGTAGGCAAGGGATACAGCAGCACTTCGGTCAACACAGCTGTGTTTCGGAGCAATTCGCTGGCTACCTATGGAGACGAACAATACATCGGCTATTATGATGCCGATGGTACGCTTGTGGTGGGTAAACGAAAACTGGACTCGAAGCAATGGACGCTGAAGCGCTCTTCATATAAAGGAAATGTGAAGGATGCGCACAATGTAATCAGTTTGATGGTGGATGGTGACGGTTACTTACACGTGGCTTTCGATCATCATGGAACCCCGCTGAACTACTGTCGCAGCATAGCCCCCGGCTCGTTAGAACTGGGCGATAAGCTACCAATGACCGAAGTCGATGAGGCGCATGTAACGTACCCAGAGTTTTACTCTTTGGCCGGTGGCGATTTGCTTTTTGTGTATCGTTCGGGCGCTTCGGGGCGAGGCAACTTGGTGATGAATCGCTATTCTGTCAAGTCGCAACAATGGAGCCGGGTGCAGGATGTTTTGATTGATGGTGAAGGGAAGCGTAATGCCTATTGGCAGATTTGCGTAGATGAACAAGGGGTCATTCACCTATCTTGGGTATGGCGCGAGTCTTGGTTGGTAGAGACGAATCACGATCTCTGTTATGCTCGTTCTTCGGATAACGGGAAAACGTGGTATAAAACCAATGGTGAGAAATATGCACTCCCCATTACGGCTGCGAATGCTGAATATGCCTGTCGAATACCGCAGAACAGTGAACTCATCAATCAAACCAGTATGAGTACCGATGCTAAAGGCAATCCTTACATTGCTACTTACTGGCGTAGTGCCGATAGTAAAGTGCCTCAATATCGCTTGGTGTGGTTTGATGGAAAGTCGTGGAACAATCGTCAGGTGTCAGAACGCAAAACGCCTTTCTCACTCAAAGGAGGTGGCACGAAGATGATTCCTATGGCTCGTCCACGTGTAGTGGTCGATAAGAATGAGGTGTTTTACCTCTTCCGCGACGAAGAGCGAGGTAGCATGGTGTCGATGGCTCATACCACCAATGTAGCTCATGGGAAATGGGTTGTAAAAGACTTGACCAACTTCTCGGTAGAGGCTTGGGAGCCTTCGTTTGATACCGAACTTTGGAAGCAGCAGCGTCGTTTGCACCTGTTTGTGCAGCACACACGTCAAGGCGATGGGGAGCAAACCGTGAAAACAGCTCCGCAAATGATCTATGTGCTAGAGGTTGACATCGCCTCGGAAACGGCAACGGTATTGAACATCATTCATCGGGTGAATCAGTATTGGCAAACGAATAACCCAAAGCACGGACGTGCTTTTTGGGACAATGCAGCCTATCATACCGGCAATATGGAGGCTTACGCGCTAACGAAAAACCCGATGTATCTTCACTATTCAGAGGCATGGGCCAACCACAATGAATGGAAAGGAGCTAAGTCGGACAATAGAATGAACTGGAAGTATAGTTATGGCGAAAGCGATGAGTATGTACTTTTTGGAGATTATCAGATCTGTTTTCAGACCTATGTCGATTTGTATAACCTGAACCCCGATCCGAAGAAGATAGCTCGTGCTCGTGAGGTAATGGAATACCAGATGAGTACGCCGAATAATGATTATTGGTGGTGGGCAGATGGACTCTATATGGTAATGCCCGTTATGACCAAGTTACATAAGATAACGGGTAACCCGCTTTATCTCGAGAAGCTTCATACGTATTTGGCCTTTGCCGATAGCATTATGTACGATGCCGAAGCCGGACTGTATTATCGCGACGGGAAGTATGTGTATCCCAAACACAAGAGTGTAAACGGAAAGAAAGATTTTTGGGCGCGTGGTGATGGTTGGGTGTTGGCAGGATTTGCAAAGGTGTTGCAAGACTTACCTCAAACCGATAAGTATCGAAACGAATATGTGAATCGTTTTCAGACATTGGCAAAAGCCGTTGCTGACTGTCAGCAGCCCGAAGGCTATTGGACACGCAGCATGCTCGATTCTCAACATGCACCGGGACCCGAAACCAGTGGAACAGCATTCTTCATTTATGGCTTACTGTGGGGCATGAATAACGGACTGCTTGACCGTGCTATCTATCAACCCGTAGTAGATCGTGCTTGGAACTACTTGACAACTACTGCTCTGCAACCCAATGGAAAGGTGGGATATGTGCAACCGATTGGAGAAAAAGCTATTCCGGGACAAGTAGTGGATGCTAACTCTACTTCAAACTTTGGTGTTGGGGCATTCTTGCTGGCAGCATGTGAACGGGTACGTTTTCTGCAGAATTAAAAACCGAACAGTTTTCTGAAAGAATACATATAATAAGTAGGGGTAGATTTAAGCTGAAACCCCATGTTGTGCAAAATCCCGTATACGATAAATAGTTCTTAAGCTATCTCGTATACGGGATTTAGTGCAAAACAGTGTGTGAACTACAACGCTGTTAGATGAAACTTCTTCTCGTTCTCATGATTCGAATTTATTCTACCGGAATCTTATCAATACGCATTTGATGGCGTCCACCTTCAAATGGTGTTTCGAAGAACTCCGTTAGAATCAGTTCAGCTTCAGCTGTACTTATGAAGCGACCCGGCATAACGAGCACATTGGCATCGTTGTGTTGGCGAGCTAAGTGAGCAATTTCGGCCGTCCAACAAAGGGCAGCACGGATGCCTTGATGCTTGTTCAGTGTCATATTGATTCCGTTTCCACTGCCACAGATGGCGATGCCGGGATGGCATTCGCCGGCTTCAACAGCCATTGCAAGCGGATGAGCAACATCAGGATAATCGACACTCGCTTCTGAGTTCGTTCCGAAGTCTTTGTATTCCCAGCCTTTGGCCTCCAACCATCCCCGAACGAACGCCTTGAGTTCGAACCCGGCATGATCGGCACAGATTCCTATAGTCTTCATTACAGCATTGCTTTTACTTGGTTGTATACGTTCTCGGCAGTAAAGCCTAACTTCTCATCCAACACGGTGTAGGGTGCAGAGAATCCGAACGATTCGAGACCGAATACTTTTCCATTAACACCGGCTAATCCTTGAAGGTTCACAGGCAATCCGGCGGTCAAACCAAACACCTTGGCACCTGTAGGAAGTATAGCCTCTTGGTAGGCCTTGCTTTGATTACGGAACAGTCCCTCGGACGGAGCCGAAACAATACGTATCTTTACACCGTCTTTGCGTAACAAAACTGCACCGTCTACCAAGGTGGCTACCTCTGAGCCCGAAGCTACCAAGATGACATCTGCCTGCTCTTCAGAACCAGCTACAATGTATGCTCCTTTGGCTACTTGCGTATAGTCATTTCCTGCCGGCAGGCTGGTGATGTTCTGGCGTGAGAAAATCAATCCTGTAGGAGTAGTTGTGTTCTCCATGGCAAGTCTCCATGCTTGTGTAGTCTCTTCGGCATCGGCCGGACGAAGCACCAACATTGAGTTGTTTCCTTTATGATTCTTCAGTTTCTCCATCAAACGGATTTGCGCTTCCTGCTCAACGGGTTCGTGTGTAGGACCATCCTCGCCTACGCGGAAGGCGTCGTGCGTCCAAATAAACTTCACGGGTTGCTCCATAAGAGCTGCCATGCGGATGGCCGGTTTCATATAGTCAGAGAAAACGAAGAAGGTAGCACAGGCAGCAATCACACCACCGTGGAGTGACATGCCGATATTGACGCAAGCCATGGTTAACTCTGATACGCCTGCTTGAAAGAAGGCGCCACTGAAATCGCCACGCTTGAATGCATGTGTCTTGTTCAAGAAACCGTCTGTTTTGTCAGAGTTAGAAAGGTCGGCAGAGGAAACGATCATGTTTTCTACTTGTGTAGCCAATGCACCCAGTACGGTAGCCGATGCGATACGGGTAGCCGTGTTTGCTTTTTGCTGGATAGCATCCCAATTCACTGCGGGTGCCTTGCCTGCAAAGAAAGTCTCCAACTTAGCTGCCAATTCGGGGTTTTCTTTGGCCCATGCGGCTTTGCTGGCATAGCGTTTGGCTACAATCTCTTCGAGTTCCTGAGCACGACGGGCATAGAGTTCGGCCACTTCAGGGAAGATGGTGAACGGGGCGTTGAGATCGCCACACAGATTGAGCATGGTGTTTTTGTAAGCATCTCCGCCAAGAGGAGCACCGTGTGTGGCGCAGTTGGCTTCGTAGCAGCTGTTGTCGGCCTTGCGAGCACCTTTACCCATGATGGTTTTACCAATAATTAGGGTTGGGCGGGCAGCCTCTGCTTTGGCCTCTTTGAGCGCAGCGCGTATGGCAACGGGATTGTTTCCGTCGATTTCGATTACGTTCCAATCCCACGCTTTATATTTCATCGCTACGTTTTCTGAGGATACCTCTTTCGTTTCGGTAGAGAGTTGGATATCGTTCGAGTCGTAGAACATAATCAGATTGTTCAGTCCCAATGTTCCGGCAATGCGACCGGCACCTTGCGAAATTTCTTCCTGAATACCACCGTCTGAAATGTATGCATAAATCGTCTGATTCATCAGCTCGCCAAAGCGAGCTTTGAGGAATTTAGCAGCGATGGCAGCACCTACGGCAAAGGTGTGTCCTTGTCCTAGCGGGCCCGAAGTGTTTTCTACACCGCGCATGATGTCTACCTCAGGGTGTCCGGGAGTGGGGCTTCCCCATTGACGAAACTGTGCAAGTTCGTCCATGGTGTATTTGCCTGTCATAGCCAATACCGAATAGAGCATGGGCGACATGTGTCCCGGGTCAAGAAAGAAGCGGTCGCGACCTTCCCAGCGAGGGTTTTTGGGATCATATACTAAGAACTCAGAGAAGAGTACATTGATAAAGTCTGCGCCTCCCATGGCGCCGCCCGGATGTCCCGAGTTGGCTTTTTCGACCATAGAAGCGGACAGGATACGGATGTTATCCGCCGCCCGATTCATTAGCTTGGTATCGTTCATAAAGGTGTAAAATTAGTTTTTAGTGATGCAAAGATAGTGCTTTGTATGCAATACGCAAGGATGAATGTGCTTCTTTTTGCGCTTTCACCCTTGTGGAGACCTTCTGGTAAGAGAGGTTTTATCTCACAGACAACGTTACAATAGACTTGGCAGGTAGCGTTATTGTCAATTTCCCTTTGGCTATTTTGGCGTTGTTAAATGCTGTTGGCTTAACGCTGTTAGGTTTTTCAAACGAATTGTAATCTGTTAGATTGGCCGAAGTAAGCATCTGTCCGTTTACTTGAGAGGCCTTAGCGCCGTTTAGGTCTACAGTCACTTCTTGTGCTTCGTCGGCATCTACATTGGAGAGCGAAAGGTGGATCACGCCTTCTTTGTTTCTGGAAGCGGTAGCACTGATTAACGCAACGGTTCGATTGTCGCGTACGGTTACTTTATCACACATCAAGTCGAGTGGCAAATGCGTGGCATCTTGATGCACTTTGTACATGTCGAATACATAGTACGAGGGAGTCAATACCATCTCTTTGCCCTTGGTCAGGATCATCGATTGCAACACGTTTACAATCTGAGCGATGTTCGCCATCTTCAGACGGTCGGTGTATTTGTGAAAGATGTCGAGACTCAGTGAGGCTACGAAGGCGTCGCGCAGGGTGTTTTGTTGGTAGAGATGTCCGCGCACAGTACCCGGTTCTTCGTCCCACCAAGTTCCCCATTCGTCGAGCAGCAAGCCGATGTGTTTATTCTTATCGTATTTGTCCATGATGGCGCAGTGTTTTTGAATCACATCTTCCACTTCGATGCATTTGCCCATGGTCCAGTAATAGTCATCTTTATTGAACTGGGTGGCCGAGCCTTTGCTTCCGTTCCATCCCGCCACGGTGTAATAGTGCAACGAGAGCCCCTGCATGCGTCCCCCTACGTTTTTCATTAATACGTCCGTCCAGTTGTAATCATAATCGCTCGCGCCGCTGGCTATCTTGTACAAACGGTTGTCATCGTAGTTACGGCAATAGGTCGAGTAGCGACGATAAAGATCGGCATAATATTCGGGGCGCATGCTTCCACCGCATCCCCAGCTCTCGTTACCTACACCGAGGTACTTTACTTTCCAGGCCTTCTCGCGACCGTTCTTTCTTCGAAGGTTTGCCATGGGGCTGTCACCGTCCGAAGTCATGTATTCGACCCATTTAGCCATCTCTTCGACTGTGCCGCTACCAACGTTTCCGCTGATGTAGGGTTCGCAACCAATTAACTCACAGAGGTTCAGGAACTCGTGTGTACCGAAGCTGTTGTCTTCGATCGTACCTCCCCAGTTGTTGTTGACCATCTTGGGGCGATTGGCTTTGGGTCCAATACCGTCCATCCAGTGATACTCGTCGGCAAAGCAACCACCCGGCCAACGCAGTACCGGCACTTTGAGTGCTTTAAGCGCATTGAGCACATCGGTGCGATAGCCTTGAGTATTGGGTATGTCAGAGTTTTCGCCCACCCAAAGTCCGCCATAGACGCACGAGCCCAGGTGCTCGGCAAACTGTCCGTAGATCTCTTTGGGGATAATCTCTTTGCCTTGTTCGGGATGAAGTTTGATTAATGCACTCTTCTGTGCCGAGAGCGATACGGAAACGGCCAGCAAGGCGGCTCCGAAGATAAGTCTTGTTTTCATGTGGATTATAAGTTAGTGATAGATTAAGTTAGTTCGTGGTGGTAATCATAGCTCCACCTTGTGGCTGCAATTCGATGTTGAGTACTCCTTTCTTGTCGACTGCATTGGTTTGAAGTGAGGCTGTACGATCTGTTTTGTCGCCAATGATTGATACTTGTTTGCCTATTAACCAAGGAAGAGACAGTTTGAGCTTCAGGGTTTCATCGGCTGCACTAACGGCAGCAATGTACCAAGTGGAACCGTATCTGCGAGCAATAACGCAATACTTACCGGGGTAACCCTCAACGAAGCGAGTCTCGTCCCAAACCGTAGGGAAGCTTTTCATGAAATCGAGCACGTAATCGGGTTGTTCTGTCAAGTTATTGGGAGTAATGCCCAAGTGAGTGATGCCCGATTGAAAGAGTACCGAGGTGGCTATCTGAAAGGCATCGGTTGTTTTGCGAAGCGGGCCCGACTTGCTATCTTTCGAAAAATGCTTATTGAAGAATACGCCACCATAGTCCATGCCCGATACGGCATTGCGAATAAAGGGATAGAGTGTGGCACGTTGTGCTTCGCGGTCAGCGTGATATTGTTGGAAGACGAGGTTCTCGGATACCAACGCAGCTTCGCTACTCATGTGGTTGGGATACATGCGTTCCCATCCGCGGGGCAGGGTACAGCCGTGAAACACGACGCCCAAACCATATTGATTGGCATCGGTCAGGATGTCCTCATAGAGCTTCATAGTTACCTGCTTGTCTCCACCAAAGAAGTCGACCTTGATTCCTTTTACACCCAATGATTTCATCCATGCCATCTCTTTCTGACGAGCAGGAGCTGTATCCATGCGGTGGTGGGGGCCTTGTGGAGCATCGTTCCATGAACCGTTCGAGTTGTACCACAACAGTACATCAACGCCTTTCGATTGCGCATAAGCAATCAATGAAGGCATGTTTTCATAACCTATCTGCTTATCCCATAAAGCATCGATAAGGATGTATTCATAACCCATATCGGCAGCCAGGTCAATAAATATTTTCTGATCATTGTAATTGCACGATTGATCTTGCCATAGAATCCAACTCCAGGTACTGCGTCCGGGTTGATACACTTGCGATGGCTGATAGAGTGGGCGTACGTTGTCATAGGCCGAGGTTGTTTCGACAATGGGTTTCAGTGTTTCGCCAACGGTGATGGTTTTCCATGAAGTAAGTAACGGCAAGGCAGCAGTAACGGTTGCATCGCCTACACCGGCATTCTCGCGGATATCGGGAAAGGCGATGGTGTAAAGTCCATCCTTTGTGCTATCGCTTAGACGTGTGCCGACATATTGGCTGCTCACTCCCGTTTCGGATAGAAGCGCCCAACCGTTTGATCCGATATGGAAGAGGGCAGGGAAGGTATAGCCAAGCTTGTATTTCGAAGGGGTACCTATGGGCTCTTCCATCGTATACTCCTCTTCGTAACTGGGCTTGGTCCTCATCCATCCGTCTCCGGCAGGAGCTTGTGGGGTGATAAATGTAGTGGTTTGTGCAGGAAAATCGAATCCTGTTTGTTCGGACAAGATGGTGCATTGCGTACGCTTGCTCGAAGCGATGCGATAGGCTTGTGCCACGTCGTTGTTGCTAACGCGGAAAATGATTTGCAGGGTATCGCCATCTGCATTGAGGTAACTGTTAACCATTTCATTGGCCACGTAGTGTATGCGACTTGCTTTGGCATGAGGCAGGGTGTAATGTTCATCAATCACTCGGCGGGTGGTACCCAGTTGTTTGAGCCCGCTGCCGAAATTTCCAATGTTAGTGTGAAGCCCCAATGGAGAAGGTTCAAGAATAGTTTTTCCGCGATAACTCACCTGATACGTAAGAGCTTCTTGGGCTGTTTGCGATAAGTTGACTTGCAAGGCACCATCGGGTCCTTGTACTTCTTGTGCGAGCAGTAAACTGGAAATTGGAAATAGTAAGGCAAGTAAGGTAGTTCGTTTCATGGTTTGTATAGTATTAAAAAGAAACGTCACTCCGCTGCATAAGCTTGTAGTGGAGTGACGTTATACAAGATGGTTTAGCAGAAAAGTTCTTTCTCTGTAAACTGTCCTAACTTAAGGTAATTCTCATAGATTTCGGCATACGCAAGAGCGCGTGCAGCATCCGGCTGATATTCGTTGGCAAAGCCCGATGTCATGGCTTGTTGTGCATCTTCTACTTGGGTATAGACGCCGGCAGCTGTAGCAGCAAACATGGCTGCACCCAGTGCACAGGCCTGATCGGTGCGACACACCTTGATAGGCATGTTGAGTACATCGCTTAGTGTTTGCATCACGAAGGGCGATTTCAAAGCGATGCCGCCGATACCGATCACATTATCAATGCGTACTCCTTCGTTACGGAAGCGGTCTACGATGGCTTTCGAACCGAAAGCGGTAGCCTCGACCAAAGCACGGAAGATAAGGGGTGCGGTTGAGCTCAACGTTAGTCCGGTAATGGTACCTTTGAGCAGTTGGTTGGCATCGGGAGTGCGGCGACCATTCATCCAGTCGGTAGCGATAATGGTACTTTCGCTTACCGGAATCTTCTCTGCTTCTGCGGTCAGTGCAGGGATGATCTGATCGATAGCTTCGTTGATTAGTGCCTCTTTTGTGCTCTCATCAATCAGTTTTGATGCACCGATAATGTTCCTCAAGGGGAATTCGAGCACTCGTTTGAACCAAGCATATACATCGCCAAAGGCCGATTGACCGGCTTCAAGACCAATCATACCGGGGATGACCGAACCGTCTACCTGACCGCAAATGCCTTTGATCAGCTTATCACCGATCTCTTCGGGGCTTGCTACCATTATATCGCAAGTCGATGTGCCGATAACGCGTACGAAAGTATGGGGAGTTACACCTGCACCTACGGCACCCATGTGGCAGTCGAAAGCACCGCCGGCTACTACAACGTTGGTGGTGAGTCCCAGACGCTTGGCCCACTCTTCGCTGAGGTGACCTACCGGCTTATCGGCTGTTTGGGTTTCTGTAAACAACCGATCGCGGAACCCGGCTAATAGCGGATCGATACCTGCGAGGAACTCCTCTGAGGGTAATCCGCCCCACTGCTTGTGCCACATAGCTTTGTGTCCACAGGCACAACGGCTGCGAATAATATCTTTAGATGCTTGTACACCGGTAATCAGTGCCGGCAGCCACTCGCAATACTCAACAATGCTGTAGGCTTTTTGACGTACGGCCTCGTCTTGGCGAAGCACATGCAAGGCTTTAGCCCAAAACCATTCTGAAGAGTAGATACCGCCTACGTAAGCAGAATAATCAGTAGGTGATGTGGCACAAGCTTGATTGATTTCTGCAGCCTCTTTTACAGCTGTGTGATCTTTCCAAAGCACAAACATGGCATTGGGATTCTCTGCAAACTCGGGAAGCAACGCCAATGGAGTGCCTGAAGCATCGGTAAATGCGGGAGTACTTCCGGTGGTGTCGAAGGCAATACCCACTACTTGTTGTGCAGTGCCTGCCGGACATTGGCTTAATGCTTCGGTTACTGTTGATTCGAGCACATCAATATAGTCTTGCGGATGCTGACGATACTGGTTGATGGCGGGGTTGCAGTACAACCCTTCTTGCCAGCGTGGATAGTGCTTTACGGCAGTGGCAAGCGTTTCGCCTGTCGCTGCATTGACTACGATAGCGCGCGCAGAGTCGCTACCGTAATCAAGTCCTATGACATATTTCTTGTTCATCATTAACAAAGTGCCTTGTTTAACAAATAGTATAGTTCATTCATCTGCAACTCTTTCTTGAAGGAGCTCATAGTAGTGTTTTCATCAATCACAACCATCTCGATACCTGCTATTTCAGCATAGTCTTCGAGAAACTCCACAGTGAGGTCGTAAGAGAAGCTGGTGTGGTGTGTACCACCGGCCATAATCCAAGCACCTGCGCCAATCTCGAAGTTTGGTTGTGGAATCCACAAAGCACTGGCTACGGGAAGCTTAGGCAACTTGTTGCTCTTTATGCAATTCACCTTGTTTACAATCAAACGGAAGCGGTTACCCATATCTACGATAGTGGCTGCAACCCCTTCGCCTTCTTTCGAAGTAAACACCAAACGAGCAGGGTCGTTCTTGCCACCGATACCCAGCGGATGAACTTCTAGTTTTGGTTTCTCTTCGGCAATAAGCGGACAAATTTCGAGCATGTGTGCCTGAAGGATAGCGCTGCGCTCACCATCGAAGTTCAGCGTATAGTCTTCGAGGAACGAGCATCCTTTAGGTAAACCCTGACCCATGAACCACATGGTGCGGAACAGGGCAGCTGTCTTCCAGTCGCCTTCGGCTCCGAAACCATATCCATCGGCCATCAGGCGTTGACTGGCCAATCCGGGCAGCTGATCAATACCTTCGAGGTCGTCGAAGTTCGTTGTAAATGCTTTGGCCCCTTTTTCTTCGAGCAAACGACGCAGAGCGATTTCGATACGTGCAGCCTCTGTGACCTGCTTGCGATCTTTACCTCCTGCTTTGCAGTTATCGGCAAAGTTATATTCTTGTTCGTAGATAGCCACTAATTCGGCAATCTCTGCATCGGTTACTTCGTTCTGCACCTTCACCAAGTTGGCGATAGGACAGTAGTCTACGTGATATCCCAGACGCATTTCGGCTTCTACCTTGTCGCCATCGGTTACGGCTACGTTGTTCATCTGGTCGCCAAAGCGAATCACAAGCATGTCTTGTGCATCGGCCCAACCAGCACTTACACGCATCCAAGTGGCAATTTTAGCTTGTGCCGAGGTGTCTTCCCAGTGACCTACTACTATTTTGCGCGCTTTGCGCATGCGAGCAGTGATGTGTCCGAACTCACGGTCGCCATGTGCCGACTGGTTGAGGTTCATAAAATCCATATCCATCGTCTCCCAAGGAATTTCCTTGTTGAACTGGGTGTGGAAATGCAACAACGGTTTGCGCAATTCTTGCAATCCGTGAATCCACATTTTAGCGGGAGAGAAAGTGTGCATCCAAGTAATGATACCTACACACTTCTCGTCGTTATTGGCTGCTTTGAAGATAGAGGTTACCTCTTTGGAAGAGTTGGCTGTACCTTTATATACTACTTTGATGGGTAGATTCCCGCTTGCGTTCAAGCCGGCTACCATTGCGTTACTGTGTGCGTCGACTGCAATTACTGCGTCACCTCCGTACAGGAGCTGTGCTCCGGTTACGAACCATACTTCGTATTGATTAAATGCATTCATATTCTTTCGTTATTTTAAAATGGTTATAATTGTTTTTGTTTTGTTTGCGGTGCTGTTGCTTGAAAAACGGCACCCGATATAGGAATTACTGTCCGTAGTAAGCATTAGGGCCGTGTTTGCGACTAAAATGCTTCTCTACAAGTAATTGATTCATAGTTAAATCGGGGTTGATGGCGATAGCAATACTTGCCATCTTTGCCACTTGCTCCATGACCACCGCATTGTGTACAGCATCAATGGCATCCTTACCCCAAGAGAAAGGACCGTGGTTTTTTACCAATACACCTGGTGTGTGAAGGGGGTTTATCCCTTCGAAACGTTTAATGATTACGTTGCCTGTTTCTAACTCATAAGCACCGGCTACCTCTGCCTCAGTCATACCGACTGTGCAGGGAATAGCATCGTGAAAATAGTCGGCATGTGTTGTGCCTATATTGGGAATGTCGCATCCGGCTTGTGCCCAAGCGGTGGCATAGGTAGAGTGTGTATGCACTACTCCGCCTATCTCTGGAAAAGCGCGATACAGCGCCAAGTGTGTCGGAGTATCCGACGATGGCTTTAGTGCACCCTCTATCACGTTCCCGTTGAGATCGACCACAACCATGTCTTCTGCTTTCATATGATCATAATCTACTCCGCTAGGTTTAATCACGACCAAGCCGCTTGCGCGATCAATGGCCGATACATTGCCCCAAGTAAAGATGACCAATCCGTGCTTTACCAAGTCGAGGTTGGCACGAAATACATTTTGTTTTAATTCTTCTAACATATTCAGAGTTTAAACTTTGGGTCCTTGCGGTACACCCTGTTATTGAACTTATACAACGCTGCTCCACGTTTGGAACCCGTTTTATCAATTTTATCTGTCTTTTCAATGAAATCCATCTCGGCCACTCGCTTGCGGAAGTTGCGTTTGTCAATAGCCTCGCCATAAATCGTTTCGTAGAGGCTTTGCAACTGCGACAAGGTAAACAGCTTGGGCAGCAGGTTAAACCCTATCGGTTCAATGGCTGCCTTCTCTTTCATCAGTCTGCGTGCTTGCTCTACCATTTGCGGATGATCGAAGATAAGCGGTGGAAGCTCATTGATGTTTACCCAGTAAGCATTGTGCCGTTGCACCAGTTCCCGATCATATTCGCTACTGTTGATCAGGGCATAATAGGCTGCAGATATTACCCGTTCGCCCGGGTCTCGTTCTACCTCACCAAAGAGACCGACCTGTTCCATATATACATTTTCCAGCCCGGTTAGCTCGGCCAGCACTCGTTTTGCTGCATCATCTACACTTTCGTTCTCTTGTACGAACCCGCCCATAAGCGACCATTCGCCTTGGGCTGGTTCGAAATTACGTTTCAGTAACAATAAACTGAGTTCCTCTTGATTGAAACCAAAGATGATGCAGTCTACTGATACATAGAACTGAGGGTTATGGCTGTAGTGGTTCTTCATTCTTACCAAAATATAGTATATAATGTAGTGATGATGACACAGATGCAAAGTGAACCGACAGCAAACCCTTTACTTGTTTTGAATAGATTGAGATCGATCATTAATGCTTTTGGATCTTTCAACGTGCTACGCGAATTCGAGAACAGGAAGAGCGATACAGACGAGATCAGTGCGCCAAAGAAGAAAAATGCCTCAAAACCGATATTGTCGAGATAGATAATAACACTGTTGGTGCTTCCGCAAGCATAAAGTATCTTCTGGATGCTGGCTGCTGCGATACAAATGCCGGCAGCTACCATTGTGATACGTGCCCATTTAAGCATCTTGCGACGATCCTCTTCGGGTGGCAATTCAGCTTTTACTGTCTTTGTATCCATCAAGGTAAGAGTGACGAAGATGATGAGCAACACAATGAATATATATCCCATGCGGAATTGAAAAGGCATATCGGGGAAAGCCACTTTGAAAAGCACACCCATTGGAACAGTCAGGATTGAAGTCCATACGGCAGCATTTGAAGAAGCGCGCTTCCACAGCAAGCCCATACCGAATACGACAATGATGCCCGGATAGATGAATCCCGAATACTCTTGGATGTATTGGAACGCTTGATCAAGACCACCCAACAAAGGTTCTACAGCAATGGCTGCAATCACCAATGAAGATACAGCAGTCCATCGACCCACGCTAACCAATTTATGTTGGCTGGCATTTTTGTTGATGTATTGCTTGTAGATATCCATCGTAAAGATAGTCGAGGTGGAGTTGAACATAGAGGCCAGTGAAGAGATGATGGCAGCTGCCAGTGCAGCAAACGACAATCCTTTGATACCTACAGGGGCAAAGTTGCGAATCAACCAGGGATAAGCATCATCAGAAACGTTGATTATGCCATGTGCTTCGAAGTATCCCTGCTGCATGCCGGGGATGTCTTGAGGGTAGTTAAACATAACGAAAGCACAAATACCGGGAATAACCACGATAAACGGAATAAGTATTTTCAAGAAGGCAGCAAAAAGCAGACCTTTCTTTGCTTCTTCAAGACTCTTGGCAGCCAACCCTTTTTGAATGATGTACTGATTGAAACCCCAATAGCCGATGTTGGTTAACCATACACCACCTACTACGGCAGCAATACCCGGTAGATCTTTAAATGCATCGGGCGAGAGCGCTCGATCTACAATCAAGTTGAAGTGCGTGTCCTCCGGCATTGTTTTGAGCTTATCAAATACGATGAGGAATCCGTCCCAAGCTCCTTTGCCTTCGCCCGAAACTGCTTCGAGAGCAAAGTAAGCGGTAACCAATCCACCACCCACAAGGAATGTCACTTGGAGTACATCTGTCCATGCTACTGAGGCCAATCCACCATAGATGGAGTAGATACCTGCAATGAGGAAAAGACCAATGATAATCAATAAACGGTATTCGCTACTGATGCCCAAAATCTGTTCGATGGCAAGTGTACCCAGCCAAGCTACCGAGGTGAGGTTCACGAATACATAAAGCAAAAGCCAGAAGATGGAGAAGGCGAGTCCCACACCATGGTTGTAGCGTTCGCGCAAGAACTGCGGAATGGTGAATATCTTCTGCCCAATCATGATGGGCAGTAAAAATTTAGCTACAATGATGAGCGTAACGGCAGCCATCAATTCGTAGGCAGCCACGCATAACCCGATTTTATAGCCCGAACCGGACATGCCGATAAACTGCTCGGCCGAGATGTTGGCCGCAATCAGTGAAGCACCTACCGCCCACCATGTAAGCGTGTTGCCTGCTAAAAAGTAGTCGTTTGCATTCTTCTCTTTACCACCTTTATTGCGCGAGAGGAAGAGTCCCAAAGCAATGAGCAGAACAATATACGCGGCAAATATGACGAAGTCAATCGTTTGAAAACCAGAACCATTCATGTGATTAGTGTTTTTTATATGTATAATGAAACAATTATTTTTCTACAGAGAATTTATAGATACACTCACTGTGGTATGTTTGTCCCGGTTCCAGGACTACCGATGGCCAGTTGGCCTTGTTGGGGCTGTCGGGGTAGTGTTGTGTTTCGAGACATACCGAAGCGCGCTGATTGTAAACGATACCTTTCTTGCCGGCTACAGTTCCATCCAGGAAGTTTCCGGTGTAAAGCTGTACGCCCGGTTCGTTGGTGAACATTTCGAGCACAATTCCACTTTCGGGCGATGATAAACGGGCAGCCACTTGTGTGATGTCTCCTGCGGTGTTCAATACCCAGTTATGATCGTATCCATTACCATTTTTTAGTTGTAAGAAGTCATAGTTAGCAATGTCTTGTCCGATCGTTTTAGGCGTAGTAAAATCCATCGGTGTCTCTTTGACGGTTACAATCTCACCGGTTGTCATAAACGTACTGTCTACCGGTGTGTAGCTGTCGGCGTTTATATATAATAGATGATCGGTAGCTGCATGGGCAGGATTGCCGGAGAGATTGAAGTAAGAGTGATTGGTCATGTTTATCACGGTCTTCTTATCGGTTGTGGCCGAATACTTGATATCAATAGCGTTGTCGTCTGTCAGCTTATACGTTACTGTGGCTGTCACATTTCCGGGGAAGTTCTCATCACCATCGGGTGAGTGTAAGGTCAACTCCAGTGTGGTATCGTCAATCGGGTTGGCTTCGTATACTTTATATTGCCATCCCTGAGGACCGCCGTGCAAGCAGTGACCGAAGTTGTTTTGTGGCAGTTGAATGGTATCGCCATCCAGCACAATGCGCCCTTGTGCAATACGGTTGGCATAGCGTCCGATAGAAGCTCCAAAGTCACTCGGAATATGAATGTAATCGGCAATGCTATCGAATCCCAATACTACATCCTGCATTTCTCCATTTTTGTCGGGCACCATCACTGATACAATGCGTCCGCCGAAGTTTGTAATACACACTTCCATACCCGCTTTATTCTTTAAGGTATAAAGATTTGTCTGGGCGTTATTGACTTCCGTTTGGAAATCTTTGGGATTCAAACCCGATACGGTTAGCTCTGTTTTTGGCTTGCTATTGCAGGAACACAATAAGATTGTAGCTATTCCGGTAAGCAGTAAATGTTTTTTCATGGTCATTCTCTTTAATGGTAATGAGATACTTAATTAATTATGGGTGTAAAAGTAACACTTTTGCTTGGTGTATAAAGTACACTTTAATATGTTGTGCAACATAGAAGCTACAAAAGCATTCAAGAAAGTTTGGTTTATTTTGTTTTTTTACCCCAATATGTTGCTGTACCGTTGTATCCTGCATATACGATGGTGTGAGTACGAGGAGAGGACTCCCAATCTACTTCGCGCTGTATACACAGCTCAATGCCGTTAATGATTAGCAGTTGATTCTTGGCATCATAACTCCACGTCTTCCCTATCCAAAGTCCCGATGTGACTTTATGATCGCTACCAAGCACAAGTGTGGTAGCTGTTTTCTGTTGACCAAATCGATACGACAAATCAATATTTTCCCAAGTTCCAATTAATTCGTTTTCGTTTATTAGTGCATTAGGAACCGCACCATAACGTTCGGGCATTACTACCGGCCATCCACTGGTGGTCCAGCGGATGCTACGTACGTGCCCCATCATTACAGCATTACTGGCGTTTATACCAGGGATATCTCTGGGCAATCGACCTTGTGACGAGTAGAACCAATTACCGCTACCATCATCGAATACAGCGCAATGTGAAAGGCCTACCCATCCATTGCTGTTGTTGAACTTATAGGGATGTGTTACTACCGGATAAATATCGCCACCGGCGGTGATGTCTTTCCCATCAATACTGACATAAGGACCGGTAACGTTTCTGGAACGACACACACGTGTGTTATAAGCAACCGATAATTCATCGTAAGCCATAAACAGGTAGTAGTAGCCCGTTTGAGGATTATAAATAATTTCAGGTCCTTCTGATGCTTGCCAGCGACTTTGGATGTTGCGGGTAGCGATAAGTTGTCCGTAGTTTGCAAGGTGGGTTGTTTCCCAAGGCTTTCCTAAGTTATTCAAAGGTTTACCTGTTTCGGGGTTCAACTGTATGGCAGCAATGCCGCTATGCCAAGAACCATATACCAACCAATGTGTACCATTTTCGGAAATAACGTATGATGGATCAATAGCATTCCATTTGAAATAAGCACTCCAATCGTTTAATGAAGAACGTGACCAATTCACTCCTTTATCTGAAGCCGAACAAATGACGTATCCTTTATCTTCCCATTTGTTGCTACTCGGCTCACTTGTCTCCATCATTCCGATGAATGCACGCTCGCCCCATGATCCATCAAAGTTGGCATCGTTTCCTTCTTTTCCTGTATTAATAAGATTGTTAATCACAATAGAGTAATACATGCGGTATTTTCCAGGGGCTACCTTGCGAACTACAGGAGCCCAATAACCATAGATCGGAAATTCGATGGGGGCAAGACCAAGTTCGTTACGCATCTGGTTTAATTTCTCCTTCACCCAGCTTGGTGCTGTTTCCATGGTACTTCCTAAATACTCCCAATTGATCAAGTCTTTTGAACGACGTCCATGAAAATGTCCATGCCCTTCGTGCGCATTTCCATAAGATGCATCTGTTTGATACATATAATAGTATCCATCATCAGCTTTCATTACAGTGGGGTCATGAACATTGGCCAAGTTCCATTGACTACGTTGACTCCAGCTAGCTATGCTTGTGTAATTATCGGCGTAGATCGGAGCTTCGTAGTTAGCCAACAGATCTTCTGCACTTTCGATCGATGTCGTAAATGAACTTTCAGGTGAATAGACTGGATCTGCATTCAATAACGTTACAAATGCTCTCACGTAATAGGTTGTGTTGGGAGTCAACTGCGCTAGTTCGCAGGTTAACGCTCTGTTAGTACCCAGTACTTCTACTGTGGCATCGGTGATGGTAGGGTTTGTAGTTAAGCTATAACAAAATCCTTTTTTAGTAACCACGGCCATGTTACCGTCTGTAAGATTAGTAGATAGAAGAACAGAATGGTATGTAATATGGATATAGCTGGGTGCAGCAATGTTCCAACTACCTGTTTCTGATGTTTCATCGTTAGTGCTACACGCTAAAAGAAGAAGCGAGTAGCACAACAAAAAGCCTATCCATTTAAGATGTGTCATATTCTTTGTTTTATGCGAATAATTACTGATTAGTTTCCAACTTCCCAACCCGAATTTTGTCCTAACTTGGGAGCTCTTTTCACTTCATTGGCTGGTATTGGGAAATAATAACTCTTAGGACTGATAAAGATGCGCGAATTCACTGCTTCAGCTAATTCAAAAGTATATTTAGGAGCTTCAGATGTACCTGTTACTTTGACTCCGTATAAGTTAAGCAACTGATTGTAACGTGGCTGTCCTACTTCTCCTGAAGCAGATACTCCTTCAAATAGTTTCCAGCGGCGACTATCAATAAATCGATGATCTTCAAAGCTTAGCTCAATGCGTCGTTCATTTTGGATACGTTTTCGTAACTCCTCTTGCGACATTCCTTCGTAAGGAGGCATACCTGCCCGGGCACGAACTTCATTCACATAAGAGTAGGCATTCGTTGGTCCTTCGGCTTCGTTGATCGCTTCGGCTGCACTCAACAAAATCTCTGCATATCGAAACAGAATCCAGGCATGAGGAAATGTTGCGGGTTCTTTTGACGAGATGTTATTTACATACTTCTTTAGGTAATAGCCTGTATAGGTTCCGCCCATCGACGATTTATAATCAATTCCTTTATCTGTTTCCGAGTTGTATCGAACGTCAATTTTTCGCTGTTCTTCTTTATCAGCTCGACCCCAAGTCATTCCCTGATAAAATATGGTTTGCGCCAATCGCGGGTCTCGATTTTTATAAGGATCGCTTTCATTGTAGTTCGAACCAGCTTCGTCAATCCGCTTTCCGTTATTCATTTCATAGCAATCAACAAAGTTCTGTGTAGGGTTTGTGCGACCATCGCCCGAGAAATTACCGGTAAATCCAACAGGTAGAAACACACGCTCTACTTGATTGGTATTCCAAACGGCACGCGCCAAAATAATTTCATTATTATAAACCGGGTTGGTAGTAAAGCAGGTGTAATAATCGCTTTCTACATTTCCGGTATTATATAATAAATAAGGATTACTTTGTTGTCCATTCTTTGCGATGAAGTCTTTGGCTGCATTGAAAGCATTGCTCCAGTGTGTTTTGTCATTTGCCGGGTTATTCAACAAAGAGGCACGATAGAGTAGTGCTCTGGCCTTGAGTGCATACGCTGTAGCACCACTCATACGGCCCCAATTGGAGGTCTCATTGCTATATCGGAAAGGTAATAAATCTTTCACCACGTCACATTGTGCAGCTACCCATTCGAGTGCGTCGGCTGCACTAGTACGCTCCATATTCATCGCGTTAGGATCCGAAAGGTCAAATACGATTGGGGTACCTGTTTGGTCTTCTCCAATAATAGGAGTAGCGCCAAACCAACCGATTAGATCGAAATGGAAGATGGCTCGCAGTAATGTAGCTTCGGCTCGATAACGATCGAATAACTTATGGTCGTCTCCTGCTTTCTCTGAATTTCCGATAACCGATGAACGAGCGTTCTTTAGAAAAACATTACATTTGCGAATGCCTGTAGTATTGTTGTTCCAAAAGCCCAATAATGGATGATCGGAAGCCGTATAACCATCAGACCCAATTTTGGTATAATAATGTAATCCCCAATACGTAACAGCATTGTCGGTCATGCAATCGCGCGATGCACCTGTAAACTGACTGTCGTTCAAAGGAGCCAATCCATCGGGCAGGTTGGTATAGATATTGACCAAAAACTGACGCGTTAAATTAGGATTGTTGAAAACCTTTGTTTCCGAAAGAGAGGCATCGTATTCTTTGTCGAGAAAGTCGCTGCAAGATGCGCCTATGAGCATGAGTAACAGAGCAGCCATATAAATAGATCTTTTTTTCATAATTTACTTTTTTTCGTGTTAATTAGAAACCTACATTTACGCCAAATGAAAACGAACGAGTTTTCGGGTAGGCCCAAATGTAATTGGTTGGATTCTCTGGATCAAATCCGTTGGGTAAATGGCTCCAGTTGCACAAGTTGTAACCACTGAAATAAAACCGACACGTTGTCATACTAGCTTTCGCAATCAGTCGTTTAGGCAATGAATAACCAAATTCTACGTTGCGTAAAGAGAGAAAATTACCACTAACTACCCAAATGTCCGATTCGTTGTACGGAAAGTTGCGATCAATATTACTGAAGGAGGTTGATAAACGAGGATATTTGGCATTGATGTTGCGTGGATCCGAAGGATCATCAGTATAGTACCCCCAGGTATCAGTAATGGCATGTGTAGAAGTACCTCCCCAACCAAAACCATAGTCCATGTTTTCGCGACATCCTACTGTGCGGTTTAGGTAAGCTGTTAGCACAATGCGTGCATCGAATCCTTTATAGCCGACACCCAAGCGGATTGTCGGAATTAATTCGGGAATGTTGGTATAGCCCGATGGGGTTTTATCGTATCCGTCAATTTTACGATCACCATTGGTGTCTTTGAAAACTGCGTTACCCAGTTTATACTTACCTGCTGCATGCCAAGGATATTTTTCCGGATGATCAATGGCGTCTTGATGTGATGTTGGTATTTTATCTCCGTTACTAGCCCACTGTTTCCAGATAAGCAGCTGACTTTGGTCGATGCGATTTCCTGTTTTGGTTTGGTAAGCATAGTCAGGTGCTAACTCATCCATTTCAGTGATTTTATTTGTATTGTAAGTTAACATACCATCGATATAGTATTCGAAATCGCCAATGGCGTTTCGGTGTCCCAGTGTAATTTCAAAACCTTTTGTTTCTGCTTTTCCATACGAATCTCGGGGAGCAATGATCCCATAGATGTCGGGTATGGTCGAACGAGATACTAAAATATTGGATCTCCACTCTTGAAACACATCAAAAGAGCCGTACAACTTTTTATCCCAAAAGTCAAAATCAAGTCCCAGATTCACCATGTCTGATAGTTCCCATTTGATATTTCTATTGCCCGAGGTGGCTTCATAAGCTCCCTCTGCTCCTGACTGTGAAGTCCCGAAGTTATATCCGTTTCCCTCAGCAAATGTTCCTTGATAAGGATACCGACCGGCTCCTGTAATCGCTTGTCCGGCATGTCCATAGGAGGCACGAAGTTTGAGTAACTGAATAAATGAGTTTTTCAACCATTGTTCTTCCGAGAGCACCCATCCTATTGATCCGCCGGGGAAAGTAGCAAAGCGTTCGCCAATAGCATAATTGTCGCTACCCATGCGCGAAATGTTGCCCGATAACACATAGCGGTTGCCATATACATACGTTGCCTGTCCATTATAGGATAAATAACGATTGGATGATTGCTGACCGCGAAGTACATTCTGATACGTGCGAATAAAGGCTTGAGCGGTTACCGTATGTTTTCCAAAGGTTTGATTATAAGCCAATCCACCGTTCATGTTAATGTTGTAATAATAGTCTCGAGGCGATGTAGTGGCGTTGGGCAAAGCTCTGAAGGTGCGCATACGTTGATACTTGTACTCCGAAGGATCGCTTACAGCGTCATTGAAGTTATACGAATATACATTAATATCAGCTTGTTGTCTTTTCTGAAAAGTTTCGTAGGAGTCGAAACTAAAGGTTAATTTAGCTTTCAGTCCCGGTACTAACGACTCCAGATTGCCGGTAGCTGTTACTGTGGTGTATAGATTACGACGACGGTTTTGATCAACACCGCGTCCGGCTATCTGCGCAGCACCATTCTTACTATCGCTGCTGGTAGGCATAAAGAACTCACCATTCGGACAGAATACAGGATAAATGGGAAGATTTTCTCCTGCTCCCCAGGTGAAGAGGTTCCACATATCAATGCCCGGTTGTGAAATGTTATCAATACGTCCCCCTAAGTCTAACGATACATTCAAGAATCTATTGACATCAATATCGACGTTCGAGCGAAGGTTATATCGATTCAATACACTTTGTGTACTATACCCCTCATTCCATTCGGTCCACTTTGAGTCAAATAAACCCTCTTGACGTAAGTAGGAGAACGAAACATAGTAACGTGCATGCGCATTGCCACCGCTAATCGACATATTCGTGCGGTATTGAGGTGCGGCATCGCGCAACATAGTATCGTGCCAGTTGGTATTGAAATACTTGTATTTGGCCATGCCTTCCAACTCTTCTCCATTCGAAACTCGACGATAATACTCAATGTCTTCGTCCGAATACTCGGCTGTTTTACCATCGAGGTAGGCTGCTTGATTTCTACTTAATGCATAATTATACGAATTTTGACTTTCAGGAATACCTGCACAGGTTTGAAAACCAATTTCCTGCGTGAAGTTGATCATCGTTTTCCCGGGCAATCCACGTTTGGTGGTAACGAGAACCACACCATTGGCCCCACGCATACCGTAGATGGCGCAAGCAGCAGCATCTTTGAGTATGGTTATGGACTCGATAGGATAGGCGTCAAGGAACGAGAGGTCACGTTCCACGTTATCGACGATAACCAGTGGGCTACGCGCACTTCCATTCATGGTGCGCAGTCCACGAATGTACATGGCTGTTTCGCTCCATCCCGGTTCAGATTGCGCTTCGTAGGTTTGCACACCTGTTAGGGTAGAGGTAAAAGCGTTTTGCAACACCGCAACCGGATGCTTCTCCAACTCTTCGCCGGTAACCGTCGAGGTTGATTCTGTTACAAACTTTTTGGGTTTATGCGTAAAGGGTAACGGAGCGGTATGTGCATATTCATCCAGATCCTCATCCAGTACGATTTGAAAATTGCCGGTAAAGTCGGCAAGTGCAGTAGTTGCCACATAGCCGGCGCTACGCACGCATATCTCGTCGGCACTTTTTACGTTCTTCAGGTTAAACCACCCTTCGCTATCGGTTAGGGCAATTTTACTTGCTTCGGCCACATTGACTACTGCTCCGGCAATAGGGTCTCCATCGACATTCAAAACACGCCCTCTTAGCGTTTGGAGTTCTTGTGCCCAAGCTGCATTGCTGACCAGCATCAAGGTCACTACGAGCAGAAACTTGCTCCACTCTGCCTGTATGTTTTTAAATTTTAGTGTATACATGTTCATTGACATTTTTAGTTCCAACCCGGATTATTTTCAATATTTGTTTTCCAAACCTCTCCCTCAGGTATCGGATAGAGATACATGTTTTCAGAAAACACTCGTTTTTGTGCTATTTTGCGCGTATATTCAAATTTGCCATCTTTATTCGTGATCTCCATCCCATAGATGGGGCGTGAAAGTGATTCTTTGGCTACATTCCAACGACGCACATCCCAAGCACGGTGATCTTCAAAAGCTAGTTCTATCGTAC
Organism: Bacteroides sp.; assembly: GCA_017992695.1. Taxonomy (GTDB): domain Bacteria; phylum Bacteroidota; class Bacteroidia; order Bacteroidales; family Bacteroidaceae; genus Bacteroides. Next base: position 39,150 of record JAGOOC010000006.1, on the reverse strand, counting down.
GCTCTTTCCGAATGAAGTGACGCAGCGCCTCTTTGGTTTGCAGATCGCTTCGGTTGGCTAACTTAGCTGTTAATCCTACGCGGTCTCTGATGGGTTGTAGCGCATTGAACACCTCGCTACAGGGGCCGTTTACCTCGTTCATTGCCTCTGCATAATTGAATAAAATCTCGGCATAGCGCACGATGATCCAGTTGCGGTAATTGCTTTTGCTGTGATTATCGTCAAGTATGTTTTGTGGAATATACTTACGAACATAATAGCCTGTGGGCGTTGCATTGGCATTTCCAATAGGGTTATCGCGTTGTCCTTTTATCACATTGATCATGCCGTTTCCCCATTGAACCCCGTTGTATAGCACCGTTGCCGATAGACGAGGGTCTCTATTCGCATACGGGTCGTTATCGCTGTAGCCACTATTTGCATTCACCGTTGGGGTGGTTATGCCGTTGTATACCGGAGCTCCGGTAGGGTCATATTGAGCAAAAGGTGATTGTCCGTTAGCCATATCATACATGTCGACCAAGTTTTGCGAAGGGCACAATCCTCCTCGTCCTCCTTCTCCAACAGGAGTGTCATTGTAAATAGCTCCCCAGTTTACCTTGATATCGTTGCGCCAGAAAATGACCTCATTGTTAGCATCACTGTGTACTGTTTTTAATATGAGATTGGTATAGCACAATACTGGATTTGCATCAGTGGTGTACAAACCATATTGCGCACCGTAGCTTGTGATAAAACTTTGAGCGGCATCTGCTGCTTCTTTCCAACCGATTCCAGATTCAGCTTGAAAGCGATCGCTTGCCATATAGAGTTTGATGCGCGATATCAATGCGCGAGCCATTGGTTTTGCAATACGTCCTTGTAAATCGATCTCCTTGGGTTGTTCCATTAGTCCCTCTTCACATGCTTGTAACTCTTTCAAAACAAAGTCACATACATAGGCTTTTATAGAAGGTCTATCTGTATACTTGCTCAACAAATCGCCATCCGGATCAAGAACCTCGGTTACCAAAGGGATGGGGCCATAACGCAGAAACATTTCCCAATAAAAGTAAGCCCGTAGAAAACGAGCTTCTGCTTTATAATTCATCTTGTCCGTTTCGTGTCTTTCTTCCGAAAGATCGCTTGCCTTGGGCACATTGTCGATGCGACTAAGTAGCATATTGCATTTACGGATGCCTCGATAGTAATGTTCCCACGTTGCTGTGAGCTCTGAACTCCCTCCTTGGGCATAATAGTTACCAATGTTGAAACTGGTACGTGTGCCCCCATTGGCATAGCTTGTCTCGGCCAAATCGGTCGCGGCATCCATCCATGAGGTGTTAATACGTCCGGCACCATGTCTCAAGTAGTTGTACGTATCATAATGGAACTCCTTTGTTGTTGTCCATTGGCTGAATACCTGCTCTTCGGTTAATTCATTGCTAGGCTCTTTGTCTAGAAAATCTCCAAACATATCTTCGCAAGAAGTGAATAGAACACCAGATATTAACCATAAAAAAGCTGTATGTAGAATGGTCTTCTTCATCTTTGTTGTCATTTAGAATTTAATATTTACGCCAAAATTTACGGTTTTCATTATAGGGTATCGGTTTGAACCGGCACTCTCAGGGTCACAAAGGGCATCCAAGTGATCCCATGTAATCAGATTGTTGCCATTGATAAACAAACGACATTCGCTCATTGCAGCTTTTCTGATGATGGGTGTTGGTAAAGAGTAACTCAACTCAATGTTTTTCAAACGGAGGAAGTTACCGTTCTTTAAAAAGAATGAGTTGCTGCGCTGGTTATGATCTCCGTAGCTGTCATAGTGTAGCAGGGGGTACTTGGCACTGCTTAGGTTTTCTGTTTCTGTTTTCGTTGGACTCCAACGATCTAAATGATGCTCTTTCACCTTACCGCCATTGACGAAGGCATACATGGCTTCGGCATCGTAGTAACGCGATACATGATCTACGCCTTGAAACATAATGCTGAAACCGATACCTTTGTATTCACATCCTAGGGTTAGCGCATAGGTGTTTTCGGGGATGTCGCTGTAACCGATAAATGTTTCATCTCGGCTATCAATAAAACCATCTTGATTCATATCTCGATATTTTAAGTCTCCTACTTGCATGTTTCCAAAGGTTGAAACTGGAAAGTTGGGATTATCCAAATCGGCTGTAGTTATAAACCCATCGGCTATGAGTCCAAAGAATTGACCAATAGGCTTTCCTTCTTGCTTGCGATAGGCTGTTTTTAACGCCGGTTCGTCCATCGCCAGAATTTCGTTACGAGCATGTGAGAAAGCGAATGCGGCGTTGTACAAGAAATCTTTTCCGATACGATTATAATGCTTCAATTCTATCTCAAAACCTTCGTTCTTTGTCTCGCCCAAATTGCCGGCAGCCATGTTAACTCCTACCCATTGGGGGCGTGTTTGATAGGGAGTGAGAATGTCTTTTCGTTTTTCCATAAAAAGATCAATATTCCCGTTTAATAAACCGTTCCATAAACCAAACTCTACGCCGATGTTGAACTTCTTAGCTCGCTCCCATGTTACCGCATAGTTTGGGTATTGACTTTCGTAAATACCAGTGTTTCCAGTTGTTCCAAAGTAGTAATCGTTGTTGATTTGTGTCCAAACGGCCTGATAAAGGAAGCGTTGCTTTACGCCACCTACTTTATACACATCGTTACCTACTTCGCCATACGAGGCGCGTATTTTCAAATTGTTCAGCCATTCTTCTGTGCTTTTCATAAACGCTTCGTTGCTCAATCTCCAGCCTACCGATAGAGATGGAAAGAACCCGAATCGCTTACCACGCATAAAGTTTTCGGAGCCATTGAAACCGAAGTTAACTTCGGCTAGATAACGATCGTCATAACCATACGTAGCACGGCCAACTAATCCCTGATAGCGTTCGGCTAAGTTCGCTTGGTAACGATAATCATTCTGGTTATACAGTGTCATTGCCGTTATATCATGTTTGCCGAAGCTGCGGGCATAGTTGAGCTGCATTTCCATGTAGAGTTTGTAAGTTGTTGTTTGATTGTCGCCTGCGTAAGCCAACTCAGTATCTGAGTTGAACTGATTGTATGCATATATTGAGTTATAATTAGTACGATCATTTAACTCGTAAGTAGCGAAATTGGCTGTAAACTTTCGATTATAAAAGGCATTGTAATCAAATGAAACCATGGCTTTGGCCGACAGTCCTTTAGTTAACCAATCCATTTTGTAATCAAAAATAAAGTTGGTTTCGTTGATGGTGTTTGTTGCTCTATAAAAACCTGCTTCAGCCAATCTGCCAACGATGTTGTTCTGGTATTGAGAGCTTCCACCATAGAGTGTCCGCTGCTCTTCACCTTCTCCCACTGTGTAAGAAACCGGGAAAATCCATCCAGGGGTATGATTCATTTCGTAGAAGACCTCACTAAACCCACCGTCGAACTGCTCGTTCGAGTTTGGCCCTCTTCGCTCTTCAAAGCGTGTACCAAAGTTTACGGAGAAAGTAAGCTCTTTCGTCATCAAGAAGTCCATGTTTCCACGAAAGGCATAACGCTTATAACCCGAATTAGATTTATTTCCATAGGAGTCTGTGCTAAAGTCGCGAAACAGACCTTGTTGGTCATAATATTCGGCCGAAGCAAAGTAACGCATACGTTTCGTTCCACCCTGAATGTTGACATTGTAGCGTTGAGCCGGAGCTGTATTGCGTAGTACCGTATCATACCAGTCTACGTTGGGGTAGAGCATGGCATCCAATCCGTTTAACTGTCTGGATGATGATTTCTTGTACATCTCCAGATCAGCCGCCGAGAATTGAGAAGGTAATCCGTCATTTTCCAACGCCTCTTCGAGTAGAACTACCGACTGATACGAATCCAGATAAGTGTCTTGTCGTGTAGGTGATTGAATTTGCCAATTGGCTGTTAAGCTAACAGTTGGTTTTTGTTGCTTACCCCGTTTGGTGGTAATCAGCAGCACGCCATTGGCACCACGCACCCCATAAACAGCCGTTGCCGATGCGTCTTTTAGGGTAGAGATGGTCTCGATATCGTCGGGTGCAATTTGTGAAAACTCACGTTCTACACCATCAACCAGAATCAAAGGTTGATTGTCGCCTGCAAAAGAAGCGCGTCCACGAATGTATATTTTCATATCATCGGCACCTGGTGCACCTGATGTTTGAGAGGTTATTACGCCTGGAATTTTACCTGCAATCGCTTGCGAGATATTGGTAGCCGGTGATCTTAGTAACTCTTTGGAAGATATCTGCGAGATAGCGCCCACTACACTTTCTTTCTTTTGTGCACCGTAGCCTACCACCACAACTTCATCGAGTATTTCTGTGTCTTCGACCAGTGTGATGGTCAGTGAACTCTTATTGCCTACAAGTATCTCTTGAGTTTTGTAACCTACATAGCTAACTTGCAACACAACTTTGGGAGTAACGGTTATTTTAAAATTCCCACTAAAGTCGGTGATTACTCCATTCGTTGTGCCCTTTTCAAGTACGCTGGCACCTATAATTTCTTCCCCTTTGGTGTCGGTCACGTGCCCGGATATCTCCTTGTTTTGCGCAAAAGCAAACTGGCTGATTATGGCGAAGCAAGCGATCAGTAACATCCGGGAGAGGAGATTCACAGCTGCTATCTGATTCAATAGTTTCTCTTTCATGAAAAATATTTTTTTATTCATATTAGGCATTTATTTTTTCGTCTGAGTATACAATTTACTTATCTCTCCAGCGGTTAATGTTTTGTCGCAAATCATTAAATCACTGATAAGCAATGCTGCTGATCCCCACCACGAACCATGACCTAAATAAAACCTGGGAGACGACTTGATGAGATTAATAAGCAGATTATAGTTGAAAGCCGATGCAGTAATTCCATCAATAGCTCCCCAGGCCTTATGCGTGTTTTTATCAAAAACCATCGCCCCATTTACATAGATGGCAAAACCTGTTGCATCGAAGGTGGTCGTAACCATGCTCCATTCGCCCACGGCGATTGCTTTAGTATCGGTGCTTTCGGGCCAATTACAATCAAAGTAACCACCTGTTCCATTAAACCCGAGATAGGCATTGGGGCTGAGGTATAGTTTCCCTTCTACTTTATCGCTATTGTCTTCGTCGAAGAATGACCAAATGGCATCCCAGTTATTGTTGTCTTCTCGTTTCACCCATGCTGACACAGTAGCTCCTATAAGGTCAGTTCTACCTTGTAGCGGATTTACTATGGTGGTGCGGCTTGCATTAACTGCTGCACCAAAGTGTTGATGCAGCACGCTACCTCGGACCACATCGGTTTCGAATTGAGGAACAGTACCTGATCCTAATGCATCAAGCGTGGCTACTTGTCCGGCATCAATCAAATTGGTTAGATTATCGCTAAAATCATAATATGCCGTGGCACTATAAGTTGCTGCCATAATTTCTTTGGAGCTAAGTACGTAGTTATAGAGTCGCAAGTCATCTACCATGCAAGGAGCAGCACGCCAAAATGTTTCATAGCCCAGGTAAAGATATTCGGATGCAGTGAATAAATTAAGTATGCTCTGATAATCGAAACTGGTAGCATCTGCGGTGCCTGCCCATTTCACGTACTTGGTAGTATGGTATGTTAATTCACCATTTACATAAATTGCAAATGCCTTGGGTGTAATCGTTACCGTGACGTAGCTCCATGAACCTACTGGCAATTCGGCAGGTGCTGCATCTTGATTGCAATCGAAGAATCCTCCTTTTCCGTTGAATCCCATGTAACCGGCTGCATTTAACCAATATTTGCTTGTGCCGTCATTCAACACAAAGACTTGATCCCAATGATTTATTTTTGTAGGATTCATCCACATAGAAATAGTGATGCCGGTTAGTGGCACGTCTTTCAATGGATTGGGTAATTGAGTGTATGCCCAGCCATTGGCATTGCCCGGCCAGCCTTCTTGTTGCTGCCACACCATACCTCGAACAGGATCTTTGAAGAAAGCCGATGGGGTAGCTTGTGCTTCGACTGTAATGAGTTCGCCTACCTGCGAATCGTCTGCCGAATTCTTGAAATTACCGTCGAATTTATACTCAGCAACCATTTTTTCGGCACTGCCCATGTTGGGCCCTTTGGCATCTTCATCGCTGAAGGTGTTGGTGAATACTTTAATCTCATCGACGTAAAGCTCCTTGGTAGGTTTCTCTGCTCCATAACCTATATATAAATAAGGAACAGACGTGATGAGCTTGGTGATATTCGAATAATCGAATGTTCCCACATCGACTGCTCTTGTTTTACCCGAAGTCGACCCCATATTATTATGTGTATCAAACCTCTTTTTACCATCTATGTAAATCGCATATCCTTTTTCGGTAAAGGTGAGTGCTACATAATGCCAGGCCTTAGGCGAAAATATATTGGTGATGGCTACTGTGGGCTTGTTCACTTCAAGGAACCCTCCGTTGCCATCGTAGTTAAGAAAAGCATTGGCTGTAAAAAACAGTTTACTTGCCCCATCGTCTGTAAATGAGAATAAAGCCCCTTCAATATCAATTTGAGGCATCTTTACGAACATGGAAATCGAGGCACCCGTTTGTACGGCAACGCCTTTCAACGGGTTGGGAATGCGCAGGTATCCACCATTCAGGTGCAGCACCTTTCCTTTGTCTGAGTCATTAATGATCTCCGGTTCGTTGCCGTTGGTATATACAAAAGACTCACCTGTGATCAGTGTTTCGTTCTCGTTTGAATTCAGGTTTTCTTCAAACGTAAAATTGGCAAGTAACTTTGCCGAAGTGTCTGGCTTCTCAGGGACTTTTTGATTTCCCGAAGGGTCATCCACTTCGCCCCAGTTCTGACAACCTGCAAGGTAAAAGGTTGCCGTAAGTGCCATACATAAAGACGTCCATCTCTTTGTCTTCATAATACAGATATTTATTAGGTTTAACAATTAAAAATGCGATTTTTAATATTGCAAAGGTAAGTGACACAACAGAGTTAAGGGTGGACAAATGAACTTAGGTAGAGGACAAATTGATTTATAAGTGTGATTCATACAGTTATTATATAGAAACGAATCATTCGCCTATTCATTTGTCCGAATTGTGTCTCTCTCTCTTGAATAGTAATTAATTTAAACGGTATTTAGTAAGGCCTGATCTAATGTATATTGCTTGTATTAAGCACATTGCATGAGTGCCTATTCTTGCCTATTAAAAGTACGTACTTAACAGTGTGTTAAGATACAAATTAACACACTGTTAAGTACGTACTTTTAATAGGCAAGAAGTAGTAAGCCTAAACAAAGAGGAAATAAGTAAACAGTTCAAGCCTCTGCATCGTCCATTAATCCGCTAGGAGTTCTGTTGAAGTGTTTGGTAAAGCAACGAGTAAAGTATTTGGGATCATTAAAACCGACTTCGTAAGCTATCTCGGACACATTCATGTTCTTAGTTTTACGGTTTTTCAGAATGAGTTTGTGAGCAATGTTGAGACGATAGTTGCGGATGAACTGTCCACAAGATTGTCCGATGAGGCTTTGAAACTTTTTATTAAGCAGACTCTTGCTTACGCCCATAGCCTCGGTAAAGTCACTTACTTCGAAGTACGAATTTCGATAGTTCTCTTTGATGACATCCATGACTTGATTGAGAAACTTCTTATCGCTCGACTCTTCCTCCATCGGTAGTACATCGACCTTCATGGCAAGACTAAATTTGCGCTGATACCGTTTTCTGTTTTCCAGAATATTGTGAATGCGGGTTAATAGCAACTCCTCATCGAAAGGTTTGAGCAGGTATTCGTCAACTCCCATGCGGTAACTATCAATACGTGTTTGTGGGGATGATTTGGCAGTGAGCATTAAGAAAGGGATATGAGAAATGGCGAATGTATCCTTTACTCGTCGAGAAAATTCAATTCCATCCATGATAGGCATCATCAAATCACTTACTATAAAATCGACTGGAATATTGTTGAGTAACTCCAGTGCCTCGGCTCCGTTAGATGCCTCTACTACGTTATAGTGTTCGATGAGAATGGACCGAATATAGGCACACATATCTGGATTATCTTCGACAATGAGTATAGTGAGTTTGCTCGAAACAGAAGCCAAAGAAGTATTGTTCTTTTCTGGAATTAATGAAGATTTCTGTATGTCAATGATTGTGTTATCATCTTTGTTCGCTGCTCGCTGTATAGGAAGCCTGACACGGAATGAGCAACCGTTATTGCGATTGTTTCGTGCTTCAATATAGCCGTTGTGCAGTTGTATGATACGCTTACAGAGGTAGAGACCAATACCTGTTCCACCTTGTCCGTAAACAGGATATCGAACTTGATTCTGTGATTGATAAAAGCGGTTAAATATGCGGCTAAGATCTTCTTCTGGAATGCCGACACCTGAATCGCTAACACAAATGTATAACTCCTCTTTCTCGCTATTTGCGTGCTTAAAAGAGGTGATATAAAGGGTGATGCTACCATTGTTGGGCGTAAATTTGATAGCGTTGCTCAGTAAGTTGATAATTACCTTTCGAATGGCCTCCTCGTCATAAAGCAGTTCGGGATACGCCAGTCGATAGCAACGGTTCAAAGTGATGTTTCGTTCGCTAGCAAATACATTAAAAGGGGTAATCAGTGAATCGATAAACTTCAAAAAATTACCGTTGGTTTTGACCATCTCCAGTCTTCCTGATTCTACTTTGCGGAAATCCATGAGTTGATTAATCAGTGATAAGAGGTATTTAGAATTGCGTTCAACAAAATGCAACTGTTCAATGACTTGTGGATTGCTACTTAGCTTTAATGCGCGCTCGATAGGGCCGATAATGAGTGTAATGGGGGTGCGAAACTCATGGCTGATATTTGTAAAGAATGAAATTTTATCCACGGTTAGCTCTTGCACTTTGCGTGACATGCGTACTAATTGTACTTTCTGTCGGGTAATCTTCTCGTTTTGCTGCACGAGCATCCCGTTCTGACGGGAGAGCTCGCTTGTTTGATTCTCTAACAACAGTTTCTGAAGTTCGAGTTGGCTGGTACGCTTTTGCACGGTGTCATGCAATATCTCTTGTTGACGCTTTAAGTGGCGGATGCGGTATTTATAAAATTGCCAGACTGCTATTGACAGAAGACCTACGAGCAAGATCATAAACCAACTGGTTTTATAGAAGTGTGGCGCAATGACGATGGGCAGTTGTGTGACGATTTCATTGCCTACCTCTCCGTCGGGAGCATACTTTACCTCTAAGGTGTAGTGGCCTGGAGGCAAGTTGGTATATCCGGCAAATCGACGAGTAGAAGGCACGTGTGTCCAGCTATCATCGAATCCGACCAACCGATAACTGTATATGCCGGTAGAGCGCAGGTCAAAATTAAGCGCCGAAAACTCGATCGAAAAGGACTTATCACTTTCGTGTAGGTTAAGAACAGAGCAAATAGAGATATCTTCTTTTAAAAACTCGAAGCCCGGTAGCACCTCTTCGTTACCAATACGCAAGCGGGTAAGTCTTACGGTAGTGGGGCGAGGTGAGAGACTCTTTCGGTTGGTCTCAATGGCGGTAAGTCCATTTAAGCTGCCGAAGTAGATAACATCACTATGAGGCTTGCAAGACGCATTCCAATAAAACTGCGCATTGATCATTCCGTCTTCGGCATTGTAATTCGTAAAGTGACTATCGGAAGGAGTGTAACAGGATAGCCCGTTGTTGGTGGCTACCCAGATGGTTTCGTTAGCTCCTCCTGCTATGCCCCGTATGCTGTTGTTGGGCAGTCCTTGCGTAGTGGTATAGGCTATAAACCGTTCTTTTCCTTGCGCATCAACACTGCGCTTGTACATACCGTAACCATTGCTTCCTAACCAAAGTGTGCCATCGGTTGCTTCATAGAAGCAGGTTATCTTCTCGATTAACCCGGAGTTTGGTTTATCGAGTTTGTGATTTAATTGTCTGTAGCTAAATTTGTTCTTTTTGCGACTATGTAGATTGATCACATATACACCCTCCATACAGCCTATCCAAAGGTTGCCTTGTCGATCGATTATAGAGCCTATACATCCGTGTATATTTCGTGATACGCCATTAGCAAAGGGCTCGCTGATTTGATTAGTCGCTGTGTCATAGAAATAGATCCCTTGATTTGAACCGATCCACATGCCGTTGTTGATAGAGTCATAAATCAATGTTCCCACAAAATCAATTGGGAACTCTTTTGTTGTTGCAAGGGAAATGTGTTTGAGTATTCGATGAGGTGGATTTAGGCTTATCAAGTTGATACCTCCACCCCAAGTGCCCACCCATAAGCGATTTTCTTTATCGGCTGTAAGGGCACTGACCGAGTTGTGACTAAGGCCCGATTGTTCTTTGGTGTAATGCGTAAAGTGCTCGCTATCTGGTTCTTTGTGGTTGAGCCCACCTTCTACAGTACCTACCCATAAACTACCTCGCTTGTCTTCGTAGACGGCATTTACCGGATTAGCCGATAAACTATTTGGATTATCTTTGTTATGTATGTAGTTCTTTAGCGATAATCGCTGTGGAGCAAGCTTATTCAGTCCGCCGGTTTCGGTACCTATCCAAATGCGATTGTCATCAATATACAAGCAGTTAATGAAATTACTGTTTAGTCGAGTACCTGACGTTGTTTCATAACTAGTTAGGTGGTCAAAATCGTCGGTTAATGGATAGTAGACATTAACTCCTTTGAGTGTGGCTACGAGCAACTGTTTATCGCTGGTTAGAGCCAAATCGGTTAAGTAGTTTTGAGTGAGTGAACGAGCATCTTTGGGGTTATGAAGGTACTGTCTGATGGCATTTTTGTTTTTGTCGTAACGAAACAAGCCCCAGTTCGTGGCAATCCAAACTTCGTTTTCTTTGCGCTGTATGGCCGATACTGATACCTCGTTCGAGAAGGTTAAGCAGGAGGCAAGATCAGCTTCATTAAGCGCCCCTTTCGTAGTTATGTTTATTTTACTAATGCGATTGGCAATACCTGTCCAAATAGCCCCATCGTTGTCAACATCGCTCATCGCCATTTCAGAGCCGGAAATGGTCATACTAGTCCGTGAAGCAACATGGGCTATCTCTCCTTCGGTTGTGAATGAGATGCGACTCAGTGTGCTGTTGCCGTAAATCCACAAGCATTGTTTACTGTCGCCTATTATATTGCTGGATGGCTGCTTTACTAATTGACTGATTTCTGATGATTTACCTCGAGGTATGACTGAACGTAGGGTGTTGAGATCAATAATGTCGATTCCTCCCTCCGAAACAACCCAGAGTCGATTGAAAGCATCTTCGCAAACTTTACGAATGAAGTTACTTTTCAGTTTGCAGTGAAGTGTATTGGTAGTATAGGGTACACATTCATATCCATCGTATCGAAAGAGTCCGCCACCCGCAGTCGATATCCATAGAAAGCCACGACTGTCTTTAGCTACATTGTCGATGAAGTTGCTTTGCAGCCCATCGTTCATTGTCACATACGAGGCATTATATCGTTCGGAGAAGAGTTCTTGTGCATGCAGCGTTTTGGATATGCTGAAGAGGCTGTATATAAAAAAGAGTCGTAAGAGGTGTGTTTTCATAACTTCAGTTAGCATTATGTGTACAAAGTTAGAAGATAATCTCGAATTATAAAAGTGAGTATCTTTTCTTTTGTACCTGCGTGGTTTATTGTCCACCTATCATGTTCATTCGTCCACCTACCTAAAGTAGAAACCGGTGTATTTTTGCATCAAACTTAATTAGAAGCTTTCTTACTATGAGAAATTTGTTTTTATTTGTAACCGTTAGTATACTTTTTTTAAGTGCCTGCAGTAGAACCGTTCCTTTTAAGCCATTTGCTTCGCCCAATCCTTGGGCTGACAACTATACAAGTATGGCATACATGGAGAACTATAAACAATGGGGTACCTATAATGTGCATGATCCGGCCTGCAAGAAGTTGGGTGATTATTACTATATGTATTCAACTGATGCTATTTATCGTGAGAATAGAAAAGAGGCGTTCGAAAAGGGAGTGCCATTGGGATACATACAAGTGAGGCGTTCCAAAGATTTGGTTCATTGGGAGTTTATGGGTTGGGCTTTTCCGGATATACCGATAGAAGCTATTGAATGGGTGCGAACCAATGCGCAAGGAAAAGGTGCAACCAATATATGGGCACCTTATATCACTCCGTATGCAAATGGATACAGGCTCTATTATAGTGTTTCTGCCTTTGGACGCAAGGCGTCCTATCTGGGAATGGCGGAGTCAACAACGCCCGAAGGTCCTTGGGTACAGAAGGGATGTGTCGTTAAAACCAATGATGAAACAACCATGAATGCCATTGATCCGAGTGTAATTGTTGACAAAGCAACCGGAAAGTGGTGGATGCATTATGGCTCTTATTTTGGTGGTTTATATTGCGTGGAGCTGAATCCGGAAACGGGGCTGACCTTGAAAGCCGGTGACAAAGGACATTTGATTGCTCGTAGAGCCAATTATCAGCATGATAATTTAGAAGCTCCCGAGATTGTGTATCATCCAAAATTAAAGAAGTATTTTCTGTTTACCTCTTACGATCCGTTGATGACGACTTACAATGTACGTGTGGCTCGATCCGATTCGCCCGAAGGTCCGTTTACTGATTATTTTGGAAAAGCGATAGCCGATACAACGAATAATTTCCCTATAGTAACGGCACCCTATCAATTCGACAATCATTCCGGTTGGGCAGGAACAGCACATTGTGGTGTAGTAAGTGATGACAAGGGAGGATTTTTCATGGTTCATCAAGGACGACTTTCACCCGACAATCACTTGATGGTATTGCATACACGACAACTGTTTTTTACGGCAGACGGTTGGCCGGTGGTATCGCCCGAACGGTATACCGGTAGCAAGCAACTAACGTTTAGAAAAGAAGATATGATCGGACAATGGGAGGTTATCCGGATCATCGAACCTCGCAACGAAAGACGACTCGAAGCTGGACAAATAACAGATGGGGCAGAGTTGAATAGCGAAGAATGCAATACTTCAACCCATTTTGTACTAACAAAAGAGGGCGAAATAGCAGGAGGTAATGGAAATTGGAGCTTTTTGACCAATAAACAGTCCTTAAGCTTAACAGTTGGCGGGGAGAAAATAGAGAATCTGATTATCTTTGCCGGACATGATTGGGAGAATGAAAAAGAAACCATCCTCTTTACCGGATTGGATAACCAAGGACGGTCAGTTTGGGGGAAAAAGATTCGCTGAACTATTATTTATTTATTTTATATAGAAACCATGAGAATACACAAAAAACTATTCGTAGCATTTGCTTTATCGTCGACAATGGCGATCAGTGCACAAACCAATGAAATGATTATTCAAACAAAGAAATTAGGAGCAGATATTCAGCCTACCATGTATGGCCTATTCTTTGAAGATATTAATTATGCTGCCGATGGTGGCCTTTATGCCGAGCTGGTGAAAAATCGTTCTTTCGAATTCCCACAGAATCTGATGGGATGGAATAGCTTTGGCAATGTGACGTTACAGAATGATGGCCCTTTTGAACGCAACCCGCATTATGTGCGTTTGAGTTACCCTGGGCACGATCATAAACGTACCGGGTTGGAAAATGAAGGCTTCTTTGGCATAGGAGTAAAACAAGGTGAAGAATATCGTTTCTCGGTATGGGCCCGTTTGCCACAAGGAGAGACTGCCGAGAAGATTCGGATAGAACTAGTTGACACTCGCTCTATGGGCGAGACACAAGTGTTTGCTGCTCAAGAATTGACTGTCGACTCTAAAGAATGGAAGAAGTATCAACTCATTTTGAAACCAAGCAAGACCGATCCTAAATCCATTCTTCGTATTTTCCTTGCTTCGAAAGGAACGGTTGACCTCGAACATATCTCTCTTTTTCCGGTCGATACATGGAATGGGCATGAGAATGGATTGCGTAAAGATCTAGCTCAAGCACTGGCCGATATCAAACCAGGAATATTTCGTTTTCCGGGCGGATGTATTGTTGAAGGTACGGATCTGGATACCCGTTACGATTGGAAGAAAACAGTAGGTCAGGTAGAGAACCGACCTTTGAACGAGAATCGTTGGCACTACACTTTCCAACATCGCTTCTTCCCCGATTATTATCAGACCTATGGTTTGGGCTTTTATGAATACTTCTTATTGTCTGAAGAGATGGGAGCAGAGCCATTGCCGGTGTTGAGTTGCGGACTCTCTTGTCAGTTCCAGAACAGCGATCCGAAAGCTCACGTAGCGGTATGCGATTTGCAAAGCTACATACAAGATGCACTCGACTTGATCGAATTTGCCAATGGCGATGTGACTACCCAATGGGGAAAGTTGCGTGCCGAGATGGGACATCCCGCACCTTTTAACCTGAAACTGATCGGTATTGGCAATGAACAATGGGGTGCCGAATACCCCGAACATCTGGCTCCTTTCATTACGGCCATACGCAAGGTTTATCCCGATATTAAAATCATAGGTAGTTCAGGTCCCAACTCAGAGGGTGATCAGTTTGAATACCTATGGCCCGAAATGAAGCGATTGAAGGTCGATCTGGTCGATGAACATTTCTATCGTCCCGAGAGTTGGTTCTTGAGCCAAGGAGCACGTTATGATCATTATGACCGCAAGGGGCCAAAAGTGTTTGCCGGTGAATATGCTTGTCATGGCAAAGGTAAAAAGTACAATCACTTCAATGCTGCTTTGCTCGAAGCTGCTTTTATGACGGGGCTTGAACGCAATGCCGATATCGTACACATGGCTACTTATGCTCCTCTTTTTGCTCATGTAGAGGGATGGCAATGGCGGCCCGATATGATTTGGTTCGACAATATGAATTCGGTGCGTACCACAAGCTACTATGTACAGCAGCTGTATGCACACAATAAAGGTTCTCATGTGCTTTCATTGACAATGGATAAAAAGAATGTTACCGGTGCTGATGGGCAAAATGGACTTTTTGCTAGTGCTGTATGGGACAAGGATAATCGAGAAGTGATTGTAAAGGTCGTTAATACGTCGGATAAGTCACAACCGATATCCCTTCACTTTGCCGGGCTGAAAAAGCAAGAAGTATTGTCCGATGGGCGTTGTATCAAACTTCGCTCACTGGATCCCGATCAGGAGAACACCCTTGAACAACCTCATGCTATTCTTCCGCAAGAGTCGGTAGTGGTTATTGATGGCACTGTGCTTAATACAGAGCTTGAAGCTAACACTTTTGCCCTATATAAATTTGCTAAGAAGTAACAGTAGAATAATCCGGTATGAGCAGATTGAGTGAAAATTGGCTAACGGAAGGAGTTCATTGATTTCATCATTGCGTGATTCACAAAAAAAGCGGGGATGCCTTTCAAAGGCATCCCCGCTTTTTAAAAATAAAAGGTCTCTGTTTAGGCAAGTCGGCGTGCGCCATCGCTGATCACTACATCATATACCTTCGGGCTAACGCCAAACTTGGCAGTAAAATCTGCTTGAGCCTTAGCGATGAAAGCATCGTGCAATTCATCTTTAACCAGATTAATGGTACAGCCACCAAAGCCGCCACCCATCACGCGTGAGCCGGTTACACCACACTCTTTGGCAATGTCATTCAAGAAGTCGAGCTCTTCGCAGCTTACCTCGTACAACTTGCTCATACCGTGATGTGTTTCATACATTTTCTGACCTACTGTTTCGTAATCGCCTCTTTCGAGTGCGTCGCAAACATCAAGTACACGTTGTATTTCGGCAATTACGTATTCTGCACGCATGTAATCCTCTTCGCTGATTGCTGTTTTCACAGCATCCAGCATCTCCATGGTGCAATCGCGCAGGAACTCAACGTGAGGATGGTTCTTACGGATGGCTGCTACAGCTGCTTCACAGCTCTGGCGGCGTTTGTTGTAGGCCGATGAAGCTAATTCGTGTTTCACCACTGAATCGAGCAACACCAAACGATAGCCTTCGGGTTTGAAGGGGAAGTATTGATACTCCATTGAACGACAGTCCAAGCGAATCAAGCTACCGGCTTTTCCGAAAAGAGAAGCAAACTGATCCATAATACCGCAATTCACTCCGCAGTAGTTATGCTCTGTAGCTTGGCCTACTTTGGCCAACTCGAATTTATCAATCCTTCCTTCGGCAAATAACTCATTCAGTGCAAAAGCATAGGTGCTTTCGAGTGCTGCCGATGAAGACATACCTGCTCCCAATGGAACATCGCCCGCGAAGGCCGTATCGAATCCTTTTACATCTACACCGCGTTTAATCATTTCGCGACAAACACCGAAGATATATCTGGCCCAGCTAGCTGTTGGTGCATCTTCTTCGTTCAATCCAAATTCTGCGTAGTCTTTCAAGTCAATCGAATAAGCCCGTACCTTGTTGGTTTGGTTGGGTTTAATTTCTGCAATCATTCCTTTGTCGATTGCTCCCGGAAACACAAAGCCTCCATTGTAATCGGTGTGTTCGCCAATCAGGTTAATACGACCCGGAGAGGCATATACAAAGCCGGTGGCTCCGTCAAAATGTTTTGCAAAAAGACTTCTTACGTGTTCTATATCCATGATATTTATAGTTAATGGGTTGTTTAATTATTTATACAGGAATGTTCTTGTTGACATTTTTGCAGCCTATCAGTGCATAATATAACAGGTATGCTAAAGCTACAGCAATTACGATAAAGCTTGCCATATATCCTGTTGCATCGGCTACTCCACCTTGCAATAAGGGTAACAAACCGCCACCGCATACCATTACCATAAAGATGCCTGAAGCCGCTTCTGTGTATTTACCTAAACCTTCCACAGCCAGGTTGAAGATACCGCCCCACATGATCGAGGTGCAGAGTCCGCAAAGAGCCATACACATGATGCTGACAGGAACTTGGGCTAAACCAAATGAAATGCTGGCGCCACCTTTGAATACCGGCATACTTGCTGTAGCAGTCAATGGACTAATGAAAGCAATACCGATCAAGATTAAGCCGAGTACAGAAGCAACTGAAAGCATCGATTTGCTACCGAACTTAGCACCCAGTGAAGCACCAATCAAACGTCCTATTAGCATCAGGAACCAGTAAGTTCCTACCACCGATCCTGCTACCGCAGGGTCAATAGCCAATCCGCCATCGCTTGCCTTTGCAGTCATAAATAAGTTAGCAAAGTGAGGAATACCTACCTCGATACCTACGTACACGAAGATGGCAATAGTACCCAGTTTGAAGTGACGGAAAGCCATTGGGCTGTGTGCGCCTTTTTCTTTTTTTACAGCCAAGCTTGGCTCAGGAATGTTCATGAAGAACAATACAAGGAATGCAACAGCAAAGATAGCCATAGCGATGTATAACGCAGGCAGTGCCTTTGTAATCGTACGTTCGTCCACATTAGCTCCCATGAGGTAGCCTACCAATACTGGAACAATCGTTGCGGAAAGTGAATTTAAAGAACCACCCGTTTGAATCAGCTGATTTCCTTTTTTACCACCACCACCTAAGGTGTTCAGCATAGGGTTTACTACGGTATTAAGCATACACATAGAAAAACCTGAAACAAAGGCACCGGCTACATAAACGGTAAAGCCCCATTGTGAAGAGAGCGCTTGAATACCCACACCTACGATACCAACAACGATAGCCATTAAAGCTGTTTTCTTATATCCAATTTTTTGAAGTAATAAGCCCGAAGGTATACCCATAAATGCGTAAGCAATGAAGTTGGCTCCGAATCCTAAAGTAGCTTGAAGATTAGTTGCGCCAAACTCACTTTGGACGATAACGCCAAAGGGTGCAGGTAATCCGGTAACGAAGGAAATCATAGCAAATAATGCGAACATCATTGCTATAGGCAATAGATAACTCTTTTGTTGTTGTGACATGTTCTTTTTAAAATGTTAGTTTATAAATGGGTTAGTTGTTTTGCAAGGGGAATCAATTATTTTGTTACTCCAAACTGGTAAATCGTTACCTGTTGGTATTCATCTCCCGGGAGCAGTGTTGCCGAAGGGAAGTGTGGTTTGTTTGGTGTGTCGGGGAAGCATTGTGCTTCGAAGCAAAGGGCACTGCGAGCAGGGAAAGTAGTGCCGTGTGCACCTTGAAACCCATTCAGCCAATTGCCTGTGTATAATTGCAGACCGCTTTCGGTGGTATATACTTCCATGGTTCGTCCACTCTTCGGATCCATGCAAGTAGCAGCTAAATCCAATGCTCCCATTTCAGTTTTATTCAGTACATAGCAATGATCATAGCCTGCACCAAAGATAAGTTGCTCGAATTTTTCATCAATACGTTCGCCAATGGCATGTGGAGTGCGGAAGTCCATAGGAGTACCTGCTACTTTAGCAATTTCTCCGGTTGGAATAGAAACTTCATCTACGGGGGTGTAAAAGTCTGCTTGTATGGTCACAACGTGATCGTCGATGGTAGGAGTTGGGTTGGATATCCCTGCTAAATTGAAGAAAGCATGATTAGTGAGATTGACAATCGTCTCTCTATCTGTCGATGCATTGTATTCGATGACTAATGCGTTTTCTTCCTCTTCGAGGCGGTAGGTCATTTCCACTTCTAAATTTCCGGGAAATCCCTCTTCTCCGTCGGCCGATAGATAGTTAAACTGCACCGTGCTTTCATCTACTTGTGTGGCATCCCATACACGAGTATGAAAGCCGGTAGGTCCTCCATGCAATGAGTTAGGTCCATTGTTGATGGTTAACTCATGCTCTTCGCCATATAACGTAAATTTACCTTTAGCTATGCGATTGCCGTACCGACCGATAACGGTGTTCAGAAAAGGTTCCGGACTGCTTACTACATCTTTTATGCTGCTGTGTCCAAGAACGACATTGGCATATTTTCCGTCCTTATCGGGAACCATGATAGATAGAATGGCGCAGCCGTAGTTTGTTACAGCAACTTCCATTCCTTTTTTGTTTTTGAGGATATACAAGTCTGTTTTCTTATTGTTAATATCCATCTGAAAATCTTTCTGATTTAATCCGGAGAGATTCTTTTCAATAGGGAATGTGTTATTCATGTTTGATATTATTAAAATGATTGCAAATAAAGCTAAATTCTTTCGTTCTCCCAAATTATTCATGGTAAATGTACCTAGGCATTTAGGAAAGTTTAGCGTTTGCATTAAAAGTACACTTTTCGAATAATTTTAAAAAAATAGAGTGCCGTTTTAATATAAAACATATAATTCTGGGTAGTATTTGATATTTTTTGTAAGTTTGTCGCGAGATTGTAAAACTCAATATTTTTGAATCTAAATTAATAATAGAAAAACAAAAATGTATCCTTTGAAATTCGAACCTATCTTGAAGCAGACGCTTTGGGGAGGCGACAAAATTGTTCCGTTTAAGCATCTGAATGATAGCATAACGGGTGTAGGTGAAAGCTGGGAGATATCTGGCGTAGAAAACAACGAGTCTGTAGTGGCTAATGGACCCGATAAGGGTTTAACGCTCACTGAAATGGTAAAAAAGTATCGGGAAGAATTAGTAGGCGAGGAAAATTATGCTCGTTTTGGAAACAAGTTTCCTTTGCTGATTAAGTTCATCGATGCGAAACAGGATTTGTCCATACAAGTACATCCCGATGATGTTTTGGCAAAGAAACGTCACAACTCCATGGGTAAAACAGAAATGTGGTATGTGGTAGATGCTGATAAAGGAGCCAAACTACGTTCGGGGTTCTCGCAACAAATCACACCTAAAGAATATAAAGAGCGTGTCTATAACAACACAATAACCGATGTGTTGCAAGAATATGAGATCAGTCCGGGCGATGTTTTCTTTCTGCCCGCAGGACGAATACATAGTATTGGAGCAGGTTCTTTTATTGCCGAGATTCAGCAAACTTCTGATGTGACTTATCGTATCTATGACTTTAATCGTAAAGACGATAAAGGTAATACGCGTGAATTGCATACCGATTTAGCGCGTGAAGCAATCGATTATGAAGTGTTGGCTGATTATCGCACCAAGTACGATGCCGTGCAAGATGAACCGAACGAATTAGTTGCATGTCCTTATTTTACCACTTCAATCTATGATATGACTGAAGAGATATCGTGCGATTATTCTGAGCTCGATTCGTTTGTTATTTTTATCTGTATTGAAGGTGCATGCAAAATGATTGACGATGCAGGAAATGAAATTTCACTTCGTGCCGGAGAGACTGTACTGCTTCCTGCCACAACTCAAGATGTTACCATCACACCTGAAGATGGATGTGTGAAGATTTTGGAAACATACGTATAGATAAACTCAATTTTGGAAATATAAAAAGGAGCTATGTCATAGTAAACATAGCTCCTTTTTATATTTCCAAAATAATTTTACTTTCGGAATAATCCTCGAATTTTTCTTATTATTTTTAAGCCCAACATGGCTCCATCAAAAACAGCCATTCCAGTACTAAACGTTCTCATAAAGGCATTTCCGGCTGATCCTACGGCAGCAAGTGGTGCAAATATGCTTTGAGCAGTATCGGTCATCTGTTGTTTTTGCATGAGGATTTCGCGCAATACCTCCTCTTTTCGATGAGTAATCTCTTCGAGCGTAATTTTCGATGGTGTGGGTTGAGCATTCATATCTTTATGCTATTTTAAAAAAAGACCGGCAAGGAAATTTACCGTCGGGTTGATGATTAGCTGTTTTCGGAATAGATAAACAATAACAGCTAGCACGATGTTGATTGCTGCAATAATGGCAAAGCTCACCATTAGTCCTCCTACAATCGGTTCAAGTATGTAGGCTAAGGCGAACAATAAATAAAACAAGGCTATCATGGTTAGCGTAATTAGCATTAAAACCATTAGTAACGTTGAA
Source organism: Bacteroides sp. (assembly GCA_017992695.1). Taxonomy (GTDB): domain Bacteria; phylum Bacteroidota; class Bacteroidia; order Bacteroidales; family Bacteroidaceae; genus Bacteroides. The sequence goes on along the minus strand of JAGOOC010000006.1, from coordinate 18,351 downwards.
AGCAAAATGGTTAGCTTCTCCGTTAGTTCCAGCTTGGTGTATTCTTTCTGTAGTTCAAGGTACTTCTTAAACTCCAAAAAAAGCTGTTGAACGTTTTTTATACTTTTATTTTCTGCAAACATGATAGCTCTGTCTTTTTTTGTCTCTCTTTTTATTCACCAAGATCCCCTTTAATTTCGGCAGCAATCTCATCCACCAGATTTTCCATCTCGTGATAATTCAATTTGATACCTTTTTTACGAAGAATCTCAGCAATTTTAGAACGAGTGTCTTTTCCTTTTTCAGGAGCGAACAGAATTCCAACTGCTGCGCCCACGGCTGCACCACCCAAAAATGCGGCTAATACATTAAATCCTTTCATAACTTCTGTTTTTTTTAATAAAATAAACATGTTGATTACATACTTAGTATAACGTATATCACTAGAAGTTGTTCTGTAGTTTCTGCTTTTATTCTTTAAAAAGAGCTATTTCAACCTCTTTTATTGTTTTCTCCTCCGTGCGAGGTTTGTTTTTTACGACGCCAGAAATCACCATTAGCTCGACTGCCGCGGTATGCCTTGTTTTCTTGGGTTTTCGCCTTGATCTCTTCAGTTTTCGTCTCGTGTGCTTTAATTCCTTCGGCTGTAATAAAGGGGTGTTCTTTGATAACCGGAATATTCTTTCCGATCAATTTTTGAATATCCTTTAGGTATGGACGCTCTTCAGATTCGCAAAAAGAGATGGCGATACCTTCGTTTCCTGCGCGACCCGTGCGGCCAATACGGTGTACGTATGTTTCGGGTACATTGGGTAGTTCGTAATTGACTACGTGCGATAACAAATCTACATCAATACCGCGTGAGGCAATATCTGTAGCAATCAAAATGCGAAGGGTGTGATTTTTAAACTCAGTCAATGCACGTTGGCGAGCATTCTGTGATTTATTTCCATGAATAGCTTCGGCACGTGTACCAGCTTTGGTCAGAGCACGTGCCAACTTGTCAGCACCGTGTTTGGTTCGGGTGAAGACCAATAGCGACTTTATCGATTGATCCTTCAATAAATGAATCAATAAATCTTTTTTCTCTTGTTTCTCAACAAAGTAAACCGATTGTTCAATCACGTCTACAGTAGATGAAGCAGGAGTTACCTCTACTTTTGCCGGATTAGTCAGCATTGAATTGGCTAGTTTCTCTATTTCAGGAGGCATTGTGGCTGAGAAAAACAACGTTTGTCTCTTCTCTGGAATCAGCTTCAATATGCGTTTGATGTCATGAACAAATCCCATGTCAAGCATGCGATCGGCTTCATCTAAAACAAAAAACTCGAGTGTTTTCAGCGAAATAAACCCTTGCGAGATCAAATCTAGCAATCTTCCCGGGGTAGCGACTAAGATTTGCACGCCGTTGCGCAGAGCATCGGTTTGCGGTTTCTGTCCTACGCCGCCAAAGATAACAGTCTGTTTTAAACCAGTGTGTTTGCCATACGACTCGAAGCTCTCTCCAATTTGAATGGCAAGTTCGCGTGTGGGTGTCAAAATCAATGCTTTGATCCCTTTTCGGTGATCCGTTTTATACAGCTTTTGCAGGATGGGGATAGAGAAAGCTGCTGTTTTACCTGTACCGGTTTGTGCGCAACCTAATAAATCTTTTCCTTGAAGTAAAATGGGGATTGACTGTTCTTGTATGGGAGTGGGAGAGGTGTAACCCTCTTGTTGTAATGCCTTTAAAATAGGCTCTATTAATTGTAAATTTTCAAATGTCATGTAAAAAAGTTGAATGAACCTCGCGGCTCGTTATGTTATACAGCACAAAGATACGCTAACTGATACGGTAAATACTTTTTCACCTTGTGGTTTAATCTTATTTAACTTAGGGTAATGACTGATGATAGAGGGTTAAAGCGTACTTTTGTTTCTTATTTAAAATGAAATTTATTTTGAAAGCCATGAAAGGTAAAATTGTTTTTATAACCGGAGCAAGTAGTGGTATTGGTGAAGGCTGCGCTCGAAAGTTTGCTTCGCAAGGTTCGGACTTAATTCTTAACGCCCGAAATGAGTATAAACTGAACGAACTGAAGCAGGAGCTTGAAGCAAAATATGCTATTCGGGTCTGTTTGTTACCTTTCGACGTACGCGATAGAGAAGCTGCGGCTCAAGCAGTTATTTCGCTGCCCGATGATTGGAAAGAAGTCGATGTGTTGGTCAACAATGCCGGCCTGGTTATTGGTGTCGATAAGGAACACGAGGGCAATATGGACGAATGGGATGTGATGATCGATACCAATATAAAAGGATTGTTGGCCATGACCCGTCTTATTGTGCCGGGTATGGTTGAGCGTCAATGTGGCCACGTTATTAACATCGGTTCTATAGCCGGTGATGGAGCCTATCCCGGTGGAAGTGTATATTGCGCCACTAAGGCTGCCGTCAAAGCGCTTAGTGATGGACTTCGTATTGATCTTGTAGACACTCCATTGAGAGTAACCAACATTAAGCCGGGGATGGTTGAAACGAATTTTAGTGTGGTTCGTTATCGAGGAGACAAGCAAGCGGCTGATAACTTTTATAAAGGAATTCGTCCGTTGTCAGGAGAGGATGTAGCCGAAACGGTCTATTTTGCTGCTTCGGCTCCTGCCCATATTCAAATAGCCGAAGTACTGTTAATGCCAACCTACCAAGCAACCGCAGCTATTTCTTGCAAGAAGTAAGTCGAACGCGTGAACGTTCTGTCTTGTTGATTGTTGTCTGTTTCGTTGCTCATGGCACAAGCGATGAATGTAAATTGAGGCTGTAAAAGAGCATTCGACCATTTGTTTGCTATAAGATGGCAGCAATCAAACGTTTTTTGGGAGTTATTCTTTGCAGAATGATAAAATTTCTATTATTTTGCTGTCGGAATAGAAAGATAAGTAAATCAGAGTAAAATATTTAAAATAAATTTCATTAATTAAAAGAGTATAGAATATGAAAAAACTAGTAGTGTTAGGAATGGGCGTATGCATGGTACTTGCATTTGCTTCTTGTAAGTCTAGCGAAAGTGCTTATAAAAAGGCTTATGAGAAAGCAAAACAACAAGAATTAACAGAGCCACAAGTAGAAGCTCCTGTACAGGTAACTCCAGTAGGAACAGCTCCGGTATCAACAAGAAAAGCAACCGATAATGCCAATGGCGTTCGTCAGGAAAAAGTAACTGTTGTTTCGGGTGTAGACGGATTGAAAGACTACAGTGTAGTGTGCGGTAGTTTTGGTTTGAAAGCTAACGCTGAAGGCTTGAAAGATTTTCTTGATGCACAAGGTTACAATGCAACCATTGCTTTCAATGCAGAATCGGCTATGTATCGTGTAATTGTGAGTACATTTACCGATAGAAGTGCTGCCGCGCAAGCACGTGATGCTTTCAAAGCAAAATATCCTAATCGTAAAGATTTCCAAGGCTCTTGGTTATTATACCGAGTATTTTAATTATTCTTTGCTGGTTATAGCACAAGAAACGAAAATATATATTTCGTACAGGGACAGGGATAGCAATCGAAAGGTTGCTGTCCTTATTTTTTTTAAGTATTGGGCAATCATGGAAACAATTTTACGATTATTGGGGTTTACATTAAAAGAAGTTATAATTACCGGGGTAAAAACTTTTTCGGCGCAGGAAGTTTTATCTTTGTATTTCTTGAATCTTACCCATTGCGTCTTGGCGCGCAGTGAGGTTATAACTATATAATAAATGGAACAGAAGAATTTGTTTATTGCTGTTGATGCAGCCCTGAGAGCAGGTGAAGAGATTCTTTCTATCTATAATGATCCGACATCGGATTTTGAGGTAGAACGAAAAGCTGATAACTCCCCCTTAACCATTGCCGATCGTAAGGCACACGAGGCCATAGTAGCTGTTTTGCGCGAAACTCCTTTCCCTATATTGAGCGAAGAGGGTAAACACTTGGAGTATGTTGAGCGTAAAAAATGGAACGAGCTGTGGATAGTAGATCCATTGGATGGAACGAAAGAATTCATTAAAAAGAATGACGAGTTTACAGTCAACATTGCGCTGGTTCGAAATGGAACTCCGCTGTTAGGCGTTATTTACCTCCCTGTGCAGCGTGAACTCTATTTTGCATCCGAATCATTAGGTTCCTATAAGCTAGTGGGTATTACTCAATTAAACGACTCCGATACCCTGACCGACTTGGTCAAGAGAGCCGTTAAACTACCCATGGAGATAGAAATGAATCCTTACGTCATTGTTGCCTCTCGTTCGCACCTGAGTGCCGAGACCGAAGTATATGTTGACAAGAAACGCGAACAACATGGAGCGGTTCAATTGATATCGAGTGGAAGCTCTATTAAAATATGCCGTGTGGCCGAAGGGTCTGCTCATGTCTATCCTCGTTTTGCGCCAACCATGGAGTGGGATACGGCTGCCGGACACGCTATTGCCAAAGCAGCAGGAATGGAAATATACGATGCCGATGAAGAGACCCCGCTTCGTTACAACAAGGAAAATCTGTTGAATCCTTGGTTCATTGTCGAGAAAAAGCGAGAACACATTAAATGATTAACTGCTTATGACCTTTGAAAGTATATTTGTGTTGCTATCTTTGCTAGGCATGGTAATCGCTCTTATCTTAGACAAGATGCGCCCCGGCATGGTTCTTTTTTCAGTAGTCGTACTGTTTCTCTGTGCAGGTATTCTATCCCCTAAAGAGATGCTAGAAGGCTTTAGCAACAAAGGAATGATTACGGTGGCCATGCTTTTTTTGATAAGCGAGGGCATTCGCCAATCCGGAGCTTTGGGACAAGTGATAAAGAAACTCCTACCACAGGGAAAAACAACCGTTTTCAAAGCGCAGCTTCGCATGCTTCCTTCCATTGCTTTCATCTCTGCTTTCCTTAATAACACACCGGTTGTCGTTATTTTCGCTCCGATCATTAAGCGTTGGGCCGACTCTGTTCGCCTGCCCGCTACTAAATTCCTCATTCCCCTCTCTTATGTCACCATATTGGGTGGTATGTGTACGCTGATAGGCACTTCTACCAACTTAGTGGTGCACGGCATGATACTTGAAGCAGGATACGAAGGATTCACCATGTTAGAACTGGGTAAAGTGGGCGTTTTTATTGCCCTTGCAGGTATCATCTACATCTTTCTTTTCTCTAAAAAACTGTTGCCCGACGAGCGGATAGACGATTCCGTTCCCGCTGAGGAGATAGAGGGTGGGGCAATGATGCATCGGGTAGAGGCGGTTCTAGGTTCTCGTTTTCCAGGTATCAATAAGAGCCTGAGCAAGTTCGACTTCAAACGCCACTACGGTGCCGAGGTGAAAGAGATTAAACGCAGCGGACAAAGCATTACGGGAGATTTGAGCCAGGTCATACTTCGTGATGGAGACACACTGGTGGTAATGGCCGATGACTCCTTTGTGAAGACTTGGGGCGAGTCATCTGTTTTTGTGATGTTAGCCAATGGGAAAGACAACGAACCCGTTCCGGGAAAGAAAAAACGGTGGTTTGCTCTTTCTCTGTTGATCTTCATGATTGTAGGAGCCACAGTGGGCGAGCTTTCAGTGATGAAAGAACTCTTCCCGAAGGTGAAGCTTGATATGTTTTTCTTTGTTTCCATAACCACTATCCTTATGGCGTGGACAAGAATATTTCCAGCCAAGAAATACACGAAATACATCTCCTGGGATATTTTGATAACTATAGCTTGCGCCTTTGCTATTAGTAAAGCGATGGTTAACTCGGGAGTGGCCAATACAGTAGCGCACTATATCATTTCCATGAGCGATCAGTATGGACCTCATGTGTTGTTAGCCATGTTGTTTATCATCACCAATGTCTTTACCGAGCTCATTACCAACAATGCGGCTGCAGCATTGGCTTTTCCGCTGGCATTGTCTATCTCCACGCAGCTGGGCGTTAGTCCGGTACCCTTCTTTGTTGTCATTTGTATGGCAGCTTCAGCCAGTTTCTCTACCCCGATTGGGTATCAGACCAACTTGATTGTGCAAGGTATCGGTAACTACAAGTTCACTGATTTCGTTCGCGTCGGCTTGCCGCTCAACATCATCACCTTTCTCATTTCTGTCATTTTGATTCCACTCATTTGGCCATTTTAAACAATAAAAATAATTTACCTATATGGAAGAAAACAACAATATATATCCTATCTTTGACCGTATGCTGACTCGGGAAGATAAAGAACAGCTTTTAAATCAACGCAGCGCAATGGTTTGGTTCACGGGGCTTAGTGGTTCCGGAAAGAGCACCATTGCCATTGCCTTGGAGCGCGAACTTCATAAACGGGGTTTGCTTTGTCGCATTCTCGATGGAGACAACATTCGTAGTGGTATCAATAATAATTTAGGATTTTCTGAAGTTGATCGGGTCGAGAACATTCGTCGCATTGCCGAAGTCTCTAAACTCTTTATTGACAGCGGCATCATTACCATTGCCGCCTTTATCAGTCCCAACAACGACATTCGTGAAATGGCAGCCCGCATCATAGGCCCCGATGATTTCTTTGAGATATTTGTCAGCACACCGCTCGAAGAGTGCGAGAAGCGCGATGTAAAAGGGTTGTATGCCAAAGCACGCAAGGGAGAGATTCAAAATTTTACCGGTGTATCGGCACCCTTCGAAGCGCCCACAAACCCTGCCTTATCCTTAGATACCTCGAAGATGAATCTCGAAGAGTCGGTCAATCAGTTGTTGACCCTTATATTACCCATAGTTCAGAAAAAGTAAAAAAGTAAGCGTTCATATCTAACTTACTTTTAAAGACATATAATCTATAATAACGATGAAAGAAGAGTATAAACTTAGTCACTTAAAAGAGCTTGAAGCAGAGTCTATCCAGATCATCCGCGAAGTGGCTGCGGAGTTTGAGAACCCTGTGATGCTTTATAGTATTGGAAAAGACTCATCGGTGATGGTTCGCCTGGCCGAGAAAGCTTTCTACCCCGGCAAAGTGCCATTTCCTTTGATGCACATCGATTCAAAGTGGAAGTTTAAAGAGATGATTCAGTTTCGCGATGAGTATGCAAGCAAACACGGTTGGGACCTGATTGTCGAGAGCAATACCGAAGCATTCGAAGCAGGAGTAGGCCCCTTTACCCATGGCAGCAAGGTGCATACCGATGTAATGAAGACACAGGCGTTGCTGCAAGCACTCGACAAATATAAATTTGACGCTGCCTTTGGCGGTGCCCGTCGCGATGAAGAGAAGTCGCGTGCCAAGGAGCGCATCTTCTCGTTCCGTGATAAATTCCATCAGTGGGATCCTAAAAACCAACGCCCCGAACTGTGGGACATCTACAATGCCCGTGTGCACAAAGGCGAGAGTATCCGTGTGTTTCCCATCAGCAACTGGACCGAATTGGATATCTGGCAATACATTCGCTTGGAGAATATCCCCATCGTACCTTTATATTATGCCAAGGAGCGTCCGGTGATTAACCTCGAGGGCAATATCATCATGGCCGATGACGAAAGACTTCCCGAAAAGTACCGGGATCAAATTGAGATGCGCAGGGTACGTTTCCGTACCCTCGGTTGCTGGCCGCTTACCGGTGCAGTAGAGAGCAGTGCCGATACCATCGAAGAGATTGTAGAAGAGATGATGACTACCACCAAGAGCGAGCGCACCACCCGTGTGATCGACTTTGACCAAGAGGGTAGCATGGAGCAGAAAAAACGGGAAGGATACTTCTAACATTACCAACTGAAAATTAGAAACAAGAATGAGAACTACATTAGATATAAAAGCATATCTGGATAAGGACGAACAGAAGGACTTATTGAGATTGCTCACCGCAGGATCTGTCGACGACGGAAAGTCGACCCTGATCGGGCGCCTGCTGTTTGATAGTAAAAAACTGTACGAAGACCAACTGGATGCCTTAGCGCGCGATAGTAAAAGAATGGGTAATGCCGGCGAAAATATTGATTACGCCTTATTGCTCGACGGACTCAAAGCCGAGCGCGAACAAGGCATTACCATTGATGTGGCTTACCGCTACTTCTCTACCAATAACCGTAAATTCATCATTGCCGATACTCCGGGACATGAGCAGTACACCCGCAACATGATTACCGGTGGCTCTACAGCCAACTTGGCCATTATCTTGGTCGATGCCCGCACGGGTGTCATCACGCAAACCCGTCGCCATACGTTCCTGATCTCCTTGCTGGGCATTAAACATGTGGTACTGGCGGTCAACAAGATGGATCTGGTCGACTTCTCCGAAGCTCGCTTCAATGAGATTGTAACCGAATACAAACAGTTTGTTGCTCCGCTTGGTATCCCCGATGTAAATTACATACCGCTCTCGGCACTCGATGGCGATAACGTAGTCGATAAGTCCGACCGCACACAGTGGTATGCAGGCACTTCGCTGCTTGATCATCTGGAAACCGTACCGCTGGATAACGAAAACAACTTCACCGATTTCCGCTTTCCGGTACAATACGTCCTTCGTCCCAATCTCGATTTTCGTGGTTTCTGCGGAAAGGTAGCCTCGGGTGTGGTTCGCAAAGGCGATACCGTAATGGCTCTCCCTTCCGGGAAAACGTCGAAGGTCAAAAGCATTGTCACCTACGACGGTGAGTTGGATTATGCCTTCCCTCCACAATCGGTTACCCTAACCCTCGAAGATGAAATTGATGTTTCGCGTGGCGAGATGCTGGTGCATCCCGACAGTCAACCGTTGATCGATCGCAATTTCGAAGCCATGATGGTGTGGATGGATGAAGAGCCAATGGACATCAACAAATCCTTCTTCATCAAGCAAACCACCAACGTGAGCCGCACACGTATTGATGCCATCAAATACAAAGTCGATGTCAATACGATGGAGCACTCCGATGTTCCGTTTCTTTCGCTCAACGAAATTGCCCGTGTGGTACTAACCACCTCCAAAGAGCTTTTCTTTGACCCTTATCAAAAGAACAAGTCGTGCGGTTCTTTCATCCTGATCGATCCGATCACGAATAATACCTCTGCCGTAGGTATGATTATAGATCGGGTAGCGATGAAAGACATGCAAACCACCGACGATGTTCCGGTGTTGAACCTGCCTAAGTTGGGCATTGCTCCCACACATTATGACGCTGTAGAAAAGGCAGTCAAAGAACTCGAACGTCAAGGACTTAGTATAAGAATTGAAAAATAAACAAATCGAATGGGTTTACTTGAATTTAATAAACTTCCAATCAACACCTTGGTAGGTGCCGACTGGAAAACCTTTAACGCGATCACTTCCGGTCGCGAGATCAATCCTGCTTATCGCAGTAAGTATCGCTTAACCAAGTCGGTTTGCCGGCTGCTGTCCATCTTAAAACCGCTGCAAGACAGTCGTTACAACAAGCTGTTAGCCGATAAGCCGCTCGAACACGATCCGGTTTTTATTCTGGGCCATTGGCGCAGTGGTACCACCTTTGTGCACAATGTGCTTTCGTGCGACAAGCACTTCGGCTATAACACTACGTACCAAACCGTATTCCCGCACCTCATCATGTGGGGACAGCCTTTCTTTAAGAAGAATATGAGCTGGCTGATGCCCGATAAACGTCCGACCGACAATATGGAGTTGGCTGTCGATCTTCCCCAAGAAGAGGAGTTCGCACTGGCCAATATGATGCCCTATACCTATTATAATTTCTGGTTCTTGCCTCGCTATCAACAAGAATATGCCGATAAATACCTGCTCTTTAATGACATCTCCGAAGCCGAGCTGAAAACCTTCCAAGAGACATTCACCAAGCTCATCAAGATCTCTTTGTGGAATACCAAAGGCACACAATTTCTGAGCAAGAATCCCCCTCATACCGGCCGTGTCAAGGAGCTGGTGAAGATGTTCCCCAATGCCAAGTTCATCTACCTGATGCGAAATCCCTATACGGTGTTCGAATCAACGCGTAGCTTCTTTACCAACACCATTCAGCCGTTGAAGCTTCAAGATATCGCTCCCGAAACCATCGAGAGCAATATCCTCTCCATTTACACCAAGCTTTACCATCAATACGAAGCCGATAAAGCGTTCATCCCCGAGGGCAATTTGATTGAGGTGAAGTTTGAAGACTTTGAGGCCGATGCGTTGGCAATGACCGAAGAGATCTACCGCAAACTTTCTATCCCCGGATTTGAGGAGGCACGAGCAGCCATCGAGCAATATGTGGGAGGAAAGAAAGGATACAAGAAGAACAAATATACATACGATGATCGCACCGTTCAGTTGGTACAAGATCATTGGGACTTTGCACTTAAACAGTGGGATTATAATTTGTAAAAGCGAAACAGTGATGAATATTCAAAAAATAGCCCGTCGCTTCGTAGCAACGGGAGCGTTTATATGGTGCTGTGCAGCATCCGTGTTAGCGCAACATAAGGTCGAACCCATCCCTTTTGGAAACATGGATCAGTGGGTGACCCGTGAGATCAAAGAGTCGGGCATCATTGGTGGCAACACTAAAAAAGTATACGCCATCGGCCCTACACAAACCATCTCAAGTACCGATGCTTATAAAAACCTGGGCGGTTCCCCTTGGGCTACCTCCAACGTGATGGCCAAAGTAGCCGGAGTAACTAAAACCAACACGTCGGTCTTTCCCGAGGTTCGCGGCAATGGTTACTGTGCTCGCTTAGATACGCGCATGGAGAGCGTGAAAGTGTTTGGCTTGGTCGATATCACGGTGCTTGCCGCCGGCTCCATGTTCTTGGGTACGGTACACGAACCCATCAAAGGAACCAAAAACCCGAACAAGATGCTTCAAATGGGTATTCCCTTTACGAAGAAACCCATTGCGCTTCAGTTTGATTATAAGGTGAAGATGTCCGATCGCGAGAATCGAATTCGCGCTACCGGTTTCAGCAAAATAACCGATGTGCCCGGACGAGATCTTCCTGCCGCCATTCTCTTCTTGCAAAAGCGTTGGGAAGATGCTCAAGGAAATGTGTTTGCCAAACGGGTGGGTACCCTAGTGGTGCATTACTACAACACGACCGATTGGCGCAACAATGCCACCTACGAAATTCTGTATGGCAACATCACGGGACACCCCTCTTACAAAGCACATCAGATGCGCTTGCAGGTAGATGAACGCTATACGCTCAACAGCAAAGGGCTAAGTGTACCCATCCGCGAAGTAGCGTGGGCCGATGAAGGCGAAGTTCCTACCCACCTCATTCTTCAATTTACCTCCAGTCATGGCGGTGCTTATGTGGGCTCTCCCGGCAATTCACTTTGGATAGATAATGTGAAATTAGTATATTGATCTCTTCTATGTCTGTCTAATCAAAATAATAATTGTACTTTTGTACCCGAATTTATGAGTAGAATAGTAGCCATTGATTACGGAAGGAAGCGTACCGGCATAGCCGTTAGCGACACCATGCAGATTATTGCGAACGGATTGACCACTGTAGCCACCCACGACCTGCTTGATTTTATCACCAACTACGTGAAAAAAGAGCCTGTGGAGTGTATCATCGTTGGTTTGCCCAAGCAGATGAACAATGAAGCTTCTGAAAGCATGAAGTATATCGACCCGTTTGTGCGTTCATTGAAAAAGCGGTTTCCCGAGATCCTTGTCGAGTTTGTCGATGAACGGTTTACTTCGGTACTGGCCCATCGCACCATGCTCGAAGCAGGGTTAAAGAAGAAAGATCGCCAAAACAAGGCGTTGGTCGACGAAATCAGTGCCACCATCATTTTGCAAACCTATCTCGAAAGTAAGCGTTATTGAGTACAAACCCATTTAAATTAAGAATAGTAGATATGATATTACCTATTTATGTATACGGTCAGCCTGTGTTGAGAAAAGTGGCAGAAGATATTGATGCCGATTATCCTAACTTGAAACAGTTGATTGCCAACATGTTCGAAACCATGGAGCGTGCCGAAGGTGTAGGCTTGGCTGCACCACAAATCGGATTGCCTATTCGTGTGGTTACCATCACACTCGATCCGCTCTCAGAAGATTTTCCCGAATTCAAAGGATTTAATAAAGTCTATATCAACCCCCATATCCTCGAAGTAAGCGGTGAGGAGATAGCCATGGAAGAGGGTTGCCTCAGTTTGCCCGGCATTCACGAAACCGTGAAGCGTGGCGACAAGATCTTGGTGAAGTATATGGATGAAGAGTTTGTGCAGCACGAAGAAGAGGTGACCGGTTACCTGGCACGCGTGATGCAACACGAGTTCGATCACCTGGAAGGCAAGATGTTTATTGACCACATCTCTCCGCTTCGCAAACAGATGCTCAGAGGAAAACTCAATGCCATGCTCAATGGAAAAGCGCGCAGTTCGTATAAGATGAAACAAGTGAAGTAAATATGCCATGAAGCAAGTGAAGTAAACACGCCTGTTTCGTTTCAAACATAAAGCGTTGTACACCGTAAAGCGATGAAGCTGCCGGGTGTACAACGCTTCTTTTTCTATATAATCTCTGGTACTAACACAAACGCTGCATTGGGGAAGTGTTGCTTCACGTAGTGACGAATAAACGCCTGCGTGTCCTCTTGAATCGTTTTATCTTCTACCGTGGGATACAAATTATACATCACCGTGTGTAGTTCTATACCGCGATGGCGTATCGCCTCAAAGCTAAGCAACGTGTGATTGATGCTACCCAGCTTGCCCGAAGTCACAAAGACGAGTGGATACCCTTGCTGTGCCACATAGTCAATGGTGAGCAGCTCTTCGGTCAGTGGCACCATCAGTCCGCCTGCCCCTTCGAGCAACACCTTGTCATAGCGACGACTCAGTTCGGCAGTAGCCGCAGCAATCTTTTTGAAATCTACCGCCCGATTATCCAACCGAGCAGCCAAGTGTGGCGAGGCCGGATAGGAGAAAATCTCAGGCATGGTTAGTCCTTCCAGATCGTCGGCCGTATACCCTATACCCATAATCTTTCGATGCAGATCAATATCTTCCGAATAGCCCACATTACCCGTTTGAATCAGCTTCTGGGTGATGGTTCGCTCTCCATGAGCATTGAGTTCGCGAGCCAGAAACCCCGTCGCATAACTCTTTCCGGCATCGGTGTCGATACCGCTCACAAACAATACATTCTTTTCCATTCTGTTCTTTCTTTTCTGTTTTTAGCTATCTCTTTCTTTGACTATCTCTTTCTTTGGCTATCTCTTTTTAGCTTTTTCTTTTTGGCAATGATATAGATCGGATGATACGTCAGTCTCACCCTGTCGTTGTGTGTAAAGCGGCTGTCATACTGTTCGCAGAAGTGCGTCAAGCTTTGCCGTGTCCAAGCATGCCGGCCGGTCCCGGTTACGCCTGTTTGCTTCAGGTGATACAATACCTGCATCGGGGTGTCAAAGTGCATGGGGATAATCTCCTCCTCGGCATACACAATGTCGTAGAGCGAACTAAGCGATTTTTTTAGTTCGGTGATGGAGCGATAAGCAAGACCGTTGCCGGTCAGTTGACGAATCTCTCGCATGTTCTCTTGTCCGAAGGTAGTGAAAGCAAAGTAACCCTCAGCCTGTAGCGAGTCGTTGCAACGCCGAAAGAACGCATCGGGTGCTTCGAACCACTGCAACGTAGAGCAGGAGGTAATCAGCTCCGTCTTTTCAGGAAAGCATAGCGTTTCGGCATCACCGGCTACGAACGACACATCATCACCCAGCAGGTCGTGGCAGCAATGTTCCATTTCGCTACAGATATCGTTCAGCATCAACTTTTCCGGTTGCAAGGTGTTCAGCAGCAAGCGCGAGTAGATGCCTGTGCCACAACCAAACTCAACGATCCGTTTGGGCGGGTTGGCGGGCAAATGACTGCGAAGCAACCCGATCATCTTCGAGGCTATCTTTTGCTGCACAATGGCTTCGCGCGTATAGGTGTTGGCCGCTTTGGTAAAACGGTTCACCAGTAACTGTTTATTCATCATAACGGGTTTTCGATTCGCGTTGTTTGTTCTTGGGGCCACCGAAACAGTTCTTCCGACCACTGAAACAGTGCGTCGGCATAATGCGGAGCATCCATTTGTATCACCGAGGTTTCTCCTTGCCAGGCGTGCAGTTGGTTTTCGGGAAGAAAGATGCGATCGGCCGTTCCAACCACGGCACTGTCCCAACGCAAAGTGGCAGCCGGAAGCGTAGCAACCTGTTGCCCGATAGCCTTCAACTCCGCTTTGAGCTCCTCCACACCACGCTGCGGAGCAACCGATAGAAAGTTCTGGTAAGCCGAAGCCGAACCACACATGCGCCGTTGAAACTTCCGAAGCGACGCTTCGTTCAGCCCCTCTGTGGTTCCCTCGAAGGTAGCAGAGGCAATGCCTCGACGATCATCTACGGGGTAGGGGGTACCGTTGATGGCGATGCGGCGAACAAGAGGTAAGGTCTGTTTTTGAAGCACCTGCGTGGCTGCCCAAACCCCCATCGACCAAGCAATGAGGGTAATCTCTTCGTAACCGCTGCAAAGTTGTTCGTCAAAGTTGAGTGTGCGGTAGTCGTAGCACACCAGCAGGTCGCTGCCTGCCGTTTCCATGGTTTTGAAAGGGTTCGTGTCCATGCCCCATCCCGCAAAGAAGAGGACGAGGTGGGGGGTATGGTGTCGGTGTATAAAAGTCTGTTTCATTCCATTGTCTTTATCAGTTGTTCTATTTCGGTAGTGTCGATGGCAGCTGTGAGCGAGAATCGCAGACGCGATGTTCCCTCGGGCACCGTAGGCGGGCGCACCGGCAACACATAAAAGCCCTTGCGCTGAAACGCTTCGGCAAGAGCTACCGCCTCGCTACTTGCACCGGCCACCCAAGGGATGATGTGGCTGGTCGACGGACAGGCATACCCCTTCGCTACCAACGCCTCTCGCATTCGGCCGCTGATCAGCGACAAGTGTTGGCGAAGCCCTGCAAAGTCTCGCAAGCGTTGCAGCAGAAAGAGTGTCCACGCCACGTTGACAGGTGGCAGAGCGGTGGTGAAGATAAACGGGCGTACCTTATTGATCAAGTACTCGCGCAGCGTCCGGCTGCACACCACATAAGCCCCCATCGAAGCCAGTGCTTTGCCAAAAGTGCCAACCAGCATATCAATATCGGCTATGCAACCCTGCTCTTCGGCACAACCCAAACCGCCTGCACCCCGCACACCAAAAGCGTGCGCTTCGTCTACATAGAGCAGCACACAAGGATAGCTTCGCTTCAAACGCACCAATGCCCCCAAGTCGGCTTCATCACCATCCATGCTGAAAATACTCTCTGTAACCACAATGATGCGCTCGTACTTTTCGTGATTCTCCTGCACCAAGCGTTCCAGTTGGGCATAATCATTGTGTCGGTAACGAATCGATCGGGCTGCCGAGAGTTTGATGCCGTCGATGAGGCTGGCATGTACCAGCTTGTCTGCCAAGATCAGGGTTTGCGCGTTGCTCACTGCCGCCAGAATGCCTGTGTTGGCGTGGTAACCGCAGTTGAAGGTCAGTGCCGCTTCCTTGCCGAAGAGATGAGCCAGTTCGGTTTCGAGCCGATCGTAAACGGTGAAATTGCCGGTAAGCAGCCGAGACGATGAAGCCGATGGCTGAAACGTTTCGGGAGTAAGCGTTTCCAGAAACGCTTTGCGCAGCTCCTTGTCGGTAGCCAGCCCTAAGTAATCGTTCGAAGAGAGGTTCAGCATTCTTCGGTTGTCCAGCACCACCTCCCGCTCTTCGTGCACCAGCGAGGGGAGCGAACGCAGGTTGTTTTGTTGTTTCAGCTGTGCCAACTCGTGGCTCATTTGTTCGATAGCACTGCTCATTCCGATAGAATTTTAAGCAGACCACCGGTCAGCTTCGTTAGTTGTTCCGGTTCAATAATAAAGGGAGGCATTAGGTAAACCAACTTGCCGAACGGACGCACCCAGATGCCCTCTTCCACAAACCGCCGTTGCAGGTAAGCCATGTCTACGGGGTTGCACATCTCTATCACACCGATAGCCCCCAGCACCCGCACATCGGCTACACCGGGCAGTCGGCGAGCAGGAGCCAGTTCATCGATCAGCTGCGCTTCGATGCAACGCACCTTCTCCTGCCACCCCGACTCCAACAACAAACGGATGGAGGCACAAGCCACCGCACAAGCCAGCGGATTACCCATAAAGGTAGGCCCGTGCATAAACGCTCCCGGTGCATGATTGGAGATCATATCGGCCACCCGGTTGCTTGTCAGCACGGCAGATAGGGTCATGTATCCACCCGTCAACGCCTTGCCGATGCACATGATATCCGGCTCTACACCGGCATGTTCCCAGGCAAAAAGCTTGCCCGTACGTCCAAACCCTGTCGCTATCTCGTCAAAGATCAGCAGCAGATTGTGTTCGCGACAAAGGCGAGCAGCCTCTCGCACGTATTCGGGGTGATAAAACCGCATGCCTCCTGCTCCCTGAACAATGGGTTCGAGTATCAGTGCAGCCAGTTTATCGGCATGAGCTTCGATGGTTTGGCGCAAAGGGGCTATATCTTCCGGATTCCATGCTCCATCAAAGCGCGAAGCAGGAGCAGGCACAAAGTAGCGCACCGGCAGGGCCGAGCCGAACAGTCCATGCATCCCCGTGTCAGGGTCACATACCGACATGGCGTTCCACGTATCGCCGTGGTAACCGCTGCGAATGGTCACGAAATTGTTCTTCTTCGCTTGCCCCGCTCCGTACCAGTACTGCACGGCCATCTTCAAGGCTATCTCTACAGCTACCGAGCCCGAGTCGGCATAGAATATCTTTTGCATCGTAGGCGGCGCCATGGGCAACAATAGCTTGCCCAGCTCAATGGCCGGATCGTGTGTCAGTCCGCCAAACATCACGTGCGACATCTTCTCCAGCTGCTCCTGTACCGCCCTGTTCAATACCGGATGATTGTATCCATGTACCGCACACCACCACGACGACATCCCTTCAATAAGTACCGTCCCATCTTCAAGCGTAAGCGTTGCTCCGTCGGCTCGTTTCACCTTGAACACCGGCAATGGGTTCGAGGTCGATGTATACGGATGCCACAAGTGCTCGCGGTCAAACTGCGACGCTTCAAACGCATAGCCTGCCTCTTCAATCAGTTGCTTATCCTCCGATACCTTTGAACCCAAGGTGGTAAGCAGATCGCCCACAATGGCCGAGTTGATGCCGATGTACAACGCCCTCTTCATCGCTTCTTGCGATAACTGTGCCCGCCCGCCTGCAAAGCGCAGGTAAGCCGTAGGGTTGATGAAGCGGAACAAGGCGATGGTAGTCAGCACCTCCTCTTCACTTAGCGGTTCCTGATTTTCGAGTGGCGTTCCGGGGATGGGAGTGAGCAGGTTGATCGGAATGGACTGCACATCGAGGTTTCGTAGCGTGAAAGCAAATTCGATGCGTTGCTCCACGCTCTCGCCCATGCCGATGATTCCTCCCGAGCATACATCCATACCCACGCTGCGGGCAGCACGAAGGGTCTCGATCTTCTCGTCCTGTGTGTGCGTACTGCACAACTGCGGAAAGAAAGAGGAAGCCGTTTCGAGGTTGCAGTGGTAACGCGTCACGCCCGATTGGTAAAGCGCCTGCAACGCCTCTCGATCGAGCAAGCCCAGCGATGCACAAAGCCTGATGGAGGAGTGCCGACGCATGTGCCGAACGGTGTGGCATATTTCGTTCATTTGTTTTTCACTCGGGCAACGTCCGCTGGTGACCAACGAGAAACGTCCTACGCCCTGCTCTTGATTGTATTGTGCCTGACGCAGACACTCCTCTTTGGAGAGCAGCTCATACACGTCCGATTTCGTTTGGTAATGACCCGACTGTGCGCACCATTTGCAGTTCTCCGAGCAGCGACCCGACTTAGCATTGATGATGGAGCACATATCGAACGTTGATGATGCTCGTTTGATGGTTATCTCGTGTGCAGCCTCATAGAGCGCTGCCTTCGGAGCCGACAAGGCTAACCATTTGGCCTGTTCCAAACGAATCAATTTGCCTTCCAGCACTTGATTTTTTATCTCTTCTATACACATGATGAATATGGGGAATAAAGGCACTGACGCACTGAATGCGTTTTGCCCTTCACTTCTCTCCGAGGAGATAAAGAGTTGCAAAACGCATTCAGTGCGTCTATACCACAGTTTATATGATGTACTATATGGTGGTGGGCTGGGGGAGTCGAAGTCGTTTGTGTTTGTGTGCAAAGCATGGCGCACAGCAGCTCTTCATGGAGTGGCGGCAGCGAGTCGGGAACCGTCTCGTCCGTTCGGCGTTCTCCTTCGGTATAGTCAGTTGACTCCGTCAACCCCCATCCGTTTTGTTTCGTTAAAGCACGTTCCGTTACGTTTTTCCGTAACTGCCCGATGGTGACACAGAGACCCAGACTGGAGAATGCAGCATATCTCTTCCGTGTCCATTGACGGAAGCGCGCTGTTCTT